>JACCZE010000018.1 GCA_013696105.1 Planctomycetota bacterium | reverse complement strand
AACAACCGTGCGACCGGAGCCGGTGGCGGCACCGTCGCTCCGGCTGCTTCCACCAAAGCATAAGCCCTAGCTTGCGCTAGGGCTTATCATCCTGGTGCGCGGGCGGGGACTCGAACCCCGATCCTCTTGCGAGGGCTAGCACCTCAAGCTAGTGCGTCTGCCAATTCCGCCACTCGCGCGTGGGGAGCGGAGTATGGGTTCGACGCGGAAAGCGTCAACAACCAGCACGATCGTGTCCTGGAGCCCCGGGACGGTCTAGCGGCGCGTCTTCTTGGTCGTCGTCGCGCTCGCGCGCTTCGCCGGGGCGCGGCTCGGGCGCGACGTCGCGGCCGGACGCTCCGGCGCGAGTTCGCCGTTGCCCCCGCGGTATTCGTCGACGATGGCCAGCAGGAAGCGGCCGGGGCAATCGGTGGTCTTGAATTCACGATGGCCGTGGATCTCGGTGCGGGCGATGCCGTAGCGGCGCACCAGGCGGTCGAGCACCGACATCAGGGCCGCGCGCTGCGCCTGGGGGACGCTGTCGCGCTCGAAATTGCCGAGCAGGCAGATGCCGACGTTGCCGATGTTGTTGTCGCCAGAGGCGTGGGCGCCCTGGTATTTCAGCGGTCGGCCTTCGTACACCTGGCCATCAGCGGCGATGATGAAGTGGTAGCCGATGCAGGCCCAGCCCTTGGACTTGTGGTTCTTCTCGAACAGGCGCAGCATGTCGACCGGATCGCCCGAGGCGTCGCCGTGCTCGCTGGAATGGTGCACGGTGAGGCGGTAGATCGGGGCCATCGGATCGGTGTTCGGGACATCGATGGATTGCACCGACCACGTCGAACGGGCGATGAACCAATCGGTGGAGGTATCGACCTCGGGCGCTGGCTCGGGAATCGCGCGGGCGACCCGCGGCGCGTCGACGCGCGCTCCTGGCAGATACAGCACCTGGCCGGGGACCAGGGTCTTATGAGCGAGACGGTTGGCCTTGATGATGGTCGCGATGTCGACGTTGTAGCGTTCCGAAATCGACGACAGCGTGTCGCCTTCGACCACCAGGTGCTGCGGAGCGCTCGCATAGGCGGGATCGGGGCGGGATCGCCGCGTCGCACAACCGCCGAGCGCCATCAGCGCGGCGATCAGCAGCACCATGCCGGCGAGGTGGTGGCGTGGAATCATGAGCGTGCGCATCGTGTCTTCCTTCGGGGGCTTTCCCCGGCGTTCGCAGTCCACGCGGCCCCGGCGGGTTTCAAGAGGCAACTCGTCACCCGCGGCGACGTCCAAGACGAATGCCGCCGACCAGCGGCTTGAGGATCCGCGGCGCGACACCGACCGGCATGTCGGCGATGGCGCGTTTGACCTGGACGGTCGGCGCCTCGGTGAAACCCTCGATCTTCTCCTCTTCCAGGAGCAGGCCGATGTGCTTCTCGATCTCGACCAGGAACTGGCCGTCCTCGGGCGTGATGAACGTGCGCGCGACACCCTGGGCGCCGTTGCGTGCGGTGCGTCCGATGCGGTGGACGTACTCCTCGGGAGCCTCGGGGATGTCGTAGTTGACCACGTGCGAGACGGTGGGGATGTCGAGGCCGCGGGCGGCGACGTTGGTGGCGATCAGGCACTGCAGTTCGCGATTGCGGAAGTCCTGCAGCGTGCGCTCGCGCTTGGACTGGGGCAGGTCGCCATGGATCGCTGCCGCGGACATGTGCTTGCGCTTGAGGACCTCGGCGACGCGGTCGGTCTGGTGCTTGGTCCGGCAGAACACCAGCAGCTGCTCGGGCTTCTGGGTGTCGATGAAGTGCGCGAGCAGCTCGTTCTTCCGCTCGCGGACGACTGCGATGTATTTCTGGTCGACCTGCTCGACGGTGACGTTCTTGGGGCTGATGCGCACGTGCGCCGGATCCTTCATGTGCTTCTCGGCAAGCAGCTTCACCGGTTCCGGGAAGGTGGCCGAGAACAGCAGCATCTGCCGATTGGGCGGCGTGTGCGAGATGATGAAGTTGACGTCGGGCCAGAAGCCGATGTCGAGCATCTGGTCGGCCTCGTCGAGCACTGCCACGGCGAGCCGCGACAGATCGAGGGTCTTCCTGCGCATGTGATCGATGATGCGGCCGGGCGTGCCGATGACCACGTGGGGCTTGCGGTCGAGCGCGCGGTTCTGGTCCTCCATCGATACGCCGCCGTAGATCACGGTTGCGCGGGCGCCGCTGGCGCCGGACATCTTGGTGAATTCGCTGTGCACCTGCCGCGCGAGTTCGCGCGTGGGACAGAGCACGAGCGCGACCGGGCCCGTGCCCTCGAGCGAATACAGGCGCTGCAGGATCGGCAGCGCGAACGCCGCGGTCTTGCCGGTGCCGGTCTGCGCCTGACCGAGCAGGTCCTTGCCGGTGAGCACGATCGGGATCGCCTCCTCCTGGATCGGCGACGGCGTGCTGAAGCCCATGGCGGCGAGGTCCGCGAGGATCTGGTCGTTCAATCCGAGCGCGCGGAAGCCTTCCGCCTTCGGACGCGCCGCGAGCTCATCGGGTACCTGCTGCGCGAGCGGCAGCATCGGCGCATCGCTCGCCAATTCGGGCGCATGCGTCCGCAAGGGCGTACGACCCGCTGCCGGCGCAGGCTGCGGGGCACGCGGAGCCTGACGACGATCGTCGCGCGGCGGACGAGGTTCACTGCGCGCGTCCGACCGGGGAGCGGGCGCCGATGCGCGCGCATCGGCATCCGCATCCGCATCCACATCCGGGGTGGTCGGCTCGACGGTGACCTCGACGATGTCAGGGATCTCGTCGGGAATGTCGACCGCATCGCTGGTCGCCGTGGGCGCAGTCGGCGCAGCGTCGATCACGGGGCGGGGGGCCTCCTGACGCGGGCCGCCTTCGGCGACCTTGACGCGCGCTCGACGCAGCGCGAACAGATCGCCGCGATCGCCGCGCAGGGCGAATCCGGGGGCGGTGATCTCGGCGATGTGCCCGGGCGGCACGCTGCGCGTCGCGATCGTGCCCACCACCTCATGGAAATCCGGATGCGGCTGGCCCGACGCTGGCAGCACGACCATGCCGGATTCGGCGAGCAGCTCGCTCAGGCGCGCCTGCGCCCACGAGGGCGTCGACGGATCGCACAATTCGAGGATGCCCTTCGAGAAGGAGCACAACCGGTCGAGCACGCTCGGAACCGGGCGCTGCGGTCCGTCCAGACGCGGGCGCGGCGGGCGCTGGTCCTGCTGACCGTGCGGCTGCTGCCGATGATCCTGGGGCTGGCGCGGCTCCTGATGCTGCCGCTGGTCGTTGTGACGATCGTTCGGACGATCGTTCTGGCGAAGGTCCGGCCGACCAGGCGGATGCTGGGGACGCCCCTGCTGACCCTGTCCCGGTCCGTTCTGCTGGCGACCCTGATTGGGCTGCGACCGGTGGTCGTCGCGCTGCGGCGGACGATGATCGTCGCGCTGCGGCGGACGTTGGCCGGGCATCGGCGCCGGGCGCACATCGGCGCTGATCGGCGCCGGGCGATCGACCGGTGCGGGGTGTCCGCCGTCGGAAACACCCGCGCCGGCGGGATCGCGTTGGTCGCCATGGGGTTGGACCGGGCCTGCGCCCTCGCCTTCCTCCACATCGTCATCGAAGTGACCGCTGCGATCGGGGCCGGAGTCGCCCTGGCCGGGTCCTTGGCCGGGAAGATGCTCGCCATCGCGGCCACGGCCGCGGCCACGGCCACGCCGCCGACGACGACGGCGACGCGGCTCTCCATCAGGATGCTGGTGCTCGCCGTCGGCATGAGCGCCTTCCGGGTTCGCGCCATCGGCGTGGTCCCCATCGGCCTGCGGCGCGCGCGGACCCGCATCCCCGCGAGGACGGTCGCCGCCGCGATCGCCGGCATGTGAGCCGGCATTGCGCTGCTGGGGTGCGGAAGCGCGACGTGCTCCGGGACTGGTGAGCATCGCCACGCTCTCGGCGGTGATCATCTCGGGCTCGGTGGTGCTCACCGGCATGGGCGGGACGACCGCATCGGAATCGTCGCTGTCGTCGTCCCCGTCGAGGAGCCCGGCGTCGAGCGCTTCGGCGCCGTCGTCTTCGTCGTCCTCGACGTTTTCGGGTTCAGCGGCGCCGGCGGCGGCCATGGGCCGACCGGCGGCGGAGGCGGTTGCCTCCGCCGCGGCGGGTGCGTCGGCGAGTTGTCCGCTCCGGGTGCTGAGCACGGCCTGGAGCGCGGAAATGAGTTCCTCTTTCCCGAGTCTGCTGCGGTTCTGGATATTGTGCTCACCTGCAAGCTGACGCAGATCTTTGATCGTCAGCGAGGCGAGTTCCGGGTTATCGGTCATGGGGTTCCTTGGATTGTCAATGAGCGCTGCGAGCCGATTCCGTGCCCGGGCGGAGATTCCGCACGTCGGGCGTAAACACTGGATGCGCTTGGAGTTGAACTCGACAGGCGAGCATACGCATGCCCGAAGGGCATCCCGCGTACGCATGGTGAGCTTGGCATTAGACACGCAGGGCGGCCACTGGCAAGCTGCAGCCCGGGCGATTCGCGCGGCGGGGGACCCTAGCACGACGCGGCAACACCTGGAGCGTCAAGCGCTTGCAACCCTAGAACGGGTGGCACTCGGGCGGGAATGCGATACTCCCTTGGCAGGGGACCCGGCATGCCCAACAACGACGAGACCACCTTGGTGGTGATCTACACCGATTCGTACCGCATCGAGGGTCGGATCGCCCTGATGCCCGATGCCCGACTGACCGATTTCATCCGCACGGTGAAGGATTTCATCCCCGTGACCGAGGCCGTGGTCTACGACAAGGCGGACCGACGGCTGTTCGCCGCGTCCTTCCTCGATGTGGGTCGCGAGTATGTCGAACTCATCGTACCGACCGCGCTGATCAAGAAGTGACGCGTCCGGTGGCGAGAACGCTCAGCGGAACCGCTGGGTCGAATTCGCGCGCGCCAGCACCCGTGACGATCGCCCGGCGATCAACCGCTGCGCCAGATCCTGCAGCTCGCGCCGTTCCCGCGCCTTGCGATAGCGCTGGATGATTCCCGGCACACCCAATGCCAAGGCTCCCATCACCGCCGCTCCGATGACGGCGGCGGGACACCAGACGTAGATCGGCTGTCCGGCCGCGACCGCGACCGCTCCGCACCCCAGGGCTGCGAGACCGACACCCGCGAGGACCGAGAAGCCCACACCGACGAGCGTCCGCCCGCGATCGCGCTCGGCGAGCCAGCGGCTGAATCCACCGAACAGCGCGCACGCGGCGATCAAGACACCCCCGACGACGCCATTGATGAGTCCGGCGGTTTCCGCCGATAGCCACGCTGGTTCCATGATGCCCCCTGCTCCGAGCGCCAGCGAGTGTACCCGCGCACCGTGGCGCTCCACGTCAGAGCATGCCACGGTTCTACGGCGGGCCGCTGGAGACGGTTCGCGACGAGCCCGAGCCAACACGCTGCGCCCAGCAGCCGCGCTTGTGGCACGCGCGGCGAGCTCGACCATCCGCCATGGCCGAGGTCGTGCAGTTTGCAGGCATGATCGGTCCGGCGAATCTCGTGACCCTGGTGCGCAATACCGCGCCCTGGCTGTTCACCGAGGCGGCGGATGGGCGCATCGCCTCGCTGCCGGAGCTGGTCGAGGATCCACGCGGCTGGCGAGCGATCCTGCGCCTGGCCGCGTCGCCCGACTGGGTCCCATCGCACGACGACTACTTC
>JACCZE010000007.1 GCA_013696105.1 Planctomycetota bacterium | reverse complement strand
GCCTTCCTCATGGCTCGTAAGCATGTCCGAGGGCGGAAGCATGCTCGGGTCTGCCGTGGGAGGACCTGAGGCAAGAAAGCGGTGGGCTGAGAGTCGTAGACAGCGATGGGCAGCGGATAAGTCCGGGCTGTGGGATTAATATGCGGATGTCCTTTATTGTCTTTTTGCTCGGATCTGCAGTGGGAGGACCAGAGGCAAGAAAGCGATGGGCCGAGAGTCGTAAACAGCGATGGGCTGCGGATAAGTCTGGGCTGTGGGGGTAATATGCGGATGTCCTATATTGTCTTTCAAATCAAACTTCTATAATAGGCCTGTGGGTTCGGGGGGAGTCAGAATTTAAGGTTACGGGTATTGGCCTCCACAGTCACTGAAGAGAGAAGATATGGACAGTGCGCCGGGCAGACCGGCCAGGAGTAGGGGATACAAGAGCCCAACGTTGAAGGCATAGCGAACCACAACGACCCCGAGTCATGCGTCGTATGCCGCGAGGCATGCGTCGAAGCGTTGACAGGGGCAGCGGGCAGAGGACAGGCACTTCATTGACACACCTCCCTCCCCAGCCTCCGCCCACCTGCTTGCAGAGAGTCCATATAAACCCTATCATCGTCTCCCGTGACCACTGCCCGCTCCCACCTGATCGATCAGACACGGACGGGCTGCTACCACGTGATCAGCCGCTGCGTCCGCCGGGGGTTCCTCTGCGGTGACCAGTGGGATCACCGGCGCGAGTGGATCGAGGCGGCGCTGCGCGAGCAGGCGGCGGTGTTCGCGGTCGAGATGCTCGGCTACGCGGTGATGTCCAACCACTTCCATCTGGTGATGAAGGTGCATCCGGATCGAGCAGCACGGTGGTCGGCGCGTGAGGTGGCTGAGCGCTGGTCGGTGCTGTTCCCGCTGAGGGATCGCGATGGGAACGTGCGGCCCCCTGATCTGCGCTATCTCGAGGCGCGAGCTGCGGACAACGCGTGGGTCGCTGATCGTCGTGGGCGTCTGTCGAGCTTGTCGTGGTTCATGAAGCTGATGAAGGAGCGCATCGCCCGCCGTGCGAATCGCGACGACGGGTGCACGGGGCATTTCTGGGAGGGCCGCTTCACGTCGGTGGCGCTGCTCGACCAGGCCGCGGTGATCGCGTGCATGGCGTATGTGGATCTGAATCCGATCCGCGCGCACATGACGGATCGCCCCGAGGCGAGCGAGCGCACGAGCGTGCGCGAGCGCATCGACGAGCGACAGTCGGAGCGTGCGCGGCAGCGGCTCGCGGCCGAGGTGGCGCCGGCAATGCAGCTGTTGCCAGCGGTGACCTCCTGGCTGGCGCCGCTGCAGTCGTGCACGCCGTGGTCGGACGACAGCACGCGGTTGTGCTCATGCCCGATCTCGACCGATGACTACCTGGAACTGGTGGACCAGACCGGGCGGATCGTGCGTTCAGGCAAGCGCGGCGCGATCCCTGCGCACCTGGCGCCGATCCTGATGCGTCTGGAGATCGATCTCGACCGCTGGTTGGAGGCGATGGCGAACGGCGGTCGCTTCGGCGGTTCGGCGATCGGCTGCGCGTGGGCGCGCGCGAAGGAAGCAGTGCGGCGAGGAGTTGCATGGATCGTCGACCGGGCGCGGCTGCATGGGTCGCCGGGTGGAGCGGTCGGGGTTGCGTAGGGGATCACTGGCTGGTGGCGTGGTGGTGATGGGTAGGCGTGTCGAGATTGAAGGCACACCGAACTCAGTGGGAACTTTTCCAAAGTGATTCGTCTCGCTGATTGGCAGTCAGTGAACGTTTCTGGCTTTGGTAGGGATGGGGACGTGGGTAGGCTGCTCGAGTAATGGTGGTAACCGCCGATCATCGGCGACCATGCGCGCAGTGGTGTGGCGACTGATCCATCTGTAACGTGTAGCGATCGTCGGGACTTGGACATACGCCCCCACCCTCACTCCGACCACACGCTTCCCGACGGCCCCGCCCTACCTGCGAAAGGTCAGCCATGCATGACTGCATCCTCCACAACCAACGCTGCGGGAAGAGCCGCGGTGCCCTCGAGATGGTCACGCAGCGGCGACCCGACATCCGTGTCGTCGATTATCTGAGCACGCCACCGTCGGTCGACGAGCTGGAGGAATTCTGCCGGCAGGGCGGTCTCAGTGCGAAGGATCTGATCCGCCCGGGTGAGCCGCGGTTCGCCGAACTGGGATTGTCGCTGTCGGACGTCCGCGACGACCGCGCGTGGCTGCAGCTGGTGCACGACAACCCCATTCTGATGCAGCGTCCGATCGTACGCATCGACGGACGCGTGGTGGTCGCCCGTCCATCGGAACGCGTGCTCGAGCTGTTCGGCTGAGCGGTTGCGGCGATGCCGGTCAGCTCGGCTGCGGCAGACCCAGGCGCTTGAGCTCGGCGGCGCGCAGTTCGGCTTGGATGCGCTCGCGTTCAGGCACCACCGGGCGTCGCTCGCCGGTGATGCGGAAGGGATAGGTGTCGACGTCGAGACCGCGCAGCACCGCGCGCTCGACCGGGGAGTGGTCGCGCGGATCGGCGCGGTCGAAGCGCATCGGCTCGCGCAGGCGGACGTTGTTGTTGGTGATGAAGCGCGCCGCGCCCAGCTTGTTGCGCGAGCCGGTATGGAGCATGAAGGGATGCAGCAGGTAGCAGTCGCCGGCCTTGCCGGTGGCTTCGCGGAAGTCGCCGCACTGGCCGATGAGCTCTTGGAAGTCGAAGCCGGGTTCCTCGGCGGGATGGATGCCTTCGGGATGCTGGGCGAGGAAGCGCGTCACCACGCCGATCGAATCGCAGGCGATGTAGGTCGGGCCGCCCAGGTGCTCGACGTCGTCCCACAGCATGATCACCAGCAGGCCCTGCTCGGGGCCGTCGAGGAAGTGCACGAACCAGTCGCCGTCCTTGTGCCAGCCGCCCGCCGCCGCGCTCGAGGGAGCCCAGTCGCGCTCGAGGTCGACGCCGAAATTGACGATGAAGCCATCGTGCGCCTGCTGTAAGTCGCGGATGCGCTCGGCTCCGCCGAGCAGCTCCTCGCTCGCACGTTCGAGCCGGGGAGCGACCACGCTCATGGGCCTGTACTCATGGCCGGGCATGTGGATGCGGTTCTGCGTCCAGGTCGAGCGGTCCGCGGGATCGTAGCCGTTACGCACCCACGAACGCGCGACCCACTCGCGGCGCACCTGAGGTTCGATGCAGTCGCGCAGCAGGACGAACCCGTGTTCGATGAAATGCTCGATGTCGGCAGTGCTCAACTCTGACATGCTGGCCCCGGTTGGCGGCACATGGTACCGCGCGCGCGGGAGGCGCCAGGGTCGGAATTGCGCGTCCTGGTGCACGGGTCGCGCTTTTTGTGCAGGGGCTGTCGCCCCTACGGCGCCTGACCGGCGCCTACCCCCGGGCT
>JACCZE010000005.1 GCA_013696105.1 Planctomycetota bacterium | reverse complement strand
ATCCCGGGCCACACGCCCTCGGAGCGGCCCTCGAGCGACACCGCGAACAGCGGCGCCTGCTCGCCCGCGTCGACCGCGACCGCGACCGGCCGATCGCGCAGCGCCGCGCTCGCGGCTTGATGGACGGCGGCGTGGAATCCGGGGATCGACAGGTGCAGGAACATCGGGACCTCCAATAGGGTCTGAATAGACCCATTACCAATCCCATGTCAAGGGACCGTGCGCCGGGCAGACCGGTCATGGAGTAGGGGATGAAAAAGCAGCACGTGGTGATTGCGCGCGCTCGCCACCGGCGCGGGCGTGCTGCTGCTCGACGAGCCGACGAGCTCGCTCGACGTCGCGCATCGGCTGTCGTTGGCGGGATTGATCCGTCGCCTGGCGGCCTCCGGCAAGGCGATCCCTATCGCCCTGCACGATCTCAGCGAGGCGAGCGAGGTGGCGACGCAGGTGGTGCTCCTGCACCGCGGCGCCGTCCTGCACGCCGGCCGTCCCCGCAGGACGTGATCGCGCCGGGGCCGGTGCGCGAGGCCTACGGGGTGGAACTGATCGCCGACGGCGGGTTTTCGTACCGGTTGCCGTGAATCGGTTTCGTCGCGACGGAGACGCAGTGATGCCGGAGGTGGCACACCGGCGTGGATGCGTGCGCCGACCCGGTCTGCTGTGGTAATCTCCATTCACACGCACCGGGGGATCGCATAGTTTCCATGATGAGATCCACGGTGGTCGTCATGGCATCGTGCCTGGCACTGAGCGCCTGCGCGACGGTCACGCATCGCGATGCGCCCGATCATCGCCGCGTGTCCTGCGCCTGGTCGCGCCATCCTCCGGGCGGTCTGCAGCCGGTCGATGTCCCGCAATTCGTCTGCATCACCTTCGACGACAATTTCGGATCATCGGGCACGGCGCCCACCGGCGGGGTCGGCGGCATCGTCGACTTCTTCGCGGGCAAACGCAATCCCGCAGGCGGGTCGGACGCGTTCGCCGGCACTCCCATCCGCTGCACGTTCTTCCACACGTCGCTCTACATGGCGGACCCGCAGCACCGGGTCCACGGCGGCAGGACCGGCGAGGACTGGACCGGCGGCAACCGAGCCGCCTGGATCGCCGCCCGCGCAGCCGGACACGAAGTCGCCGACCACACGGTCAACCACCTCAACGGCGGCGCAGTCCCCCTCGGCACGAACGACCTCGTCCGGCCCAGGCGCTGGGATGCAGCTGATTGGATGGCGGAGATCGACGCGTGCCGCGACATGCTGTGCGATCCGACGACCGGCATCGGCGTCGATCGCTCGCGCATCAGGGGATTCCGTGCGCCCTTCCTGAGTTTCGACGACGGTCTGTTCGCCGCGCTCCTCGAACTCGGATTCAGCTACGATTCCAGCGTGGTGGGCAGCCTCGGTGAGCTGCGGGACGGCACGGATTGCCCGTGGCCCCACACGCTCGATCATGGCAGCCCGGATGCCGAGTTGCTCACCCGGAAGCTGCTGGCGATGGATCCGTCGATCGACGTCGCGTCCATGCGCATCGGGCCTCATCCAGGTCTTTGGGAATTGCCCCCGACCACGCTGGTGATTCCGCCGGACGACATCCTCCAAAGCCACGGACTGGCCAGCGGACTGGGTGAGCGGGTCAAGGAGCCGACGGCCCTCGACTACAGCCTGCTGATCACCGATGGCATGACCGCCGCAGAGATGAGGGCGGTGCTCGACCACAATCTGGACCAGCACCTCGCCGGTAATCGGGCTCCGCTGGTGTTCGTCGCCCATTCCCACCTGTATGCGTTCACCTCCGCGCGTGAGAACCCCGACACGCCCAGCCTGGCGATCCGCGACGAGCGCTGGCGGGCATTGAGCGGATTCATCGAGTACGCGTTGAGCAAGCCGGAGGTGCGCGTCGTCGCGGCCGAGGACGTCGTGGACTGGGCGCGGAAGGTCAATGAGGCGAGTCCGAAGACGGCTCCGACGGCCCCAGGATCTCGGTGAGCACCGCGTCGAGCCTGGCGAGTTCGTCCCCACGCTGGTGACGATAGGCCGAGCGCGCCGTGGTGTTCGCGGCGATCGCGGCATCGATGCTTTCCGCCGTGGTCAAGCGCACCCCGAAGTAGGCAGGCGCCGGCGTCGCTGAACCCGCCGTGTCGAAGAGGCGATCCAGCACCCAGTCCCCCACCACCTCCTTGAAATGCGACGAGTCCCAATAATAGCGCATCTCATCCGTGCTTCCCTCCGCGGGCAGCGCCTCGGTGGTGATCGACGAGTAGCCGGTGAAATCCCAGAGCGGGATGGCGGCGCTGCCGGGATGGCGGCGGGCATCCTCGACGAGATGGTCCACCAGAGCGCGCTTCGCCGCCTCGACGCCGCGCCATTCGCCGGTGCGGGCCGCGATCTCCAGCTGGTGAGCGTGCATCGGGGTGATGTAGATGCGCAGATCGATGTCGTGACCACGGCAGAAGTCGACGATCCTGCAGATCCACGCGAGCGACGACTGCGTGGGATCCGGGGCTGGACCAGGGTCCGGGGTCGCGTTCGACGTCGCCTCGGGCGGGGGAATGCGCCAGCCGATCTCCTCACGATCGTAGCTCTCGAAGTAGGCGCGCGGGGTCTGGTCATGGAGCATCTCGCCCGCCCGGTGGAAGAAGAGATCCCCGAGACGCTGCCCGTCCGGGGCCAGCCATTCCGGTTCACCGGAATGCTGGCCGCGCACGGTGTCGTGGCTCGCCCGCAACGTGTCGAGGCTGGACAGCACCCGCAGATCGTTGGCGAGCACCCGGGCCTTGGGCATCAGGCGATCGCCGTCGAGCAGGATTCCGGGATCGAACCCGGGGCGCGAGCCGCTCGGATTGCGCGAGAGATGCCAGGTGTCGATCCCGAGCACCACTTGTGCGAGTGGGCTCACCGACTGCGCGTGTTCGAGATACGCGAACATCTCCTTGGTCATCGCGCCATCGAAGCCGAGGTTGTAGCGCGGGCTCGCGCTCCAGCCCGGGTGGGTCATGCGCAGGCCGAGGTGGCTGCGCGAGGTGCCGAGCACGATGGCGCGCGGAGCGACATGGCGGACGTCATAGGCCTTGGCGAGGCGAACGCGCCGATAGGTCGCAGGCTTGTGCTGGTTCCAGCCGGCGTGCGTGGTCGCGCGCGTCATGCCGAACGGATCGACCGCGGCATTCGTCGCCACCACGACACCGAGCAGGATCAGCGTGGTGGCGGCGGTGATTATCAGGTACCCGAGCGGTTGGCGCATCATGGTCCGACTTTCGTAGAGATGGTCGCTGGGACCTAGAACTGGAAGTAGAGGAATTCGGAGACCTTCGATAGCGAGATCAGCGTGAGGGTGAGGAGGACGCCGGTCGCGACCGCCCAGGTGGGAGACGGACGCCAGCGCGGGAGACGCCACGTCGCCGGCGCAGCTGGCTCACCGGTCTCGCCCGGACCGACGTAGCCGGTGATCTCTTGGGTGTTCGGCATCACGCGCGCGAGAGCCAGCAGCACGCAGACGACGAGGAGCGCCTGACCGGTGTCCGCGAACGCCGCTGCGGGTACCGAGGCCGGCACGCCGGCCATGGAACCGAGGATGTGCAGCGCGCAGTCGGCGGTGGGAGCCCGGAAGAACACCCAGCCGATGATCACCGCGGTGAGGGTGATGGCCCATCCGACGGTGCGTCCGAGGACGTGGCGCTCCATGCCGATGCCGAAGCGTTGGGCGATGGACCGCCAAGCGTGGTTGATGATCAGGTATGTCCCGTGGAGCGCACCCCAGATGAGGAAGGTCCAGCCGGCGCCATGCCAGATCCCTCCCAGGAGCATCGTGAGGAAGAGATTGACGTACCGGCGGCTTGCACCGTGCCGGCTTCCGCCGAGCGGGATGTAGAGGTAGTCGCGCAGGAAACGCGACAGCGTCATGTGCCATCGCCGCCAGAAATCGATGATGTTGCCGGCCTTGTACGGTGACGCGAAATTCAGGGGCAGGCGGATGCCGAAGAGGAGCCCGAGGCCTATCGCCATGTCCGAATAGCCGGAGAAATCCAGGTAGAGCTGCATGGTGTAGGCGATCGCCGCGGTCCAGGCGTCCAGCGTCGCCAGAGCCTGCCCGGCGGCGGCCGCGTCGAAGCGCGCGCTGGCGAAGACCGCCACGTTGTCGGCCAGCAGCACCTTCTTGGCCAGGCCGATCGCGAGGATCGTCACGCCCAGCGCCACCGTCGCCTCGCTGACGGCGCCTCCCCTTGCGAACTGCGGCACCACCTCCTTGTGGTGGACGATCGGCCCGGCGATCAGCTGGGGAAAGAAGCTGACGAACAGGCAGTAATCGATGAAGCCGTATCCGCGCGTTTCGCCGCGGTAGGAATCCACCAGATAGGCGATCTTCTGAAAGATGAAGAACGAGAGGCCGAGTGGCAGGACGATGTGCTCGAGTTGAACGTGCAGGCCGGCGTGCGCGTCCAGCTCATGGACCAGGAAGTTCGCGTACTTGAACCAGATGAGCACTCCGAGGTTCAGGGCGATGCCAGACCCCAGAACTACCTTCCCGACCCAGCGGCCGCTGATCGGCTGTAGCACCCGACCGATCGCGAAATTCGCCACCAGCAGCGGCACGAGCAGGAACAGGTAGCGCCAGTCCCACCACCCGTAGAAGCCGAGTGAGAGCGCCACCAGCGCCGCCATCGCGCTGCGATCGTGCTTCAGCGTGCGCAGACCGTGGAAGACGAGAAGCGACGCCGGCAGGAACGCGAGCAGGAAGATGTATGAATTGAACAGCATGGACGCTCAACTCGGCACGACTTGGCCCGCGATGTTCCGTCCGCTGCGCAGGAAACCGGGCATGCGGATACCGAGGTCTTCCATACTGGCCCGCACGCCGACGAAGGCGACCACCGCGTAGGCGAGGAAGGCCGCATTGGCGGCTGCGAAGCCGGCATGGAGCCAGCGCTCGCTGTGGCAGTCGAACGCGCAGCCGACCAGCCACTGGCCGATCAGCAGGTAGAGCGCGAACACATACAGGAACGGCGCGGCGGTGCGGCCGCTGACCTTCGGCGTGCGGCCGAACGGCGTCCGCTGACCGGAGAGCGCCTGGCTGATCGACTTGAACACGCCGCCGAGATTGATCGGCACCAGCAGCAGGTTCAGGGCGTAGACGCCGAGCAGGTCGCGGGCGCGGTACCCGATCTGCCGCAGGTCGCGCATGTACAGCACGTAATAGCTGAGCGCGGTCAGCGGCAGCCAATAGCCGTGGATGCTGCGGTCGAACGACCAGCTCAGCACCACCAGCAGGCCGATGTTGACCGCTGCGATCGAGGTCAGGTAGTGGAAGCGCATGAACGCCTCGGCCATCCGGCGGAAGATCCTGCCGCCGCCGAGCAGATAGCGCACCAGCTTGGGCAGGATGATCAATCCGCCGTTGGCCCAGCGCCTCCGCTGGATGAGCAGCGATCCGAAATCCGGCGGCGTGGCGCTCCATGCCATGCGTTCGCAATAGTTGTGCAGCGTCCACCCATGGGTGGCCAGGTCGACGCTCGATTCGGTGTCCTCGATCACCGTGCGGTCCTGGATGAAGCGCGTGATCGGGTGGCCGTTCTCGATGTCCTGGACCGCGATGTCCTTGAGGGCAGCCTTGCGGATCAGCGCGTTGGCTCCGACCCAGTAGGTCGCTCCGTGGCGGGTGAACCCCTGATGGATGATGTATTGGATGTCGGTGGTGGCGCCGGCGATGCGTTCAAGGCCGCTCGCTCCGGTGAAGGCGCTGTAGGGGGTCTGCATCACCGCGATCCGCTCGCTTCCGCTCTTGCGCATCTCGTGCGCCAGGCGCAGGGCGTAATCACCGCGCAAAAGGCTGTCGGCGTCGAGCGTCAGGACGAAATCGGCATCGGGGAATTCGAAATCCGCCAGCTCGGGGTCCTCGACGCGGACCAGCGTGCGCTTGTCGCCGACGTCCTCGTTCGCGTAGCATCCGCCCATCACGCCGATGTAGCTGTTGAGGTTCATCGCCTTGTTCGGTTCGTGCGACAGGTTGGCGTACTGCTTGCGTTCGAAGCTCGACAGCTCGACGGCGAACAGCGCGGCGAGGCGCGCGAACTCGATGCGGATCCGCTCGGAGTCGAGCTCCGTCGCCTGGGCGTGGGAACGCCACTCGGTGGCCCGGTCGGTGTGGAATATCGAGGGCGCGCGGAACGCGTGGTCGACGTAGGCGAGATCGCTGTGATCGGTGATGGTGATGTGGTCGGCCTCTTCGCTGAACCAGGCCGCGGCGACGCCGTTGAGGTGCGCTAGGTTCATCGCCTCGTGGTGCGGTCGGCTAGAGCCGTCGCGCAGGCGCTGCAGATACGCGGCCTGGGCCTCCTCGAAGCGGCGTCTGGGCTTGGCCAGCCACTCGCGGATCTCGAGCGGCAGGAGGCGCGCAGCGCGCAGCGAACGAGCATCGTCCTCATTCGTGCGGTTCAGACGCGTGGTGTGTCTGCGCGCGTTGTCCCGCTGTTCGGGCGGATCGTCGATCAGCAGCACCACCGATCGCTTGGGATATTCCTGGAGCGCAGCAGAGACCAGCGTCTTTCGGATCACATGCAGCTCTTCCTTGTAGGATGGCACGAGGACCACCAGGCTCGGAGCATCGGCGTCGCCGAAGACCCGCTCGAGTTCCTCGCGTCCGGCCGGCCGATGCTCTGCCCGCCGCGTGAGGTACCCGAGCCGCGCGATCTGGTAGACCAGGGCGCCGTAGATCAGGAACAGGACGATGACCAGGAAGATCGACTGCTCGATGACCCCGCCGAGATCCCGCTGCGCGACCCGATACGCGAGTTCCAGGACGATGTCGGCCGTGGCGGCTGCCGCGGCGCATGCAGTGACGGTGATGGCGATGCGGGTGATCGGCAGTTCGTAGGAAAGGGGGCCGTGGTCATTCATGGTCCAGCTCCGGGTTGCTTTGCCATTAGCTCCCGGAGTGCCAATGGATTCGAGCGGTTTGTGCTGGGCAGGCCGCCCATGGCCGGTCGGAGGTGTACCAGATTGCTCACGTTTCTGTACCTGGGGGTACACTTCCGGGCGCTTCGGCTTTGCCGCCGATCATCGGGTTCGACGTCGCCCGCGCTTGATGCTTGGCTGGAAATGACCGGATGTAGCCACGGTCACCGGACGCAGGGACCCCGAAGCCGACCCTGAATCCGTGACGCGCATCCGTCCCGCGGCATCACCGCCAGATGCGCACGGCGGCAGGGCGACCGGTATCAGTAAGCTTGTCTCAAGCATAGGCTTAAGACCAAACGGCCCCGGGGCCGGGCGCCGATATCCCCGATTTGGTCCAGCCGGGTTCCTGGGGTATGCTACCAGTGGCATGGAGACGACCGACCGCAGTGGGACGCCCGAGGTCGGGGAGATACCCGAAGACCTCGAGCCCACCGATCTCCTCGACGAACCCGATGACGACAACACTGAGGACGGCGAGGAGGCGAATCACGGGACCGACCGCTGGCGCGCGCAGGTCTCCTCGAACATCCACCGCCGTTCCATCGGCATCGCGGTCGGGCTCGTCCTGCTCCTCGCCATCCTGCAGGGCGGCCTGATCTACACCGTCCAGCGGACGATGAGAGCCGAGGACGGAGGCGCTGCCGTCGTCATCGCCTACGGCGTGGGCTCGACCATACTCCTGCTCGTCGCTGCGGTATTCGTCCTGCGCAGCTTCTGGCGATCGCTCACGCGCCTGGCTGACGTGGAGCGGCTCGCCGCCGCCGGTGCGCTCGCCGCATCGATCGCGCACGAGATAAAGAATCCGATGGGTATCATCCTGTCGACCACGCAGCTGCTCGAGCACTCGTCGGCGCTCGGACGCTACGAGCGCCGGCTCCTGGTCGAGATCGGCGAGGAGGTGCGGCGGGCCGATGACCAGCTCAACGCCTTCCTCGATCTCGTTCGTGACATGCCGCTCAAACGCGACAAGCACGATCTGTGCGAGATCGTCGGCAGCACCATCGATCTGCTCTCGGAGCAGGCCCGGCGTGCGCATGTCCGCCTCCACGCGCGGCTTCCCGACCACCCCGTGTGCATCCTGGTCGACAACCGCCGGCTGCGCCAGGCACTGATCAATCTCGCGCTCAACGGGATCGAGGCGGCTTCGAGAGGGGGAGCCGTGTGCATCGCGGTCGACATGCCCGAAGGCTCCGGCGTCGCGTGCATCACGGTGGAGGATGACGGCCCGGGCATCCCGGAGAAGATGCGTCAGAAGGTGTTCGAGCCGTTCACCTCGACCAAGCCGAATGGCACGGGTCTCGGGCTGAGCACCGCACGCCGCATCGTCGAGCGGCACGGTGGCCACCTGCTGCTGCGTTCGACGGTCGGAAGAGGCACCACCATCGCCATCGAGCTCTCGATCCAGGATGCGGGGAAATCCGGAATCTATCGGCTTCGCCAACAGCGAGCGCTGGCGAAGACATGTTCCGCTGCATGGTCCGAGCGGTCATGAAGATCATGATCGTGGACGATGAGAACCGGTTCGCGACGGTCCTGGCACGGGCTCTCGGCAACTCCGGATACGAGGACATCGTCACCGCCGATTCCGGCGAGGATGCGCTCGAGATGTTGCGGAAGGAGGCTCGCCATCTCGTGGTCAGCGATCTGCGCATGCCGGGCATGAGCGGTCTCGAACTGCTCGGAGCGATCAAGCGTAGCTGGCCTCGGACCGAGGTGGTGATGATGACCGCCTTCGCCGAGGTCGCGACGGCACGCACCGCGCTCAAGCGCGGCGCGCTCGATTACCTGGTCAAGCCGTTCGACAACAAGGAGCTGGTGGCCCTGGTCAATAAGGTGCGCATCCGGCTCGGCCCCGGCGTCGGCGATGATAGCGTGGACACGTCTCTGGCCGGTATGATCGGCGGCAGCGCCGTGATGCGGCAGATCTTCGACGAGCTGCGGCGCATCGCCAAGTCCGAGGTCTCGGTTCTGGTGCTCGGGGAAAGCGGGACCGGCAAGGAGCTGGCGGCTCGCGCGGTGCACTCGCTGAGTCAACGCAGCGGCGGCCCGTTCATCGAGGTGCACATGGCGACGCTGCCCGAGGCCGTGGTCGAGAGCGAATTGTTCGGCCATGAGAAAGGCGCGTTCACCGGAGCCGACAAGCGGAAGACGGGGCTGTGCGAACTCGCCTCCGGTGGGACGATCTTCTTCGACGAGATCGGCGAGATGCCGCTGAGCCTGCAGGCCAAGCTGCTGCGCTTCGTCCAGGAGCGGCGCTTCTACCGCATCGGCGGCACCGAGCCCGTC
>JACCZE010000480.1 GCA_013696105.1 Planctomycetota bacterium | reverse complement strand
CCTACGGCCCGTGGACGGGCCTACCCCCGGGCTTTGTCGCGGCTCGATCAGGACTGCGAGGCAGTCCTGATCGTGGCGGCATCGGCTGCGCCGATTTTATGCCGCCACCGCCGCTCGGCGCCCGATGTTTTGCTCAGGGGCTGGCGCCCCTACGGCCCGTGGACGGGCCTACCCCCGGGCTTTGTCGCGGCTCGATCAGGACTGCGAGGCAGTCCTGATCGTGGCGGCATCGGCTGCGCCGATTTTATGCCGCCAGCGCCGACTCGGCGCCCGAAGTGGAATGATGGAGAATCTGCTATCTGCTATCTGCCGCTACCAGCTGACAGCTGTCAGCTGGTAGCTGACCGCTCCTCCGTCTAGCCCTTCCCCTGGATGCTCTGGTCGTCGGGGGTGGTGATCTCGAGGACGCTGTCCCAATGGTGCTGGCGGTAGCCGGTGCGCATCGCCTCGCTGATGTTGGCCGCTTCGACCAGCGCGCGCTTCAGCTCGGTGCCTTTGGCGTAGATGATCTTGTAGGTCATGGCGTCTCCGGGGCGCCACGGTGGCGATCCGCGGACCGCGGACAAGCGCGCGCTGGCAGCGCTTCCTCTGGGCGCTGCTGGTGCATGCTCCGAGCATGGACGGCCCCTTCGCCCACGACACGCATGAGAACTGGGCGGCGGATTTCTGCCAATCGGATGCGTTGACGCTCTTCCCGTCAGAGATCGGTGGCGAGGCGCAGAGCGTGCTCGCCACGCTGCTCACCGCCGCCTGTGCGCGCCGAGGCGTCGCGCCGACCGCGCTGGATGAAGAAGATCTGAAGCAGGCTCTGCTCACCGCCGTGGCGCGGCTCGGGATCAGCGAGACCGCACGCGGATATGTCCCCAGCCTGTGCCGCGCCTTCCTCGAGGACCTCCAGCGTCAGGGCCGCATCGGCAATGGCTTGGTCCTGGGCCGCTACGTCGGAGCCCTGCGGCAGGCGTACCTCGAAGCCAGCGCCGCGACTCCCGCGCCATTCCAGCGCCCGGGGGCCAAGATCGGACGCAACGATCCCTGCCCGTGCGGAAGCGGGAAGAAGTACAAGAAGTGCTGCTGGAAATCCGACGGCTGATGCTCGCAAGGCATTGCGTCGTCTCGACCTGGGTTAGCGCTGGGACTTGCAGAAAGTGGACGGGGCCGGGATCCGGGTGTACATACCCTGTGGAGGCCCATGTCCGCCGCCGGTTCCATCATCGTCGTCGACGATCGCCTGGGCAGCGCTGCTCCACTGGCCGAGTGGCTGCAGGCCTGCGGTCGACCGATCACCGTATCGGGGACCTACGCCGAGGCCGCAGCGACCATCTCGTACCATCAGCTCGCGGGTACCGGAATCCCGGCGCTGATCGTCGGCCCCTTGCAACGCGAGGCGGTGGCGTTCCTCGCGGATCTCCGGGATCAGCGGCTGATCATCCCGACCGCGTTCTACACCGAGGCCAAATCCCGCGATCAGGACGACGCCCTCGCGCGCCAGTACGAACTGGTGGCGATCCTGCACAAGCCGTTCGACGCTGAAGACCGGTCGCGTCTGGATGCGGTGCTGCGCCGTACGGCGGATGCCGTGCGGTCCGCCGTTCCTGCGGCTCCCAAAGCGCGAAGACCAGCCTCGGACGATCTCGTCTCGTCGCGGGCCATCGCCAGCGATGAACCGGTCGGTGAGCGCGAACATGTCGCGTCGCTCGACCAGCTGCTCGGCGGAGGACGGTCGTCGTCGGTCTCGACGAGCGGCCCGCCGCCGCCGCGCAAGGAGCTGTCCGCGGCCGAACTCCCCAGCGGGGTCCAACGCCTGCTGGTCGACCCGATGTCCACGACCGTGAACACCTCGGGGCAAGCCAAGGCGCCGCAGGAACCGATCAGCCGCGCGCTGGGCATGGTCGTGGTCGATGACCGTTTCGGCAGCGCGCGCCTGCTGGTGGAACGCCTGGGCATGCCCGGACAGACGCTCAAAGCGGCGGCGACCTGGCAGGAAGCCATGGAACAGATCGATCGTCTGATGGTGGGCAATCTCGGCTGCGAATTGCTGATCGGACCGCTCGTCGCCGAAGGCGTGCACCTGGTCAAGGAACTCCGCCGTCGGTCGTTGCCGACGCATGTCGTCTTCTACACGGAATCCGCGACCCAATCCCAGGACGCGCGGCTGCGCGAGCAGTACGGCTGCCTCGCGATCGTGCGGCGATCGGGGATGGTCGAGACCCTGGCGACCCTGATCGCCGAGCTGCGCACATCGCCACGGAGGGCACCCGCCGTGCCCGTCGAGCCAGCGAAGACCACGCGCGCATCATCGGCTCGCATCGATCCCCTCCCCGCAGCGAAACCCCTCCCCCCAGCGTCCGGCAGACTCGCGGCTCAGCACCAGCCCAGCGGGGTCTTCCCGCCCAAGGCGCCTCCGAGCAGCGCATCGTCGGGGCGACTGCGCCGCTCCCTGACCACGCCCCTGCCTCCGACGACGGCGGACGGCCAATCACCCCTGCAGATGGATATCGACGAGGCCGCCGTCGCAGGACACGGCCGCGCGATCACCTGCCGGACATGCGCCCACGAATTCGTCGCCACCGTCGACCGCATCCCGAGCACGGTGACGTGCGCGAAATGCGGGGCGGTGAACACGCTTTCTCGGTAAGGGGCTGTCGCCCCTTTTGTACAGGGGCTGTCGCCCCTACGGCCCGTGAACGGGCCTACCCCCGCGGCTTTGTCGCGGCTCGATGTCGTCGGAAGCCTCCGACATCGTGGCGGCATCGCTTCGCGATTGTATGCCGCCAGCGCCGCTCGGCGCCCGAGTTGGGAGAGGGATCATCTGCGTCTGCTAACAGATATCTGCCATCTGCTATCCGCCATCCGTCGCGCGCGCCATCGCGCCTCTACACCCGCTCGGCGGGCACCAGGGCGATGCCGAACGGGGTGGGGTCGTCGACGCGTGGGTCGTTGAGCATGGCGACGATCGCGGCGTGGCCCCGATCCTGAGCGATGTGTGCGGCGGTATGGCCGTCGGCGTCGACGATGGCTCGTTGGGCACTGTTCGTGAGCAGGAGTTCCACGAGATCGCCGTGCCCGCGCGATGCGGCGTGCATCAGGGCGGTGCGGCCTTCGCCGTCGCGGGCATTGATGGAGGCGTGACTCTTCAGCAGTTCGACCATCAGGTCGCCATGGCCGCCGATCGCTGCCCAATGCAGCGGAGAGATGCCGCGTTGATCGCGCATGTTCACCAACGCGCGTCGCTCCATCAGCATCTTGAACAGACGCTTGTCGCCGAGCTGGACGCAGGTCGCCAAGGGCGTTATTCCACCGGCATCGGCCGCGTCGACCTCGGCGCCGTTGAAGAGCAGCATCCTCGAGACTTCGGTGCGCCCGGCGAGCGCAGACAGGTGCAGCGGAGAGCGCTGACGCGCATCGCGTACGCACACGTCGGCCCCCGCCTTGATCAGCAGGGTGATGATGGCGATGTGGCCTTTTTCAGCGGCTGCGTGCATGGGCGCGCACAGCGCTGCCTGCGGTTCGGGATTGGCGCCCTTGGCGATCAGCAGGGCTGCGGCGAACGAGCGACCGCTGCCGGCCGCGACATGCAACGGGGTATCCGCGCACGCGTCGGTCGCATCGAGTTCGGCACCGGCATCGATCAGGGCTTCCATCGCGTCGAGGTGCCCATGCTGGCTGGCCACATGCAGCGGCGTCGCTCCGTCCTGGTCGCATGCGCTGACCTGCGCCGCGCGAGACACCAGCAGTTTGATCGCGCGATCCTGATTGGCCATGGCCGCCAGGTGCAGCAGGGTCCACCCGCGGCGATTCCGGCGTCCGGCGGCTTTCGGAGTCGCGTCCAGGACATCGCACAGGCGATCGATCGCGCCGCGTTCGATGTGGTCCGCGCAGGACGCGTAGATCAGATCCTTGCGGTCTTCGACAGTCAGCGGCAGGGGCGAGGCGAGCGGACGCATGGGGAAGGATACCTCCGGTTTCCCACCCTCGGCAGGGTTTCCGGCTGCTCGCCCGAGCTCCGACGCGCCGCTTATCGGACAATTGAACCTTAGTTTCAGACGGTTCTTACGCTGAGACCTGGGGAGGCGGCCCCCGCGGGCGAGGTGACGCCAGGACGACCGCCCCGTACGACCGGAACGCGCAACGGGGGGCCGGCAAACCCGTTGACCATCGACCGGAATCCCGCAAAGTGGGAACGTTCCCACCATGCACCACCCCGGCATCATCGACATCGCGCGCAAAGCCGGAGTGGGGAAATCCACGGCCGCGCGTGCGCTCTCGGGCACCGGTGCGGTCAGCGCCCGGACTCGCGAGAAGGTCATGAAGGCGGCGGAAGCCTGCAAGTACCGCGCGAACACCGCCGCGCGCACCCTGCGTCGCGGCCACAGTCGGCTGCTCGGCGTGGTGCTGCCGGAATCGGCGACGCCCGGGTTCCTCAGTCACGCGGTATCGGCCCAGAAGCTCGAGGGCATCGCACGCGGCGCGAAGCGGCTCGGCTACGATCTGCAGGTCTTCCTCGAGAACCTCGGCGACGTCGAAGCGCTGCACCGCTTGGCGATCGACAAGGATGTCCGCGGCTTCTTCTTCCTCGGTCATGTCGAACCGACGGTGCTCGATCTCCTGAAGCGCTACCGCATCCCGTGGATCGCCATCAATTGGCGCTACGCCGACCGGCTTGCCGACCCGCATTGCTGGACCGATTTCGCGCATGCGGGTCGCACGCTGACCGAGCATCTGATCTCGGTCGGTTGCCGCCGCGTGATCGTCACCGATTGGCTCAGCGCGCAGTACGGTCCGTTTGGCGAACATGCGCGCGCCGCCTGGAGTGCAGCCGGGCTACCCGCAGCTGACCTGATCCTGCACCGCGGTCGCGAGTTCCAGCATGGCCCCGCAGTCGCGGACGCCTACGCACGGGCTCTCGATTCCGCGGATCGCCCAGACGGCATCATCGCCACCTTCGAAGGCGCGGCCAAACAAGCATACACCCTGCTTCAGGAGCGCGGCCTGCGCCCCGGCGTCGACGTGGCCGTCGCCACCTTCGATGATCTCGACACCGCCGCGAACCTCGCTCCCGCGTGCACGGCCTACCGTCAACCCCTCTTCGACATGGCGGAATCGGCCGTCGGCGAGATGGACCGGCTCCTGACGAGCCCGCGACGGGCGCTGACGATCGCCCGCGACCTGCCCGGCACCCTCTGGGTCCGCGACTCCACCACGCTCTTCAACTTCAACTTCAACTTCAACCGCCGCCCGCAGCCCTGACTTTTTTCACCCCGATTGGGAACGATCCCACACAGGATGACCGCATGACCGCCCTCGCCCAGACCGCCAGCCACGCCGCCGCCTTCGCCCGCGATGGCTTCGTCATCGTGCCGGACCTGTTCACCCGCGCCGAGATAGCCGAGGCCAAGCGCGAAACCCAGCGCGTGCTGACCGAGAAGGGCAACGCCAGCGAGGGCAGCGCCGAGGATCGCGCCAAGAACCAGGACAACGGCGTCAACGTCGGCCTGGCCGGCCACAGCGATGTCATCCGCAGCCTGCATGCCGATGCGCGCATCGTCGACATCCTCGCTGAGATCATCGGCCCGAACGTGCAGTTCTGGAGCGACAAGGCGGTCTACAAATCGGCCGCGGTCGATTTCGGCTCTCCGTGGCACCAGGACTGGCCCTACTGGCACGGCGCGCACAAATACTCGGTGTGGATCGCGCTCGACGATGCGACTCCCGAGAACGGCTGCCTGAAGCTCATCCCCGGCACCCACCGCTCGCTGCTGAACCACAACGGCAGCGGCCCAGGGAACGGCTTCTGGAATCGCATGCGCCCCGAGGACGTCGACGAGAGCACCGCCATCGTCGCATCGGTGCGCGCCGGCACCTGCATCATCTTCCACGACCTCGCGCTGCACGCATCGTTCCCCAACACCTCGGGCAAGGATCGCTGGTGCATCATCAGCACCTACCGCGACGGCTCCGCCGACGACTACGACTACGGCTTCGCCCGCGCCCAATTCATGGTCCGCGGCCAATGGATCGCGAAATCACTCGGCCCATCCCCGAGCGCATGATCCGCGGATAGCGGATAGCGGATTCTCCTGCCTTCTTTCGGGCGCCGAGCGGCGCTGGCGGCATAAAATCGGCGAAGCCGATGCCGCCACGATGAGGACTGCCCAGCAGTCCTCATCGAGCCGCGACAAAGCCCGGGGGTAGGCCGCAGGCCGTAGGGGCGACAGCCCCTTACTATTGCTGCGTGATCTCTTTCGGCAGCGTCGCGTTGACCGCGAACTCGCCTTCGCCGTCGAAGACGTGGGCGAAACG
>JACCZE010000407.1 GCA_013696105.1 Planctomycetota bacterium | reverse complement strand
TTCGGCGTGGTGACGACCACGTTGACCAGGCCGAGGGCGTGCGCCGGCGTCACCACTACCACCGAGGTCGTCGAGATCGTCACCACCGTGGCCGCCGCGCCGCCGAAGAGATCGGTGATCGCGCCATCGAGGTTGGTGCCAGTGATGGTCACGGTCTGGCCGCCGAGCGCCGGCCCCGAATTCGGTGAGATGCTGGTGATCGTTGGCAGCGGCGCCGGCGCCACCACCCACATCGTGGCGTCGACGAAGGTGATGGCGTAGTTGTTGGCCGAAGCATCGCTCACCGTGATCGGGTAGGTGCCGACGATGCTCGCCGTGACCGCGGTGGTGGCGATGAGCACCGGTGTCGAGAACGCGCTGGCTTCGGTGTCGCCATTGACGAATCCGGTGACGGCATAGGTGAGCGCCGGATTCACCGCGCCCTGCAGCTTGGCTTTGTTCGCAGCGGCGATGGTCAGCGGCGCGGGATCGATGGCGAGATTGCCGTCGACGAAGGTGATGGCATAGGTGAAGCTGGTCGCGCCGCCGACGGTGATCGGATAGACGCCGACCACATTCGCCGTGGTGGCGATGGTCGCGGTCGTCACCGGCGTGGCGAGCGCGGTGGCCTCGGTATCCGCGCCGAGCAGGCCGACCAGCGTGTAGGTGAGTGTCGGATTGGCGGCGCCGTACGCGCGGATCCGGTCGTTGGCGGTGATGGTCAGTGGCGGCAGTTGGTAGGTGTACGCCGCAGTGGCGGTGGTGGTGCCGAAGGCGTTGGTCAACACGACGTCGACCAGGCCCACCGCATGCGCGCCGGTCGTCACCACCGCCGAGGTCAGGCTGGTCGATACGATTGCCGCGGTGACTCCGCCGATGGTCACCGAGCTGGTGGTATCGAGGTTGTAGCCCGAGAGCGTGACCGTGGTGCCGCCCAGCGTGTAGCCGACGTTCGGCGACACCGTAGCGATGTTGGGCAGAGGCGTGGGGCCGAGGTCGGTGAGCGTGACACCGCCGACGTACGAGATGCGCAGCAGCCGTCCGCCGGAGGGGAAGCTCGTGGCCTCAGCGAGCCCGGCGAAGGTTCCGGTGACCGCGCCAGTGAACATGGTGAAGATGGTCCCGGTCACCGCGGAGGTGTTGGCCAGCACCAGGGTCGCAGCACTGATCGTCACCGAGGCTGCGTTGACGCGGTCGTATTGACCGGCAGAAACGCCGGCGATCTGCGCAACATAGCGGGATCCCGCCGACAGCGTGACCGCGCCGCCGACGGTCAGGGTCCCGACCGCGCCGGGCAGCCCGGGGCTCAAGGTGCCGCCCGAGGCCACACTGAGCGCGCCGGCGATGATCCCCGTTCCGCCGAGCGTCGCGCCCGATGCGACGCTGACCGCGCCGGTGCCGGTGGCGCTGCCCGCGACATTGGTCACCAGCACGGTCCCGGCGCTGATCGTCGTCGCACCGTCGTAGGTGTTGGCGGCGCCGAGGACGACGGTGCCCGCTCCGGTCTTGGTCACGCCAAAGGCGCCCGCGCCATCGGTGATCACTCCCGAGAACGTCGCCTGCCCGCCCGCGGCAGCGGTCAGCATCACGCTCTTGCCGAGCGTGATGGCGCCGCTGAAGGTCGAGGCGGTGGCGGTGCTGCCGCCGAGCGTCGCAGTGCCGGTGTTGCCGGCCTGGACCGTGAGGACGCGGCCGATGGTCACCGCCCCGCTGGTCAGAAGCGCGGCATTTCCGCTCCCGAGCGTGTCGCCGACCAGTACCGCCGAGGCGGCGTTGCCGAGCGCTCCCGCCGCGCCGCTCGGCGCGTTGGTGGCGATGACCACCGTGCCGTCGAGCACCGAGGTGGTGCCCGAGTAGGTGCTCGCGCCCGAGAGCGTCATCAGCCCGGCACCGCCGCCGTTGACGACCAGCGCCCCGGTGCCCGAGATCACCCCCGAAATGCTCGCGGTGCCATTGTCGGTGATGGTCAGCGAGCGGTTGCCGAGACTGACGTTTCCAACGACCGTGAGCGACGTCCCGCTAGCGACCGACCACAGGTTGTTTTGCGACAGGGCGATATCGGCGGCGATGGTCTCTTTGCCCAGCGAGACGGTGATGCCGTTGCGGATGGTGAGGACCTGTCCCGCCGCACCCACGACCGTCACCGGCTTGGTGGTGGTGAATTGCAGCGAGCGCGCGCTCTGGCTGGCGCCGAGCGTGATGGTCGTCGCGGTGGCGATGCCCGCCGAGTCGAAGGTGATGTTGTCGTTGATTCCCGGCAGCTGGTTCCTCGTCCAGTTCAGAGCGTCGTTCCAGATCAGGTCGCCGCCGCCGCCGTCCCATTTGGCATTCGCGCCGAAGACCGGCGCGCCCATCATCGCCAACATCAGGAGGCATGCGGTCGAGATCAGCGCCCACGGCGCCGCCGTGGTCGGCCGGGACCATCGGCGCGGTCGGACTCCTGTTCGGCCACAATCATTTTCTGGGGATGGGATCACCGGGTTCCTGCTCAAGGAGGATACACCGAAGTCCCTGTCCGCGCTTGGTTTCTGTGCGAACTTCCGGCTTTGTCCGGGACCTGCGTAGGCGCCCATCGGCGCGAAGGCCAGTGGCCACCAGGGTTACAGCGATTCCGGGGTGAGATCTGGCCCATTCGTTGAGCGCGAGTAACTGCCCAGGCAGGGGGCCCCGTCGCACTGCGAGTGGGGCGGGCTCCGACAATCCCGGGGGTAGGCACGCAGGGCCGTAGGGGCGAAGCCCGGCGAAGCCCCTGAGCAGACACGAGCGCGATTGACGTGTTCTCCTGCGCAGCTGAAGCCTCTCGCCTAATGATCTGGGGGGCCGGAATGGCACCGCCCAGCCGCCAGGGCGAGACCGCCGCCGGGCGGGCGATCCGCTCTCCCCAGCGACCGCCTGCTACAGCCGCTGGCCCCCGTCCTCGCGGTAGAGGATTCCCGGATCGCGTCCTGCCAGGGGCCGGAGCGTGATCCGGTACGAGAAGCGGCCCGGCTGGATCAGGTACGGAGAATGCACGCACGGCGACCAGCTGTTGTCGCCGCCGACGCCCATGTGGCGGTGGTCGACGCTGAGGGTGATGCGGTCGCGACGCGGCACGTCGACGGTATGCTTCGCGGCGGCGAGGTCGGCGGTGGTGCAGCGGTGCGCGCTGAACTGCAGCAGCGCATCGCCCGATACCATCAGCCCGTTGCCGGCGCCGTCGTCGAGCGCCACCCACCGCACATCCGCGCGACCGCCGTTCTCGGTCGGGAAGATGTACGGGGTGAACAGCTCGTCGACTCCGGCGCGGTAGCGACCGACCAGGGCCGAGGTCTTGCGATCGGCGTAGCACTCGTGCGGGCCGCGACCGAACCACGTGCACGTGGCGAAGGCGCCGGGAACCTCCCACTGCATGCCGATGCGCGGCAGCACCGGCAGGCCGGCGTCGGCGACCACCACGTGGTCGAACGCCAGCGCGCCCGAGGCATGCGCCGTGATCAGGGTATCGATCGAGAAACCATCCGACAGGCCCTCGCCGCACAGGCGCGCGCGCACGCGCACGGCCAGCGAGGCCTCATCCGGCCGGTGCGTCGACACCGACTCCACGGTGCGCACCAGACGGTCGAGCCCGGCGCGCTCCCAGCGCGTGGCATAGCGGCGCTCGGTGCCGCCGCCCAGATCGTTGTCGACCGGAGCGCGGTAGAAGTGCGGTCGCGGTGCCGAAGCGAGGAGGTCGAGCGCGCCCTGCCGCCAGGTGGCGATGTCGCCGGTGGCGCGGTCGATCACCCAGCGCACGTCGCCGCTGACGACGGCGAGGGCGCCGCCCTCGTCCGTGACCTGGAGCGGCGCGGCGGCTTTCGCGCGGGCTGCCGCCGGTGATGCGATGGTCGGCAGGGCGAACTGCTCACGCGCGATGACGTGCCCGGCTGGAGCCCATGGCGCCGCGGCAGCGAGCGAGAATTCGATGAGCAGATGGCGTTCGACCCCGCGCCGTGCGGTACCGCCAGGGATCGGCACCGTGACCGTCGCCGAGGCGCGTGGCGGGATCGCCGGCAGCGCGAGCGGACCGGCCGCGATCTCGGCCCCGTCCTCGAGCACGCGCCAGTGCGCCGCGGTCCCCGCGAGATCGACGAAGAAGTTGCGGTTGGTCACCGATATCTGGCCCTTGGCCAGGTCGACCGCGGTGACTGCGATCTTCTGATGCAGGTGCTTGGCCTCGAAGTAGGCGGGGTGCGGCGTGCGGTCGGGCCAGACGATGCCGTTGCAGCTGAACTGCGCGTCGTGGTCGGCTTCGCCGAAATCGCCGCCGTAGGCCCAGTAGGCACGGCCATCGGGTGTTGTGACCTCGATGCCCTGATCGGCCCAGTCCCAGATGAATCCGCCCTGCAGCTGCGGGTGCGCGAGGATGGCCTGCCAGTATTCGTGGAAATTGCCCAGGCTGTTGCCCATCGCGTGCTCGTACTCGCAGAGGATGAGCGGGCGCTTCTCCGCTTTCGCGTTGACGATGGCCAGCATCTGCTCGACGGTCGAGTACATCGGACACACCACGTCGGTGGCGGGACCGAGGTAACAGGATTCGTAATGCACGGGGCGCGTGGGGTCGTTGGCGTGCATCCACGCCGACATCGCGTCATGCGCCGGGCCGTAACCGGATTCGTTGCCCAGCGACCACATCACGATGCAGGCGTGGTTCTTGTCGCGCTCGACCATGCGCATGCCGCGGTCGAGGAACGCCGGAGCCCATTCCGGATCGAGCGCGAGCCGGTTCCAGGGCACCATGCCGTGGGTTTCGATGTTGGTCTCGTCGATCACGTAGAGGCCGTGCTCGTCGCACAGCTCGTACCAGCGCGGCATGTTGGGGTAGTGCGACAGGCGCACGGCGTTGATGTTGCACTGCTTGAGCATGCGGATGTCGAGGAGCATCTGCTCCTCGGTGATCGACTTGCCGCGGCGGTGGTCGAATTCGTGGCGATTGACGCCGGTGAAGATGACGGGCGCGCCATTGATCAGCAGCTGGCTGTCGGTGATGACCACGGTGCGGAATCCCACGCGGCAGGCTTCGCACTCGATGGTGGCTCCGGTCGCATCCTTCAGCGAGAGGATGAGCTGGTACAGGTGCGGCGCTTCCGCCGACCACCGCTGCACGTTCGCGACGGTGGCTTGGAGCTCGGCGAATTCGCCCATCTGCGCGGGCACGCCGGGCGCCGCCTCGAGCGGCTGCGCGAGCGCCGGTTTTCCGGCAGCATCCAGGAGCTGGACGCACACGCGCAGGCCCGGCAGATCCTTGGTCGCAGCACCGCGTACGCGCACGCGCACGGTCAGCCGCCCATCGGCCGCCGCCACCACGCGGTAATCCGCGATACGCACCAGCGGTTTGGAGTACAGGTAGACCTCGCGTTGGATGCCGGAGAGGCGCCACATGTCCTGGTCTTCGAGGTAGCTGCCGTCGCTCCAGCGGTAGACCCGGACGGCGATCGAGTTGGTGCCCGGACGCAGGTGCTCGGTGATGTCGAACTCAGCGGGCAGCCGGCTGTCCTTGCTGAAACCGACCTCGCGACCATTCACCCACAGGTGGAAGGCCGAATCGACACCGGCGAAGACGACGTACGTGCGGCGCGAACTCCACTCGGCAGGAACGGTGAAGTCGCGGCGATAGCAGCCGGTGGGATTCTCGGTCGGCACGTGGGGCGGATCGAGCGGAAAGGGATAGCGGACGTTGAGGTAGATCGGCCGATCGAAGCCCTTGAGGTCGGTCACGCCCGGCATCTGCCAGGTGCTGGGCACGGGAATGGTGGTGAACGCCGAGAGGTCGGCGCCCTCGCGATGGAACTCCTGCGGCGCGGCGAGGACCGTGGGCGCGAGGAAGAAGCGCCAATCACCGTCGAGCGACTGGCGGTACGGCGCGGCCCCGGCGCGTGCGCCTGCTTCGTCGCGATATGCGAACAGCGGCGCGTGCGCCGGCTCCTTGTTGCGATGCAGGAGCGTATGGTCTTCCCAGTCGTTGCGTCGGCTCATGGTCGCGCCCCCGGGGCGCAGGTTACCGATGGTCCGTGGTCGGCGCCATGATGCCGGTGGGTAAAGGCATACGGTATCTGGGCGGGCGCCGCGTCCGATCCATCGCACGGGCTCCGTCTTCGGCTCGGTCGGTACCACTGCTGCCGATGGACCGCATCAACTGGCCGAAGCCGAAGCCCGTGCGCAGGCGCCAGGAACGCTACAGCGATTCTGCCGTCTCCGCCGCCGCAGTCGCCACCGGCGCTCCCCGCGACACGATCCGCAGGCTCCATTTGCCGTTCTGCTTCTCGTCCGGCTCGGAATTGACCACCGAGAAGAGATAGGCCGGCTGCTGCCAGACCAGGCGTCCCGCGGGATACAGCGTGCCCATGACCGCCACGTCGGAGACGGCCACGAATGCGCGACCACTCGCTTCCACCGCGCCGGTCGGCGTGCCGGCGACGATGCCGGCGGCCGCACCGACGGTGCCTGCGGCGACGCGACCGATCGGCTTGAGCACGTAGCCCCACACCGGCCGGTAGGCGATCTGCAGCGGCCATCCGAATGGCATCTCGCGTACGAGCTCCGACATCTGGCGGGACGTATCCTGGTAATCCGTGGCGATGCCCGTGCCGATGGTCTTGCCGATGCAGTCCTTGAACGCGAAGCGGTACGCGGTGCGCGCGAACGAGCGGTTGCCGCCTTCGATCCCGTACGAACCCATGTCGGCCATCACGTCCCAAGCGCGCTGGTAACTGTCTCCGACGACCTGGGCGGTGGGGACGATGCCCGGCATGAAGCCGATGTCCCAGCGGTTGCCGTGCGCATCGGTGAGGGCGCCGTCGGCATAGAGATCGCCGAGCTGGGCCGGGTTGCCGATCACCAGCGGGCGCGCGGTGCCGCACCCGGCAAGGGCGAGGACGGCGCACGCCGCCGTCATCGCGCTGACACGTGGGAAGCGGCATCGATCGGGAAATGAGACCATGGGTTGAACCTCCATAATTAATAAGCTAACGAATACTTACTAATGTCAAGGTCGACACCCGATCGGGTCGAACATCGGCGTCCCTGGTCTTGTAAGCCGCTGCCTCGCACGCTGTACTGGCTCAAGCCATGGCCAACGACCCACGTCCTATCGATGCCGCGGCCGTGCTCGATGCGGTCCGGCGATCGCCCTTCCAGAAGGTCAAGGTCGCGGTCGCCGACATCGACGGCGTCCTGCGCGGCAAGTATCTCCACCGCGACAAGTTCCTCAGCGCGGCCTCCGGCAGCGGCTTCGGCTTCTGCAGCGTGGTCCTGGGCTGGGACATGGGCGATGTGTGCTATGACAACTGCGCCTACACCGGCTGGCACACGGGCTACCCCGACGCGAACGCCCGCGTCGACTTGAGCACCTACCGGACGATCCCGTGGGAGCAGGGAGTGCCGTTCTTCCTCGGCGACTTCGTCGATCCCGCCGGCAAGCCGCTGGCGCAGTGTCCCCGCCAGCTGCTCAAGCGCGTGCTCGCGCGCGCCGAGAAGGCCGGATTCATCGCCCGCTGCGGCATGGAATTCGAGTGGTTCAATTTCCAGGAGACGCCGGCGACGCTCGCGGCGAAGAACGGCGTCGCACCGACGCCGCTGTCGCCCGGGATGTTCGGCTACTCGCTGATCCGCATGGCGCAGAATCAGCCGTTCTTCGCCGCCATCATGGACGAGCTGCTCGCCTTCGGCATCCCGATCGAAGGCCTGCATACCGAGACCGGCCCGGGCGTGTTCGAAGCCGCGATCCTGTATTCCGACGCGCTCGAGGCAGCGGATCGCGCGGTGCTGTTCAAGACCGCGGTCAAGGAGATCGGCGCGCGCTTCGGCATCATGCCCAGCTTCATGGCCAAATGGCACGCGCAGCTGCCCGGCTGCAGCGGCCACGTGCACCAGAGCCTGTGGGATCCGGCCGGCACCACCAACCGCTTCCACGATCCCGCGGATGCGCTCGGCATGAGCGCGACCTATCGGCACTACGTCGCGGGACTGCTGCGTTGCCTGCCCGAGATCCTGCCATTCTTCGCGCCGACCGTGAACAGCTACAAGCGCCTGGTCGACGGATTCTGGGCGCCGACCAAGGCGACCTGGGGCGTCGACAACCGCACCGTCGCCTTCCGCCACATCAATGGCGGTCCCAAGGCCACGCGCATGGAGTCGCGCATCCCCGGCTCCGACGTCAATCCCTACCTGGCGATGGCCGCGACCATCGGCGCCGGGCTCTACGGTATCGAGAACAAGCTCGCGCTCACCGATCAGCCGATCACCGGCAGCGCCTATCATGCGCAGATG
>JACCZE010000387.1 GCA_013696105.1 Planctomycetota bacterium | reverse complement strand
GTGCAAGGCCGGTCGACGAGCCGCCTCCACCGGTCGAGATCCGTCCGGCCCCGCCGCCGCGTGCGGTCACGCCTGCGGCGCCTTATCCCGATCCGGCGCTCGATCGGTGAGGTGAGTGGTCGTTGGTGAGTAGCAGCCACGACGATCCCGATTGCCAGCACGGCTGACTCGCCATCCTTGCCCGCATGGTGACCGCCGGCATGCGCCGTTATCGGGTGCGCACGGATCTGCAGGCGACGCTGGTCGGACCACGCGGTCGCGAACCCTTGAATCTGAACGCGCTCTTTCCCGGCGCTGGGCAGGACGCGCTGCTGCGCCTCGAGGTCGGCTTCGGCCACGGTGAATTCATCAGCGCCCTCGCGCACGCGCATCCGCATGATCGCTTCATCGGCATCGAGCACGACGACCTGCGCGTGACCAAGACCGCGCACAAGTGCCTCAAGGACGGCGTCGCCAACGTCCGCCTGTTCGGAGCCGAGGCGCATGGCTTCGTCCGCGATCGGCTGCCACCCGCGAGCGTGGATCGCATCTACATCCTGTTCCCGGACCCGTGGCCGAAACTCGGACATCGTCGCCGCAGGTTGCTGACGCGATCGTTCCTCCTGGATCTGTCCCATGCCGCGGCTCCGGGTTGTCGGCTGGTCATGGCCTCGGATACCCACGAGTACGCATTCCAATGCCTGTCGAACCTCTCCGCGCTTCCGGGCCTGTGGCGCAACAGCTACGCCCCCGCGGGATACCGTTTCGACATCCCCACCCGCTTTCCCAGCCTGTTCGAACGCCACAAGAAGGAGGAGGGCTGTTCCATCGCCTACCTGCTGATGGAACGCACGGGAAGCCCGGCACCCGAACGTCTCACCTGGCGCCGACCGGATCTCTCAGGGCTTCCCCCGCATACCTCCGGGTGAACAACGCAGGGCCGGGAAGCCTTGCAGCGCACATCGAACCTTCATGATGCCCTGCATGCGTCACGCCCTCGCGCGCAGGGTCGTTTCCGGTATCCTGGCCGGCGACGGTTTCGGACAGCGGGCGGTGACCCACGCCCTGGTGGCATCGCTCTCGGATCGAGCCGAATGCCCCGATGATCTGCGGCGCACCCTCGACGGTTCAGCAGACACCATCGGCTCCGACAGCGCCGCGCCGTACCTCGGGGTCCTCAACCAGCGACCGATCCCCCGCGACGAACGTGATCTGTGCGCACAGCTCGCGCCGACCCTGATCGACCACCCCAGCGATACGGGCTTGAACCTTGCGAGCCTCTTGTCGCTGGTCGAGGTATGGCCGCACGTCGCGAGCGATGAACGCCCGCTCCTGCGCCTACGCTTCCTCAATGGGCTGATCGCCCGCAGATCGCCCGCCGGCAGCTTCGTCACGCGCGACACGCTGTGCGCCTGGCAGCGCCAGCTGCAGACCACCGCAGGCGACACGCCCCCCACCGTCGCCACACTCCAGTCGCTCCTCGATGAACCGACCGCGCAGGGAGCGTACCGTCGCATCGCCGAACACCTGGGCCCATCCGTCGATCTCAAGACTCTGAACCATGTCCTGGGCGCACTCGCGATCCAAGTGATGCTGCGCTTCCACGATCGCGATGGCACCGCTCTGCAGGTCCTGCTGGGGACGGTCGCTTGCGAGCAGTTGGTCGCCTGGATGCCGCCCGAGCACCTCGCGATCCTCACCTCCCAGCTCGCCCACCAACTGTGGTGGTGCCGGCACGAGTCGAGCCTGCCTCCGGTCCTGGTGTGCATCGATCCCTCCTCCGCCCCGATGGTCGAGGCGGTGACCAGCGGCGACGTCACCCTGGCGCAGCGCGCTGCGCGGGTCGAAGCACGCGTGTCCGAACAGTTCTGGGAGAGCGCCTGGCGTCTGGTGACCGCCAGCATCAAGCGACAGGACGATGAATGGCCTTCGGCGCTGCGATTGGTCAGCGCCATCGCTTGGCGGACCGGAAGCCAAGCAGTCTCCCCGGACGATGCCGCAGCCCTTGCTGCGGTGCTCGCCGCATACGCACACCATCGCAGCGCATCGGCGACCACTCCGCGCTGACATCCATCCGCTCTCTTGCATCGACGTATCATGATGCGACGATGGAAGGATGAGTGCCATCGGTGACCACCTGCGCCTGCTCGGCGACGAGACGCGCCTGCGCGTGCTGCACCTGCTCGAGAGCGAGCCGCTGACGGTCGCAGAATTGCAGGACGTCCTCGATCTCGGCCAGAGTTCGATCAGCGGCCATCTCGCGAAATTGAAGCAGGCCGGTCTCATCCACGATCTGCCCGAAGGCAGCGCACGCCGCTATCGTATCCGCGAAGATGCCGAAGCGCGTCTCCGTTCGGCGTGGAGCTCGGTGCGCGACCTGTCGCGGCAGGAAGCCCAATTCGCATCCGACGCCAGGCGCCTGAGCGACCAGCTGCGCAACCGCGGGACTTCCTGGGTGGATCGGGTCGCCGGCAGCCTCCATCGCGAATATGCGCCCGGACGAACCTGGGAGAGCCTGTGCCACGGCCTGCAGGCCTTCGCGCGGTTCGGTCGCTGCATCGACGTCGGCGCTGGTGATGGGGCGATGATCGAGCTGATCGCGCCGCAAGCCGATTCCCTCACCTGCATCGATCCGTCGCCGGCAATGGTCGCGGCAGGCACGGCCAAGGTGAAGGCGCTCGGATTGGATTCGGTGCGGTACATCCTCGCCCCGGGCGAGCAGCTTCCGCTCGAGGATGCGAGCTGCGATGCGGTGCTCTTCCTGCAGAGCCTGCAGTACATCGCCGATCCGGCGGCAGCGCTGGGCGAAGCTGCCAGAGCACTCGCTCCCGGCGGTCGTCTGCTGGTCATCACCCTCCTCAAGCACGACTTCGCCGAGGCCAACCGCTACGGCCATCGCCACAGCGGATTCGCTCCGGAGGAACTCAAGCGCTGGACCCGCACGCTGGCGGGACATCGCACCGTCACGCTTCCGGCCGAGACGCGACCGCCGCGTTTCCAGACCGTCATCCTGACCGCGGTAAAATCCGTCGATGCCGGTCGACCGCGGCGGAGCGCGAAATGACCGCGCATGGTTCGGTCGGTCACGACTGCGGAGTCGGCTGTCCCCACCACGCCGCGACCGCGGGCCTAGGCTGGACGACCGACGAGCCCGCGGACCACCGCGGCTATCGCCGCGATGCCCGCGCCGATCTGCACCCCTACCTCGGCGCGATGCGCGAACGCGTCCTGATCTACGACGGCGGAACGGGAACCGAGCTGTTCAAGTACAACCTCACCGCCGAGGACTACGGCGGCGAAGAGATCAACGGCTGCGTCGAGTGGCTGCTGAAGACCCGACCCGAGATCATGCCCGCGATCCATCGCCGCTACTTCGATGCCGGCGCCAATGTGGTCGAGACCAACTCGTTCGGCGTCATGCCGCACGTGCTCGCCGAATTCGGCCTCGGCGACCGGGCAGAGGAGCTGGCGACACTGGCCGCCTCGGTCGCTAAGGACGCCGCACGCGAATTCGCCACCCCCGATCGCCCGCGCTTCGTCGCCGGAGCGATCGGCCCGGGCACCAAGCTCATCTCGCTCGGCCACATCGCATGGTCGGCGATGCTCCAGAGCTACGTGGTCGCTTGTCGTGGGCTGATCGCGGGTGGAGCCGACCTGATCCTGATCGAGACCTGCCAGGACCTGCTCCAGACCAAGTGCGCGGTGCTGGCAGCGCGCCAGGCGATGCGCGAACTCGGCCATGAAGTCCCGATCCAGTGCCAGATCACCGTCGAGACGACCGGCACCATGCTCGCCGGCAGCGACGTGGCGTCGGCGCTGACTGCGCTCGAAGCGCTGCCGATCGACGTCATCGGCATGAACTGCGCCACCGGCCCGGACCTGATGGACACCCATATCCGTTACCTGGGAGAGAACGCCACGCGCTGGGTGTCGTGCCTGCCCAACGCGGGCATTCCCCGCAATGTCGGCGGTCGCGCGGTGTTCGACCTCACTCCGGACGAACTCGTGCGCTGGCACCAGAAATTCGTCAAGGATTACGGCGTCAACGCCGTCGGCGGCTGCTGCGGCACGGGTCCAGAGCACATCCGGGCGATCGCCCAGGCGTTGTCCGGGAAGAGTCCTGGCCGACCGCGCGCTGAGAGCCTGACCCCCTCGCTGTCGAGCCTGTATGCCAGCGTGCCGCTCAAGCAGGACGTCGGCATCCTCATCGTCGGCGAACGAACCAACGCCACCGGCTCGAAGGCCTTCCGTGAACTGCTGTTCAAGGACGATTGGGACGGGATGGTCGCGCTGGCTCAGGAGCAGGTCGCCGAAGGCGCGCACGTGCTCGACGTCTCGGTGGCGTGGACCGGCCGCGACGAGCGTCGCGACATGCGCGAGGTGATGAAGCGCTTCAGTACCGCGGTCACCATCCCGATCATGGTCGACTCGACCCAGATCGACGTGATGGAGGAGGCGCTGAAGTTCCTCGGCGGACGCGCGATCCTCAACTCGGTCAACCTCGAGGACGGCGAGGAGA
>JACCZE010000367.1 GCA_013696105.1 Planctomycetota bacterium | reverse complement strand
CCCGCTCCATCTTATAGCGCACCAGCAGCTTCGCCGGCGAGGTCTGGAAGGTCTCGGCGCAGCGCGTGGTCAGCGAGCGCTTGCTCATCGACATGGCCGCCGCCATCTGCCCGAGATCGAGGGTGGTAGCGAGGCTACGTGAGAACAGACGCATCAGGTCGGCCGCGAATCCGTGGCGCGCGATGGTGACCATCAGCGCCGGGTGGATGATCGGAGCCGGCAGCACGCGTAGCAGGGTCCACAACAGTTCGAGCACCAGCGCATCGAGCATGAACGCGGAAAACGCGTCGGCGCGGCGATTCTCGTCCTGGAGCCGTGCGAACAGGCCGAGGAACTGCGTGACGTCGCCGGCGATCACCTGCGATGCGGGGGCCGACTCGTCGATGAAGATGTTGGCGGACCGCTCGGCGCTCGGACCGGGAATGATGCGGAACGAGAGGGCGTGATACCGCAGCGGGGGCTCGCCAGAATCGTCATGCCAGTCGCCGGGCTTGAGAACGACCAGACCAGACCCAGGCAGGTCGATCTGCTCATCGTTGACGTGGCATCGGTAGGGTCCGCGCTCGACCAGGATGATCTCGTAGTGCGCATGCTGATGCGATCCGATCGACAGCGATGCCGCCGGTTCGACGACCGCGACGTTCTGGTACCGGACGACGTACGGGAAGCCGTCGGCAGGGCCGATGGGGCGGCTCAGCAGGACGTTCAGATGGGGCTGATCGACGGTCATGTCAGGGCGCCCGGTGATCGGAGCGACACGTGTCGTTGCTAGTTGCCGGTGATCGCGCGCAATTCCTCGGGCCGCGAGAGGATCGCCATGATCACCCGCTTCGGTCCCGGACCGAGCAGGACGTTGGCGTTCTGCCGCGGCGCGAGGTTCCAGGCCTTGCGCCATTCGCCGGCGTCGCCGCCCTCGGCCGGGCTCGCCCACAGCACATCCAGCTCGCTGCCGCCGGGCACCGTGCGCACCTTGGCCAGCGCGTTGAGCGGCGTGCCCTCGCTGGTGACCAGCACCGCGCGCACCTTGCCGGCGTACTCCAAGCGGGCGATCTCGGCGACGTAGCGCTTCAGCTCATGCAAGCCCTCTGCGTTGAGCACATCGACGAACAGGTAGACCAGCCACGGCTGCTCACGCGCGCTCGCCGGATCGTCCGCGCCGCCGGCGATGCTCTGGCCCGACGTCCGCGGCGGCGGACGGCCGATCTGCTCATACAGCCAGACCTGATTGCTCAGCGATTGGAATTCGGGGATGCGCTCGATCAGCGCGGTCGCGCGGCGCTTGGCATCGGCGGTGTCGCCCTGGCGCAGCCGGTGCTGCACGCGCAGGTATTCGCCGAAGCCTTTGAGCTTGGGCAGGCGGCACGCATCCAGGCGATCGAGCGCATCGTCGACGCCCGCGCCCGCCGCGTACTCGAGCCGCCAGGCGGCGAGCCAATACAGGACCTTGTTCTCGAGCGCGGTGCCCGCGACCTCGGCAGCGGCGCGCTCGAGATCATCGCCGAGCTGCTGTTCGGCGCGCATGCGCTCCTCGGGCGGCAACGCGCGCGCCGTCGAGATGCGCGGCTCGAGCTCGGCGACCACCCGCTCGGCATCGCGATCGTTCTGCTGCGCCGGCGTCGGCCCGGTGCGCTTCTCGCCGCAGCCGCCGACCACGCCGCCGATCGCACACACCACCAGCAGCACGACCGGACGCATCATGCGCGTGAGCCTGCCCAGGGTGGGTGGATTCCAAGTGGTGAGGTTGGGAGAAGCGGATGGCGGATGGCGATCTCCTCGGGCGCCGAGCGGCGCTGGCGGCATACAATCGGCGAAGCCGATGCCGCCACGATGTCGGAGGTTCCCGACGACATCGAGCCGCGACAAAGCCCGGGGGTAGGCCCGAAGGGCCGTAGGGGCGACAGCCCCTGAGCAAAGAGCGAGCGTCGCCAGGCCGGACCGACGCGCAGCGTCGTGAGTCGGCGCAGCCGACGTGCGCGGCTTCAGCCGCGCGTGCGGCCGTCAGCCCTTGTCGAACTTGATGACCTCGACCGGACAGCCCTCGGCGGCCTCCTCGATCTGGTCGGCCAACTCCGTGCCGATCGCCTCCTTCAGCGGCGATTTCGCCTGGAGGTTGGTGTCCTGCTGTCCGTCGGTGCGCACTTCGGAGCGGATGTGGCAGCTGTCCTCGGTCACGTTGAACACTTCGGGACACGTGGTCTCGCACGCATTGCAGACGATGCAGCCTTCTTCGATGTAGACGCGCGTGATGGCCATGTTCCGGTGGGACTCCTTGCGGGACGGGATTTGACCGCCGTTCCGCCCTGGGTGCAAGGTCCCACTATCGGGCTCCCTGCGACCACAGGACATACGAAACCCGCCCCAGGCGTATCAGGCGGGGGCATGGCTGCCGCGCCGGGGGCGGCTACCATCCCGGGCATGCGTTCCTGGCTGCAGCGATCGATCCTGCGCGGTCTCAACCGGCTGTGCGCGGATACCGCCGCGCGCCTGGGAGGCTCCCTCGGGGTGCTCGCGTGGCGGCTGGGGGTGCGGCGGACCGTCGCCAACCAGGTCATCGCCCGCACGCTCGCCCTGCGCGGACCGGCTCGTGCCCGCGTCACCCGCCGCGCCTACGCCACCATGGGCGCCAACTTCGTCGAGCTGTGGACGATCGGAGGCCCCGACGGCCCGGAGCGGCACGTGCAGCGGGCCAATCCCCGTTGGCAGGCCGCGATCCACCGTCGCCACCCCGCGCTCGCCTACGTCGGCCCGCACATCGGCTCCTGGGACATGGGCGCCTGCGGCATCGCCGGCAACGCCGGACGATTCCTGGTCTATGCCAAGGCCCAGCACAATCCGGTGGTCGACCGGCTCATCAACATCCAGCGCGAGCGCCTCGGCTGCGAGGTGCTCTTCGCCGATCACGGCGACCGCGCCGGCGCGGTCACCGCCTTCCGCGCCATGCGCGCAGGCGCATCCCTCGGGCTGATCGCGGACCAGCGGCCCGGCGAGCACGAGAGCGTGCCGGCGCTGTTCCTCGGCCAGCCGGCCCAATGCCATCAGGGTCCGAAGTTCTTCTC
>JACCZE010000323.1 GCA_013696105.1 Planctomycetota bacterium | reverse complement strand
GCACTGACCCGCGCGGGCAGGGCCGAGCACGACGCCGCGATCATGGATGGCGCGAGCGAGCGTGCTGGCGCGGTCGCTGGGGTGTGCGTCATCCGCAATCCGCTGCATGCCGCCCGTCTGGTGATGGAGCGCAGTCCCCATGTCCTGCTCATCGCATCCGGCGCCGAACGCTTCGCGATCGAGCACGGGGCGGCCACCGTGGAGCCGGAGTGGTTCGTCACCGAGCGAGCGCGTACCGAGCTCGCGCGGTTCGTCTCGGGCGGCGGTCCGGCTTCCCGGGGGACGGTCGGAGCGGTCGCGCGCGACTGCCAGGGACGTCTGGCCGCGGCGACCTCCACCGGCGGCACCACCGGCAAGCTGCCGGGACGAGTCGGCGATTCCCCGCTGATCGGGGCGGGCACCTACGCCGATGCGCGCTGTGCGGTTTCAGCGACTGGAGACGGCGAATACTTCATCCGCGCGGTGTTCGCGCACCGTATCGCCACGCAGATCGAATCCGGTTCGGATGCGCAGACTGCGGCGGTCCAAGCGCTCGAGCACGTCCGCCTCCTCGGAGGCACGGGCGGCTGCATCGTCATCGACGGCAGCGGTCGCCCTGCATTCGCACACACCACACCTGGGATGTATCGCGGAGTCGCCGATGCGACCGGCGAGTGGGTCGGGATGTTCGGCGATGAACAGAGGGGGCCGGTGCAGCGTCTGCAGTGACCGAGCGAAGCGTGCCCGCCGCTGTTGCGCCGGATGGGCGCCCATGCGGCTCTGCACCGCGGTCCGGCGCTACTTCGTCGCCTCATCCGTCTTGGCGGGCGAGCGCGCGGCATTCCAGGCCTTCCATGCCGCCACCGCCTTCGCGCGCGCTTCATCGCTATCGCGGGCGTCGAATTGGAAATCCTGCTTGGTGATCGCGCGCAGGATGTCGTTGCACTTGCGACGCACGATGCTGCTGTTGGTCGACAGCCCGTCGATCAGCGCGGGGATCGCCTCATCGCCGCGCGCCATCAATCCGGACTCGGCCAGCTGGCCACGATCGCCTTCGCGACTATCGAGCTGGCTGACCATTTCGGCATTGGCGTCCTTCGGGACGGCATTGGTCGCGGACTGCGCCTTGCGGTCCTCGATCCAGGTGAAGCGTCCCTGCTCCTGCTTCCACCACGCATCGAGGCGGTCGGCGATCTTCGCCTTCTGCTCGGCGGGCATGGCCGGGTCGTAGTTCCAGTCGGTGCCGGTGATCTTGGCGATCAAGGAGGCGGCGCGCAGGTTGGCGTGCTTGTCTTCGGAGCGCAGGCACTTGATCAGCACCGGGATGATCGAGGTGTCGCGCAGCGGATAGAGCGCCTTCGCCGCCTCCACCGCGATCGCCGCGTCCGCACTGCGCAGCTGCGCCTGGTAGGTCTCGCGCTCCGAGACGCTGTGATTGAGGTCCCACCACTCCTGGGCGGTGGCGACGCTCATGCCGCGATCCGGCAGCAGGGTGATCGCGGCGACCGCCGACGCGGCCGCGTTCTTGACCGAATCGTTCCCCGACCCCATCAATTCGATCAGACGGGGTACTGCGCGGCGGTCCTTGAACAGGCCGATGGCATAGGCGAAGCATTCGAGGTCGGTGGGGTCGGATACGCGTTCGCTCGCCTTCACCAGGAAGGGCAGCAGGGGACGCGCCTCATCCGTCTTCCCTTTACGGACGAGTTCCGACACCATCGACGAGGCGCCGTACAGGTCGGTGAAATCGGAGCGCGCGAGCGCGGCGCACAGCCGGGGTACGGCCGACGGCAGGTAATCCGCGGCCAAGCAGGTCGCCACCGAGACGTCCATCTCGTGGCTGTCGTTCGCGACCGTGGACATGCGCTCGACATACTTCGTGATGAAGGTGTTCGCCGCCGCGGGATCCTTCGGCACCGACAGGTCCCACGCGATGTCCGCCGCCTTCGGCCCCGGACCGGATGCCGTCCGCTTGACCACGGGTGCTTCGTCGCCGGGTTTGGGCTGGCCCGTGCCGGGGGGCGCGTGCGTGGCCGACACCCAGCGATCGCCGACGCGCACCTGGCCCATCGCCGTGCGCGCACCTTCGTGGTCCTTGTCGATCTTGATCACCTGGCTCAGGTACTGTCGCGACTTCATCGGCAGGTTGTGGGTCTTGCACCAGTTCGCGAGCTCGAACACCGACTCGGCGCTGTTCATGTCGGTTTCGGCGATCTTGCTCTCGAGCGACTCCTGAGCGTTGGCGAGCGCGCACGCCAATGTCACCATCAGGACGGAGATCAGTCGCAGCATGGGGTCCTCCACCGCGGCAGGTCGGGCCGGTACGCCATCAGCGTACCCCTCCGGCCCTGCCGCGCCACGGGGTGAACGACGCCCGCGGCGGGCTGTTCACCTCGGGAGGTCCGCGTGCAACGGTCTGTTCCGGGTCGAGATTCTCGGAGCCCCATCGCGGCGGACGTGCCGATGACCGAGCAGGGTGCGGAAAAAGCACCCTGCGGGGAGTCTGAGGGGCGCCTGCCCCCTCATGTAGAAAGTTGGAGCACGAAAACTCGGAAAAATAGCGACCGCAGGTCGCGCTGAGTTTTCGTGATCTAGCAGGCCGCCTTTTCCGCAGCCTGCTAGATCACCTGGTTCACCTGATCCCGCGAATGCTGGTCGAGCGCCGCCAAGGAGGCGATCTCGAAGCGGTTGGCGAGGGTGTCGCGTATCAGCAGGTGGTCGGCGGTGATGCGCGTCACGTGCTTGCCGACCTCGCGGAAGAGGAAGCGCCGACGCCCGCGGTCGGTCTCGACGTCCCAGTAGCGATTGCCGAAATTGACCGAGGCACTGTGGACGCGGGTGATGCGCGCGACGCAATAGCGCCGGTCGAGCTCCTCCTGGGCGATGGTCCGCGATCGCGGATCCAATACGTCGAGCGTTGGGATCATCGCCAGCGCGACCTTGGCGTCGCCGAGGAACGCCACTTCGGCGCCACGACCGGTGATCGGACGGGCCCAGACCACGCGGACGGGCACGGCATCGGCTCCGTCGATCGCCGCGTGGGCGCGGTCGAGCTTACGGCTCATGACGATGGAGGTTTCAGGCATGGCGTGTTCCGGATGTCGGGTGGTTGCGGGCATCATGGCTAGGCGATGCTCACGATCTGGTCGGTCTTCAGCTTGTTGATCTCGGTCTGCAGGCGCACCAGGCGTGCGAAATGCCCGCCCTCCTTGGCCATCAGCTCATCGTGCGTCCCCTGCTCGATCACGCGCCCGTCGTCGATGACGACCAGGCGATGGGCATTGCGAAGCGTCGCCAGCCGATGCGCGATCGCGATGGTCGTCCGCCCCTTCACCAAACGGGCGATCGCCTCCTGGATCGACTTCTCGGTATCCGAGTCCACCGCCGAGGTCGCCTCGTCGAGGATGAGGATGGGCGGATCGTGGACGATGGCCCGCGCGATCGATAGGCGCTGACGTTCTCCGCCGGACAGCTCCACGCCGCCATCGCCGACCATGGTGTCGTAGCCGTCCTCCTTCTCGAGGATGAAGTCATGGCAGTGCGCCGCCTTCGCCGCCTCGACCACCTCCGCGAACGTGGCTTCGGGCTTGCCGTAGCGGATGTTGTCGATGACCGAACCGCGAAAGAGGAACGGATCCTGCATCACGATGCCGACATGGCGGCGATAGCGCGCCAACGGCAGCGTCGCGAGGTTGCGCCCATCGAGCAGGATCTCGCCCAGATCGGGCTCGTAGAAACGGCACAGCAGGCTGATGACGGTGCTCTTCCCGGCGCCGGATTTTCCCACCAGCCCCAGCATCTCGCCCGGACCGACGACCAGATCGATGCCCTTGAGCACCTCCTTCCCGCGTTCGTAGCTGAAATGCACGCCGCGGAATTCGATCCCGCCCGCCACCGACGGCAGCGCCGCGATCGCTTCGGGCGAATCGGCGGCGATGTCGGGTTCGGGCACCTGGTCGAGCAGGTTGAAGATGCGTTCGGCGCCTGCGAACGCGCTCGACATCCAGTTGAGCACCGCGGTGAACCATTGCAGCGGCCCGTAGAACATCGCGATGTACGCGACGAACGCCATGAGGTCGCCCAAGCTCGGATCCCGGCCGCCGCTGGCGATGATGCCTTTCGGGCCCAGATACCACACCGCGACGCTGCCCACCGCCATCACCAGCGCGAGGAACTCGTAGAACCCGCTGAACACCCGGTCGGTGATGTACGTGGTCTTGAACAGCTGGTCATTGTTCTGGTCGAATTCGCGCGAGCGCCGATCCTCCTGGGTCAGCGCCTTCACCACCTTGATGCCGCGGATGGATTCGCCGAGCAGCGAGTGCAGCCGTCCGATGCGGAAGCCGCGCTTGTGCCGCAGGGGGATGAGCTTCCCCCAGAACCAGGTGCCGCCCAGGATGAGCAGAGGGACCGGCACGAACACGATGAGCGCAAGCGTCGGATTGAGGATGACTAGGATGGTGGCGATGGTGATGAACGACAGCAGGTTCACCAGCAGGTACGGGAAGCCGTCCTTCAGGAAGTGCAGCAGCTCCATCGAGTCGTTCATCACCCGGCCGACCAGTTCTCCGGCCTCGCGGCGGCCGTGGTAGGACATGCGCAGGCGCGACAGGTGCACATGCAGGCGTCCCTGCAGATCCGCGACGACCCGCCCGCTGAGCCACGAGGTGAGCGTGTTCCCGGCATATCGGAAGACCAGGCTCGCGATGGCCGCGGCCAGCATCAGTCCAGCCCACAGCGCGAGTTCGTGGTGGTGCCCCTGCGTCAGCACGCGGTCGACGATCTGCTTGTAGGTCAGGGGCGTGAGCATCTGCGCGACGACGCCGAACAGGGTGATCACGATCAGCGCCATCGCGCGATAACGGAACGGACTGAGCAGGCCGATCAGCCGCATCAGGATCTGCCGCCGCGGTACGCACAGGGGGCAGTTCGACCCGCGCTCCGCGAGCGGTGCGCCGCAGCGCGCGCACGAGGCGGTGTCGATGTCCGTCGGCAGCACGGGAGTACGGCCCGCGATCAGCTCGTTGATGGCGCGCGCCGCGGCCGCCATCTCCGGGACGAGGTGGCGGGTGAAATAGGCGAGGACCCGTTCTCCATCCGCGGTTTCGGCGGTGAGCCTGCCGCTGCCGTAGAGCTCATCGCTCGACGCCTTGGTGATGCCTGCGATGGGCAGGACCATGATTTGCCGGGCCTCGGCCGCTACGCAGACGTGCTTGTGGGCGATCGCCAGCCGCACGGGGGCGAAGCGCTGGTCGAAATCCAGGTCGGCCGTGAGGCGCACGTGGATCGGCTCGCCTGGTTCCAGCGCGGCGGAGATGTCACGCTCGGTTGATGCAGGGAATTCGCGGTCGAAAGGCATGAGGGTACTCGGATGTGTTCCGTCGAGCGGAGGGGGCGGCTCGGCCGGGAGGGTCCAGGTCGAGCGGAGAGGTTGTGAGCGGGGTGCGACTGAGCAGGGTGCTGGGAGCGCAGCAGCCGGGGCGAATGGGCTGGAGCGTCAGCCGGACGAGCGCGGAATCCGGTCCAGCATCATCGCGCAGAGCGAACCAGCGACGCCAGAGCGCACGATCGGTGCGTCCGAACCAATAGACGTCGTCATGGTGTGCCTCCCCTCGCGAATCGGCACGTTTGGTAACCTGCGGGAATCGCGCGGCAAGGAGCGAGTGCACCGTCGTCGCCGACCGCCCATCGGGCCGAGAGGGTCACTCCCTGGAGGAGTAGACCAGGGGATTGAGCCGCGTGTCGACCGGATCTCCGGGTTTCGCACCAGGCATCCACCGCTGCAGGTCCATCTCCTGGCTGCGCGAGCGCGGCACGCCGATGCGAGCGCCGTCGGCGACATAGATGATCGTCATGACCTCGCGCGTCATCGTCGAGCGGTTCGCGCCGGCGCGGTGGAACGTCCATCCCGAATGGAAGCTGACGTCGCCGAGCGCGAAGGGCGATTCGTCGATCGGCAGATCCTTGAGCGTGCGCGCCAGCAGCGCTTCGCTCTCGTCGCCGATCGTGAGATCCCGACCGAAGCGGCAGCGCTGGCTGCCCACCGAGAAGGCCAGCGGTCCCATCTCGATCGGCACGGCCTGCAGCGGGATCCATGCGGTAATGGTGTGCTGGGTCGCGAGCGGCCAATAGACCTGATCGCAATGCCACGGAGTCACTCCGCCGCCGGCTTCCTTGTACAGCGCCTGATCATGGTAGATGCGGACGCCATCCACGCCCATCAGCTCGGCAGCGATGCGTGCCAGTCGCCGGCCGGACACGAACTCCTTCACGACGTCGCTGGTTTCCCACAGGTTCGATACCTGCAGGAACGCCTTGCCGTAGGTGTCCCGGGTTTCCAGCGGCTTCGCGTTGCGAGCGTGGTCATGGACCAGCCGCGTGATCTCTGGGCGGTAGGCCGCGATCGCCTCGGCGAATATGGCCTCGGGCACTTTGACGAAACCGTCGCGGCGATAGGCGGCGATGGTCGCCTGGTCGAGAACGTGCGGGGCATCGATGCCGGCGGCGAGCGCGTCCATGGCTTCTCCTGGCGCCATGATCGCGCCGTCGCTGGGCTCGCTACTACCGCGCGCGACCGCAACCGGTACGATTCTGACATGCAGCTCCGCCGCCTCAGAGTCGGCCCCGTCCGGCGAACCAGCCCTGACGCAGAGCGCGGCAAGGTGCGCGGCAAGGTGCGCGGCCGGGTGCGCGGAAAGGTGCGCGAGCTGATCGATGTCGCTCCCGGCGCGAGCCTGGTGTGCCGGGAATTCGCGCTGCCCTTCTTCCCGTTCCGCTGGCACGATCATCCCGAGATCGAGCTCACCCTGATCACCGCCGGCAGCGGCACGCGCCATGTCGGCGACGCCATCGAACCGTTCTCGGTCGGGGACGTGTGCCTGATCGGGCCGGGAACGCCGCACACCTGGCACTCGCCTCCCGGCGCGCCGGTACGGTCGCTGGTCGTGCAGTTCCCGGCAGAGCCGTTCGTCCAAGCAGCAGCGGGTCTGCCGGAGCTGCGCGGCCTCGCGGCGCTGTTCGCGCGCGCGCCGCGGATTGAAACTCGAAGGACGGCTGCGCGAGGAGGTCGCCGCCGCCCTGCCGGCTCTGTTCGCCGAGCGCAGCGCGCTGCGGCGGTTGTCGGCACTGCTCGCCGTGCTCGCGCGCATCATCGGTTCGCGCGAGGCCACGCCACTCGCCACGCTCGCTTGGCAGCCCCCCGAGTCGGCGGCTGACCGCGTCGTCGAGCGCGTCCTCGCCTTCGTGCTCGAGCACCGCGCCCAATCGCTGCCTCAGGAACGCGTCGCACGCGTCGCTGGCGTTTCGCCCGCCGGCTTCAGCCGCTGGTTCCGCAGCCGCGTCGGCCGCACCTGGCGCGCCTTCCTGACCGAGGTGCGCGTCGCCGACGCCTGCCGTCTGCTCGCCGACAGCGACCGCCCCGTCACCGACATCGCGCTGTCCTGCGGCTTCGCCAACCTCTCCAACTTCAATCGCCGCTTCCGCCAGGTCCAACGCACCTCACCCCGCGCCTACCGTCGCGCCGCCCGCGGTCGCGATCCCGAGCTGCGTTAGCGGCATCCGGAGCCGAGGTCTCGGCTCGCGGCTCAGTACCGGCCGATGACCTCGATGGCGGCTTTCGCCGACTTCCGCACCTCGCTGTCGTCGCTGTCGCTCTTCGCGACGCGGGTCAGCAGTGGCAGAGCGGGTTTCGCCTCTTCGGCCATCACCATCAGGGCGGTGCATGCGGCACTGCGCGCCGAGGGCGCCTCCACCTTGGGGTTGTCGAGGATCCGCGACAGGTCGCGGATCGAGCGTTCGGGTTCCGCGGCGACGGCCAGCGCCTTCATCGCTTCGGCGCGCGCCTCCGGGTCGCAGGTACGATCCGCGACGGCGCCCGCCAGGCGGTCGACGACGTCCGGCATGCGCTGGCGGTTGGTGACGATGACCGAACAGGCGCCACGCCACGCTTCGGCGGATGAGTCATCGAGCACCTGGCGCGAGATCGCCAGGATCTCGTCGTCCACGCTGCCGAGCGTCGCGAGCGTCTGCAGCGCGCGGCCCTGAACCGCCCCGCTGCGCGAGGCGGCCTTCCTGGCAGCTTCCACGGCTTCCCGGCTCGAGGAAGGCGCATGGCACAGCGCCGCGAGCGCCAGCGTCGCGACGGCATCCTCGGGGTCGGCGGTCGCGGCGCACACCACCGGCACCGCAGTGGCGGGCAGCGGGTCGAGGCAGCGATCATACAACTGCATCACCGTGAGCCGCACCGACGCGTCGGCGCTGCGCGACAATTTCGCCAGCTTCGCATGCTGGCTGACGATCTCGCGCCGGAATTCCGGATCGCCCTGCGAGCGTTTGCGGGCGACGCGGTTGGCGTCCTCGCGCTTCTTCAGGTCGTCGCCTCCGAGCGCTTCGAGCAGCTGCTTGGTCGATAGCTGGCCGGTGAGCGCCAGCTTCTGCTGCGCCGCCCGCTGCTCGCGGTAGACCCGGATGTCGGTCATCAGCGAATTGGCGACGGCGCGTACGGATTCATCGGGGTCCACCCGCAGTCGCTCGATCCGCTGCATCTGATCGTTCGAGAGCCGCACCGGCGGCCGCACCCCGACCAGCACATCATGCCGCAGCGCTGGGAATTTCGCTTCGAGCAGCGGCAACAGATCGGGAAGCGCGGCTTCGACCGCCGACGGTCCGAGATCGATGATGTGGTTGACCGGAGTGATCTTGAGCACCGGATCCTTGGCGCCGCGCAGATCGGTCAGCAGCTTGTCGAGCTGGCTCTGCTCGGCAGCGTTCAGCGGCTTGGGATCCTCGAGCATTCCCTCGGCAGCGTTCAGCCAGGGGCCGAACACGGCGGACAAGGTCAGGAACACAGGGAGGGCGATGGTGGCTACGAGGGGTCGCATGGTGTCTCACGCTTGAGGATGCAGCAGTTAAGACGTCGCGCCACTGGGGGTCAGGCCGGAAATGGACGCTCGGGCACCGTTCTGTATCATTCGGGCGTGATCCTGCGCCGACCATCGCTGCTCTTATGCATATGCGCCTGTCTGAGCGTCTGCGCACAGGCCAGCGAGGAGCCCGCGGGTCGGTTGGCGAAAGGAGGCGAGCGGACGCAGGCGACCCCGTCGCGGGCGCCGTTGTCGTCTCGGCCCACCGGGGTCTCGGCGATCCGGCCATGGGAAACGCTCATCGAACGTGGCGATATCGATCGGACCACCCACCGCGATCTGCTGGTGAGCGCGGCGAATGCGGGATCATTGGCTGCGGCGCAGCGCCTGATCGACCTCGGGTGGTTCGACGCGATGCGCCGCGTCGAAGTCGAACGGCCGCTCTTGGCCTCGTGGAGCCGGTCGGGCGAGCCACTGGGAGACACCACCGCCGCGGCCATCCACGCGCAGCTGTGGATCAATCGCCTCGACGCGCTGCCGGGAATCAATGCGACCTTCCGCGCGCAGCAGCAGGAGGAGGCGCTCGACACATTGCTCGCAGCGCCGGGAGGCGGACGGCCGATGGCGCTCCTCGATGCCGCCTGCGTCCTCGCCCAGGACGGTGAGCCCCAGCTGGTCGAACGAGCTCGGTTCTACGCCGCAGGCGCGATCGAGCTGATCGCTTCGGCGGGATTCGCAGGAGACGACCTGCTGCTGATCGAGGGTCGTGGCGAGGCGTACCTGGCCTGCCTCGACTACCTCGACGAGCCCGACTTCCACGCTGCGGCCGTGCTCTTCGCGGATGCTCGCGCCCTGCGCACCGACGCGCCGGGCCGCGCGATCCTGCTGCGCCTGGGCGCCCTGGCGGTTCGCGGAGCCGGCGCTGAAGACGAGGCCGAACGCATGATGGTCGCGGCCTCGCGCGCGTTCGCCGAGGTCGGCGACCATGCGCGGCGTGGTCGCTGCCTGCATGCGTTGGGCAGCTGGTCGCAGCCCGACCGCGACGGTTCTGGTGATCGCGTGCGTGCACTGGGCTGGTTCCGCCAAGCCGCCGCAGCCTGCCAACGGGGCGAGGATTGGGGCGTTGCCGGCGACTGCTTCGCGGGCATGGCGTGGTGCCTCTATCCTGATGTCCCCGATCGGCTGGCGGAGCCAGATGGACGGGAGCCGTACATCCCGGACGAGAGCGGTTGGGGACGTGCCGCTGTCGCATTCGCCGCCGCGGCCGCAGCCCACGGGCTCGACGGCGATGGCGCCGCGCAGGCCCACGATCGCTACAGCCAAGGCCTCTGCCTGGACCCGACGCTCAATCCCATGGGCTCGTGGCTGTTCGCCATCCCGGTGTTCCGCGCGGCCGAGGTCGGCTTCGCCCAGAGCGCCGACACCAGCGCGCGTGCATGGAACCTGTGCGTCCTTGGCGAAGCGCTCATCGGCGCGGGCGATCGGGCGGCGTCGGTCGGGGTGCTCCGGCAAGCAGCCGGACTCGCCCTCCAAGCGGGTGAACGCGATCTGCTCGACCGGGTGCAGGGATCGCTGTCTCCCGGCGACTCCTGACCCGGCGCGCCCCCGAGTAAGCGCGCGCCGCCGGCGACTCGTCAGGCCCCAGCGCTGGCGCCGAAGTCGCGACGGAAACGCGCGGGGCTCAATCCGGTCACGTGCTTGAACTGCCGACTGAAAAAGTATTCGTCGCAATAGCCGAGTTCGCGCGCGATCGCGGCAAGCGGCTTGAGCGTCGTCGCGAGCAGCTGCTTCGCACGATCGATCCGCCGGAGCTGACGATATCGCGCCGGAGGAATGCCAACGGACAGCGCGAACACCTTGCGGAAGCGTTCCGCGCCCAATCCGATTCCGCGCGCCAGCCGCTCGAGATCGAGCGGCCGATCGAGGGCTTCGCCCAACCGCGCGCAGGCCACCGCGATGGCATCCGCACGCGGGCCGCGCTCCTGGTCGCAGCGTGCGAAATCGGCTACGAGCCCGTGGGTGCGCGCGGCGAGCACCGGCACGAGGCGGGGGTCGTGACCGTTGAAATCCCTGATCAGTGCGTCGAACGCGGCGATCAGTTCGGGCCTGAGCCCGGGGGTGATCACCGGCCGCGAGCGGTCGATCAGTCCTTCGGCCTCGAGCTGGGAGAACACCCCGCCGCGGAAGATGATCCAGCATTCCGACCACAGCGGCTGGTCGAACGGTCCGTACGAGTGGCGCATGCCCGGAAAGAGGACGATCGCGTCTCCGGCCGAGACGGCGCGCCGTCCGATGGCATCGTCCTCGTAGTGGCCGCCGCCTTCGAGCAGGTAGACCAGTGCATATGCCGGGAGGACGCGCCCGATCGTCCCAGAAGCGGGATTCGACCGGCTCTTGTTGAAGATGTGGCCGGCGCCGATGAGGGCCGATCCGGGGTCTGCCCGCGAGGGATTCGCGATCCTGGCCATGGCGCTATGGTCGTGACCAGAAAACACAAAACAATGCCCAAATCCTCCATTGGTGGGAAGGAGGTATCTGGGTAAAAATCGTACGATAGAGCCAGGGCAATCGCCGTTTCGCGCCACCCGATCGGAGACCATCCATGACCACCGCCACCACCGTCCGCTTCGCCAAGCACGACCTCGAACTCGGAGGACGGTACCTGGG
>JACCZE010000310.1 GCA_013696105.1 Planctomycetota bacterium | reverse complement strand
AGCCGACGATGAACTTGCGCGCCAGCTGCCGCGCGCCGAAGCCGGCCGCTCCGGCGACGACTCCGCCGATCAGGTCGTCATGCGGAGCGCGTTCCAAGGCCCAGCGCGCGAGCGCCGGCAGCTGCCCGCGCACCGGCCCCAGGTATTCGCCCAGGTGGCGGTTGATCTGCTCTGGCGTGCGCAGACCGGGGAGCGCATCGACGAAGCGGAACAGCTGCACTTTCAACCGCTCGTCGCGCATGGTCCAGGCCATGGCTTGGTCGTCGAGCCAGCCGCGCGTCAGGAAGCGGGGACGCAGGCGGTGAGACGCCGCGAAGAGCTCATGGCCGATGGCGACGGTCCGGGCTTCCAGCAGATCGGGGTCGGCCACGCCAGCATGCTAGTGCCGACGCTGGGGTCGAACAGTGCGCCTGCCGCTGGACGCTCAGACCGCGACGGAACCGGTAGGATCGGGAACGCCGCCGCCGACATCGCTGCGCCGCGGCGACACCCAGCGGGCGAGGACGATTGCGCCGAAGCCCGCAGCGAGGACCAGCGGCGCGATGACGAACCAGCCCAGGCCGGGAATGATGCACGAGAACAGCAGCGCGAGGCCCCCGCGCACGATGCGCCGCCAGGGTTGCTCGGCGTCGACCGGTGATGCGAGTCCCGCGCCGACGCGCAGCGCGACCCCGGCCGAACCGACCAGCGCCGCGGCCATCAGCAGGAAAGCGGCGATGCCCGCCAGCAGGGCCGCGCCCCCCTGGGCCTGGCCGTTCAGGATCAGCGCGATGATCGGGACGAGGATGACCAGTCCCACCAGCGTGCAGGTGGCGGGGCGACGCGAGATGCGCGCGCTGGCGCGCTCGACCGAGCCGCGGAACAGCGCGAAGGCCACCAGCCACGAACCGAGCAGCGCCGGCAGCAGCATCGCGACGAGCAGGAACCAGATGATCGCTTCGTGGGCATTCATGGCGTGAGCAGGGCTCCGAGGGCGGGAATGGCAGGGATGGCGGGGATTGCGGGCGGAGCCGGCAGGCGCGGCAGCGCGGGGAGGCTCGGCGGAGCGGGGAGGTGCAGGCGGGGAACCATCAGCGAAGCGATCGAGTCCCGGTCGATCGGCGAGCGTTCGGTGGCATGGTCGACGCCGGTGCGATCCAGCGTGATCGCGCCCACCACCAGCGCTGCGGCGGCGGCGACCAGCAGGCGTTGGCTCCAGCGCTCCCAGATCGGGACTGTGGCATTGCCGCCGACGGCCGGCTGGCGGCGCGGCTGCGGGATGTCGGTCGGCATCGCTGCCAACGGCGGTTGCGGAGCGGTGCGCGCGGCCGCGACCAGCCGCGACCAGTCGGCATGCCAATCCGGGGTGGCGCCACGACGGCGGTCGGCGAGATCGGGGAGCTGCGGAACCGGCGGCAGGGCCCGCGGCGGCGCGCGCCGTGCGCTGCCGAGCAGATCCTTCCAGCGATCGTCGAAACGGCTCATCCGCGGTGGCTCTCCTCGGCCTGCATGCGTTCTGCGATCGCGCGCAGGCGCCGGCGCGCACGGAAGGCGCGCACCTTCACCAGCGTCCGGCTCCATCCTGTGACCTGGGCGATCTCGGCAACGGGACGCTCCTCGAGATCGAGCATGGTCAGGACCAGGCGATCCTTCGGCTCGAGCCGCGACAGCAGCGCTTCGACCAGCTCGCGCGCGGCGACGACATCGTCGGTGCGCTGCTGGGCCTGGTCGGATCCCAACGATTCCAGCCAGGTCTCGGCGCCATCGGACAGCGCGGCCTGGCGGGTGCGCGGTCGGCGGCCCTCGGTGCGCAGCGCGTCCAGGCAGGTGTTCACGGTCAGCCGCGACAGCCAGTGCTCGAACGGGATCCCGTCGACCGGGTGGTACTGATCGAGGCGCGCGAACATCTTCATGTACACCTCCTGGATCAGGTCCTCTTCCGACTGCTGCCGGGGCAGGTGCGAACGCACCAGCTTGGCCACCAACGGATGGCAATGCGCGACCAGGGCGCGCGCCGCATCCTGATCGTTCCGGGCCACCCGTGCGAGGCAGGCGGCGACGTCGAGGGGGTGATCGGACATCCGCGGCGGTTATCGATCCTTCCCCGACAATGGTAACGCGGATTCCCGGCTTTTGGTTACAGGGGCTGTCGCGGGCTGTTTGTGCAGGGGCTGTCGCCCCTACGGCACGCGAGCGTGCCTACCCCCGGGCTTTGTCGCGGCTCGATGTCGTCGGGAACCTCCGACATCGTAGCGGCATCGGCTGCGCCGATTGTATGCCGCCACCGCCGCTCGGCGCCCGAGGAGACAAATGTGATTGGCCGGGTACGCCTCGGTCGATTCGTTCGCCTTGGCGGTTCGCCGTCGCTGTCTCGACCTAAACCCTGGCCCGGCGGCCTGGGGAGGGTACCGTCCGGTCATGGACAGCTTCGTCATCACCGGTGGCCAGAAACTCTCGGGATCGATCGCCGTCTCGGGGTCGAAGAACAGCGCGCTGCCGATCCTGGCGGTCAGCCTGATGACCTCGGAGCGCTGCACCTTCAAGAACATCCCGACCCTGCGCGACATCCAGACCCAGGTGAAGATCCTCAACACCCTCGGGGTCGAGACGCATTGGAAGGGCCGCGAGATCGAGACCCGGGTCAAGGATACCTACAACAGCACGGCCCCCTACGAGCTGGTGAAGCAGATGCGCGCCGGCGTGTGCGTGCTCGGCCCCCTCCTGGCCGCCCGCGGCGAGGCCACGGTCAGTCTGCCCGGCGGGTGCGTGATCGGCGAACGGCCGATCGACCTGCATCTGCGCGGCATGCAGGCCCTGGGCGCCGAGATCACCCTCGAGAAGGGCTACGTGCAGGCGAAGGCGCCCAAGGGCGGCCTCAAGGGCACCGAGATCTACCTCGGCGGCAAGTTCGGCAGCTCGGTGCTGGCGACCGACAACGTCATGTGCGCCGCGGTGCTGGCCAAGGGCACCACCATCATCGAATGCGCCGCGTGCGAACCCGAGGTCGTCGATCTGGCCAACTGCCTGATCGCGATGGGCGCGAAGATCGAAGGCGCAGGTAGCCCGCGCATCACCATCCACGGGGTCAAGAAGCTCAAGGGCGCGACCTGGACGGTGATCCCCGACCGCATCGAGACCGCGACCTTCCTGCTCGCTGGCGCGATCACGCGCTCGCCGATCACCGTCACCGGCGGCCGCGCCGACCACCTGCTGGCGGTGATCGACGTCATGCGCCAAATGGGCGTGGGCATCCAACGCAAAGGCCATGCGATGACCGTGGTGCCGTGCGCCCGCCCGAAGGCGTGCGAAGTCACCACCCTGCCTTACCCCGCCTTCCCGACCGACGTGCAGTCGCAGACCATGGCGCTGATGGCGGTGTCCGAAGGCACGTCGATCCTCACCGAACGCATCTACCCCGACCGCTTCATGGCCGCGGCCGAGCTCAAGCGCATGGGCGCGACGATCACCGCCTCGAACGGCCAGGCGGTCATCCAAGGCGTCGAGCGGCTCGGTGGCGCGCAGGTGATGGCGAGCGATCTGCGTGCGTCCGCCGCGCTGGTCATCGCCGGCCTGGCCGCCGAAGGCGAGACCCACATCAGCCGCGTCTACCACATCGATCGCGGCTACGAGCGCATCGAGGAGCGCTTGCGCAAGCTCGGCGCCCGCATCCAGCGCATCAACGATGGCGACGAGGCAGAACCCGCGACCGCGGCCGCGAAAGCCTGACATGGACGCCGCTGCCGGCCGGCTGCGCGACCGCACGCTCGCCGAGCTCACTGTCAGTTTCGCCGCGCGCACGCCGGCGCCGGGGGGCGGAGCCGCAGCCGCCGTGGCTGCCGCCATCGGCGCTGCGATCGGCGCGATGTCGGCGCGCTACACCACCGGCGCCAAGTGGGGAGCGCTGTCGGCCCAGGCCGAAGCCCTGGCCCGGAGCCTGGACGATGCCGCGGGCGGACTGCTCGCCTTGGCCGAAGCCGATGCCGATGCCTATGCCGCGGTGGTCAATGCACGCAAGATCGGCGGCGATGTCGCCGCCGCCGAAGCTCGCGCCGCAGCGATCCCTGCCGACATCCTGGCCGCGTGCGCACTGCAGGCCGCGGCGATGCGCGGCTTCCTGCCGCTCGCCAATCCGCAGCTGGTCAGCGACGTGCGCGTGTCCATCCACCTGCTTGCCGGCGCCGGGCGGGCGGCGTGGCAGACTCTGCTGGTGAACCATCCGTCGGCGCAGGTGTTGGCGGTCGCGCGCGCGCATGTTCGCGCTCTCGACGAGGCTGACGTCGCCGCCATCGGCACGGATGCTGCGCCTGCGGCGGCCCGGTGAGAGTCGCCGCTGCATCTACCGCATTTGGCGCATCCGCCCTCGTGTTCGCTTTGGCGTTCGCGCTGTCTGGACGCGCCGCAGGTGCGGACACCCCGGTGCCCGCCACCTACAGCGGGCTGATCAACGGCGAGATCCTGCACGCGAACACCCTCGAATTCGCGGGTCTCGCTTTCCGCGATGTGGTCACAGTGCCGCTGTTCGCGGGCCGTACGCTGAGCTTCACCGATTGCCACGCCACCGCCTATGGCGGCACCGTGATCGGCCGCGTGGACGTCGATGTCGACACCGGACTCTACCATTGCCATTGCGAGGTCGCGAACATCGACCTGGGCAACATCCTGCGCGAATTCGGCGGCAACAATTCGAATGTCGGCGGCGTGGTCAGCGGCTGGATCGATATCACCATCCCCGCAGGGAAATCCGATCAGATGGTCGGCCGCGGCGAGGTGAACATCGAGCGAGGAAGCCTGGTGCAGCTGCCGCTGTTGGCCAATCTGCTCATCGGCGACCCCAGCAGCCACAAGGGCCAGGACTCGGCGATGGCGCGCTTCGAATTCCACGACAGCCAGATCCAGCTGATGGTCGCCCGGCTGAATTCTCCGGCCGCGCGCATCGCCATCAAGGGATCGATCGGTTTCGACGGCGATCTGCGCCTCTACCTGATCCCCAAGTTCAAGTTCGACCTCATCGACCAGTTCCCCGGACTCGGGCCGATCGTCGCGCCGGTACTGAGCTCGGTGACCAGCCGCGTCGCGCGCGCATTGGTGCGCGGGCAGGTGACCAAGCCTGTTATGGTGATCAATCCCTTCATGAAGGACGACTGAGGCGGATGTCGACGGCGACGTCGGCCAGCGTGTCCATCGCGCCACCGCTGCCCGCATCACTGGCGACATGTCTGGCGGAGCGCTCGCTCGGCGACCCGATCGAAGCGACGGTCCTCGCGGGCGGCATCATCAACCTGACGCGGCGCATCCGCACCAGCCGTGGCGCATCGCTGGTGGTCAAGCAGTGCCGCAGCGCCCCGCACGATTTCTTCCCGTGCGAAGCCGAGGGCTTGGCGGCGCTGCATATCCCCGATGGTTGGCGCGTGCCTGACGTGCTGCATGTCGACCACGAGTGCCTGATTCTCGAGGATCTGGGCGAGGGGCACGAGCGCAGCGCGGACTATTGGGAGGTGCTGGCTCGCTCGTGGGCCGGGTTGCATCAGCGCCGCGCGTCGCGTTTCGGCTATCAGGTCGACAACTACTACGGCGTCATCCTTCAGGACAACCAGTGGCGCGAGGACGGCTACGCCTTCTCGCTGCCGCACCTGCTGGGCATGATCGAACACGCCTGCGACCTCGACGAGGTCGTGCCGTGGACGCGGCGCCTGCTCGCCCGCTTCGCCTGAAGCGAGCCGTCAGCGGACGGGCTGCACCAGCATGCGCTCGACTTCCGCGTCCCAGGTGCCGGCCACCAGCTCGCCGTACTCGGCCATGCCGCCGGTAGCGGCTGGTCCGGTGATGCGGGCGGTGTTGTCGTTCTCGAAGAATTTGGCGTTGGCGTAGTCGGCGTTCATGAAGTGCAACGCCAGGCCGGCGCGCCCGCTTGAGGTGCGGTTGGCGCGGGTGGAATGCAGGATGCCGAAGTTGAAGAACAGCACACCGCCCGCGGGCAGCTCGATCGCCAGCGCATCCTCGTCACGCACCTTTGGCGCGTAGATGTGGTGGTTGCTGCCGGGATCGCGCACGTGCTCCTCGAGCTGCTTATGGCTACCGGGGACGATATGCATGGTGCCGTTGGCGACGGTCGCGGCGTGCACCGCGGTCCACATGCCCACGCCCTTGGTCGGGTGGCTCTGGTGCCAGTAGGCGTTGTCCTGGTGCCAGTTCGTTCCCGCGCCGTGATGCGCGGGCTTGTAGAACAACTGGTCGAGCTTGAACACCACCGGATCACCGACCAGCGCGCTGACCGCGGACACCACCTTGTCGGCGTACTTCAACGAGCGGATCAGCCGGCTGTGCGGCGTCATCGGACAGATCTGCAGGTTTGCCGCGTGCTTGGACGGGGTTGTGCCGTCGCCATCGGTGGCGACGTTGTTCAGCTTGCCCTCGCGGTGCAGGCGTTCGAGCTCGGCCTGCATGGCCGCCACTTCGCGCGCGTCGAAGAAATCGGGCGCAGTGGTGTAGCCCTCGGTCTCGAACTGGTGGCGTTGGCTGGCGGTGAGCATCGTCGTCTCCATGCCGCCATTCTAGCGCGCCGCGCCCCGGTATTTAGCCGAGGTGGAATCCCATGTCGCCGGAATGGAATCGGGTTATCACGAAAACCCGGCGCGACCTGCGGTCGCCATTATGCCGGATTTTCGCGATAAGGACTTTTTCACCGGGGGGTCGAGA
>JACCZE010000266.1 GCA_013696105.1 Planctomycetota bacterium | reverse complement strand
TCCGGTGCGGGCCAGCGCATATGCGGTCCACAGCAGCCACGGCAGGTTGTACCCGAGCAGGATGGCGACCGCGCGCCCCCGCGGGGGATCAGCGTTCGAGTTCTTGGCCATCCGCGTCCGGCAGCTTGCCGAGGACGATGAGGATGAAGTCGATCAGGGTCCAGATCCCGCATCCACCGAAAGTCAGGAGCTTCACCACTCCAAGGCCGATGTAGCCGAGGTAGAACCGGTCGGCGCCCAGGCCGCCCAGGAAGAACGAGAGCAGGATCGCGACGACGAAGCTGCGGCGGGGTTTGGCGGGGGCATCGGCCATTGCGGTGGTCCTGCAGGGTGGGGTGGAATCCTACGACCCCCGCAGCGGATCGGCAACACCAGAGAGCCCGCCCGCCGCTCAGCGCTCGAGCTCGTTGCCTTCCGCGTCGCGCACCGTTCCCGTCGCGATCAGGATCAGATCCACCAGCCACCAGACGCCGCAGCCACCGAAGGTGACCAGCTTGAGAATGCCCAGCACGATGTGCCCGAGGTAGAAGCGATCGATGCCCAGGTGTCCCAGGAAGGCCGACAGCAGGATCGCGACCACGAAGTTGCGCCGCGGCGGTCCGACCGGCCGGGTCTCGAAGGTCTTGGGTTGATCGGTCATGCGCGACCCCGGGTGAGGCCGGGGAGCGTCATGGTCGCGCAACGATCGGAACGGATATTTCGCTCTCCACCGGAATATGGGCGCTTCGTGCACCCGGACGAGGCCGTGTGCTGGTCGGAATCGCGGACGAGGCAGGGCTTCTATTTGCCCCCATCATATGTCATACTACCCTCTGCAGCGAGGCCTTAGCGCCAAGCGCAGTGACCTTTGGATTCACATCGGCTCGAGAGACGCACCCGCGTCGGGAGTTACGCATGGCTATGGGCGGCAGCAAGACGGTGGTGGGTCTGGATGTGGGGTCCTATGCGGTCAAGGCGGTCGCCTTGGCCGGCAACCGCGATCGCATCACCCTCCAGGGCTACGCCCAAGCGCGCATCGACAATCAGGACGTCGGCGAAGTCATCCGCAAGGTCGTCGAGCAGCTCGGCATCAAGCCCAAGCGCGTGGTCACCAGCGTGTCGGGCCGCTCGGTGATCGTGCGCCAGGTCGAGACCCCGCGCCTCGGCTCGGACGAGCTCAAGGCCCACATCGCCTACGAGGCTGACAAGTACATCCCGTTCGGCGCGGAAGAGGTCATCATCGATGCCCAACCGCTGCCCGAGCAGCCGGGCGCCGAGAAGACCCCGAACATGCAGGTCATGCTCGTCGCCGTGCGCAAAAGCTTCGTCCAGGATCACCTGAACCAGCTCAAAGGCGCGGGCGTCGCGCCGGAAGTCATCGACGTCGACGTCTTCGCCCTGGCCAACGCCTACGAGCTGCTGGGCCCCGCCGCGCCGCCTGACAGCGACAAGAAGGCGACCGCGCTCATCGATATCGGTGCGTCCAAGAGCAACATCGCGATCGTGCAGGGCACGCGCGTGCTGTTCACCCGCGAGGTGTACCTCGCCGGCAACGAGATCAGCGACGCCATCGCGCGCACGTTCAATGAGCCGGCCGAAGACATCGAGCGCATCAAGCTCGCGCCCGGCGAAACGCTCGAGGCGCTGATCGACGCGGCGATGCCCGCGTTCGAGGATCTGGCGAACGAGATCCGCCTGAGCTTCGACTACGTCGAAGGCCAGTTCGACATGGAGGTGTCGACGGTGGTGCTCACCGGAGGCTCCAGCCAGCTGCCGAACGTCGCCGACATCCTCGGCAACATCCTGAACCGTCCCGTGCACGTGTTCGATCCGCTCGCGGGGCTCGACCTGGTGCCCAGCCGCTACGACATCCACGGCCTGGATGCCAACAGCCCGTGCCTGACCGTGGCCCTGGGCCTGGCTGCGCACATCCTGAACTTCGACCAGGCCAGCCTCGGCGGCGCCCAGAGCCACAACTGGCAGCCGCGCCAGGGTGGCGGCGAAGCCGGCAGCACCACCGGGACCGCCAGCCGTCCCGCGCCCGCCCCGGCCCCCCGCCCGGTCGAGCCGACGGTGGTCAATCGGCCGCCGCCGGTGAACCTCGCCCCGGCGCCCACACCGCTGTCGAACCAGGCCATCCACAACACGCCGCCGCGGCCGATCGAGATCCCGTCGGCTCCCGCGGCTCCGCCGCAACTCACGCCACCGCCGCTGGCCGGCGCGCCCGCGGGCGGCTCGTCGAAGATCATCGCCGACAAGTACAAGAGCGGCCTGCTGGTCGTGCTCGACGACGACCAGGAGATGCCGCAAAGCGAGAAGTTCGAACGCCGCACCGGATCGAACACCAAATCGAGTTCGTCGCTCAAGGTCGAGAACTTCGATGAGGACGACAAGGGCACGGATCTGCCTGAGCTGCCTAAGATTTAGTCGGGGGCTAACGCCCCCAAACCCCCGCGACCTTTGTCGTCCCTAAATCCTGGCTGAAACAGCCAGGATTTTCGCGTGATGGGCTGATAGTCGGGGGCTTTGCCCCCAAACCCCCGCCGACCTTTGTCGTCACTAAACCCTGGCTGAAACAGCCAGGGTTTTCGCGTGATGGGCTGCGCCCATTGTATC
>JACCZE010000263.1 GCA_013696105.1 Planctomycetota bacterium | reverse complement strand
ATACAATGGCGCCCCGCGCCATCCGCCACGATGTCCGCAGCGCAGCGCAGGACATCGAGCCCCGACCAAGGCCGGGGGGACCGGGGGCGAAGACCCCGAAACACCAGCCATTCTCCTACCCGATCTCGAACACCCGCGCCCGGTACCGCTCCGGCATGCGCACGCTCAACGTCCGCGCTGCCGCGTTCCAGCGCCACGAGCAGTCCACAAACGACGGATAGATACAGGCGATCGCCGGCGCATCCCCCGTGACGTGCGGCACGGGCAGGGTGCACCAGTCGTCGTCCGACCCCAGCCGCCACACCGCCAGCAGCGTGGTCTGCCCATGACTCAGGCCCAGGCACGTCCAGCCATCGCCGAAACGCGGCATGCCCAGCGGCCACAACGGCACCGCGTCGCGGATGTGGTGGCGGATGCGCTTGTAGCAGGCGATTCCCTCTGCGACCAGGGCGCGGCGCTCCGCCGACAGCTCCGCGAGGTGACCGCTCTGATGGATGCGCATGAGCATCGCGTTGACCTGGTTGAAGACGACCTCCTCGCGGTCGCCATCCTTCAGCGGATAGGCCCATACCGCGCATTGCTCGGGCGTCGCCGCGGCGGGCGCGGCGCAGGCGATGAGGGCGTTTGTGCGGTAATCGGTCTGGTCGCTGGTCGAGGCGATGCTCTGGCGCGAGAGCAGGGCGTAGTCCATGCGCATGCCACCGCTGGAGCAGTTCTCGACCACGAGATCCGGATGGCGCGCGAACACTGCGTCGAGCCAAGCAAGGTACGCACGGCAGTGCTCCAGGAGGCCGTCTCCGGCGCTGTCAGCGTCGTGCTCGGTGCCGATGCCGGCGTTGATGTTGTAGTCCATCTTGATGTAGCCGACGCCGTACGCGCCCACCACGCGGTCGATCACCGCATCGGCGTGCGCGCGCACCGCAGGGTTGCGGAAGTCGAGCTGGTAGCGCGTGTGGTCGATGATGCGCTTGCCGTGGCGCAGGAAGAACCAGTCGTCGGGCACCTTCTGGGCGAGCGCGCAGTTGATCCCCATCACCTCGAGCTCCAACCACAGGCCGGGGACCATGCCGCGATCGCGGATGCGCTGCAATGGCACCTCGATGCCGGTGGGGAAGCGTTTGGCCGACGGCAGCCACTCGCCGACACCGTCCCACCAGGATCCGTCCGCGTACCACCCGCAGTCGATGCAGAAGTATTCGCAACCGACCTCGGCCGCGGCATCGATCAGCGGCAGCAGCGCCGCAGTCGTGGGATCACCGAACAGGCAGTTCATGTAATCGTTGAAGATCACCGGCAGTTCGCGGTTGTCGCGATTGGGCCGGCGGATCGCGCGGCGGTAGCGCGTCAAGCACTGCAACGCCTGGTCGAGGCCGCCCGCGACCACGCCGACCGCGACCGGCACCGAGGCGAAGGCCTCGCCCGGGGCGAGTTCCTTCCACCAATGGCTCTCGTTCTGGGTCGGCCCGCTCAGGCGCAGGTACAGCTGCGCGTCCTGGAAGCCGTACTCGGCATGCCAGGAAGACTGGTGCTCGATCTGCCACAGCAGGATCTCGCCGACCTCGACGTTTTCGAGCGCGCCGCATCCGAGATAGGAACTCGTCGACCAGGTACCGGTGCTGGTGAAGGCGATGCGGTTGAGCGGCTGCGCGACCATCAGTTCGAGGCCGCAGTCGCTCAGCGCCAGGGCTCGCCACTTCCCCTCGCCGTGCCAGGTGTTGTGCGCGAGGTGCAGCCGCAACCGTTGATCGACTGGCTGCAGCCCGTCCTTGCCCAGGCCGGAGAGCGCGAACGACGAGACGTATTCCAGGCCTACCGCCGCGTCCGAACGGTTGATGACCTCGGTCCATGAGCGCACGACCGGTAGGCCGTTCATCAGCACCAGATGCGACACGACGGTCACCCCATCGGCCTGCTGCTCGATCTCGAGGTGCCGCCCGTCGGCGCTCAGCTGCTCGCGGTGCGCGACATAGCGCAGGCGATTGCCCGGCCCCGTTCCCGTGTACTTGGAGCCATGGTGATCCTGCTGGTTCTGCCCGGTGGCCTGTACCTCGACCAGCGGGCGCCGTCCCTGCGCCGCGGCGCCAGGCGTGGCGGGCTCGAATGGCATGATCGAGCAGTGCGCGAGGCGCACCGCGCGATCGTCGGCGATCTCGATCACGATGATGAGGCGCTCGTGTTCCCAACGGAGGAGGTCGGACATGGGTGCTCTCTGGCTGACAGCTGGCTCATGGACGGGCACCGCTCGCCGGTCGAATCGTCGGGCGGTTGCGAACGCGGTGCGCGACGGTGCGCGGTCACCCGTCCCCCGCAAGGGAGGATCGTGCTGCTTAGCAGTCGGGTCCTGCCATGCGGCCCCGAGGACGTCGACCGTGCCGCGGTGCTCACCGATCCGATGGATCTCGCGGACTCGGGCACCGATCGTCGGCACCGCGTTCTTCGACGATGCGTGAGTGTCACATGGATCGAAGCGGACGAGCGCTGCATCAGCGATGCGGATTGCCTGGGGTGAGCCCGGTGGAGAAAATAGGGCCGATCTCGTCCATCATACGTTGACCAGACGGATGCAGGCCCGTCGGCGATATCGCCCACGATGTTCGGCTCTCTTTTGACCGGCAATTCACGGAGCGACACGATGAAGCCCTTTCCCATAGCTGCTTCTGCCATGGTCATCTGGAGCACGGTGCTGATTGCGCTCCTGATCTCGAGCCCTCTGCGGGCCGCCACCGGTGATGACGCCACCTGGCCGAACCAGGGCCGGTCGCAGTACATCCCGAAGTTGCAACTCGCACGAGGCGAGGCGATGACGGTGAAGATCTTCGTGCAGAACAGCGGCACCACCACCTGGAGCCGAAGCGGCGGTTACGTCCTCACCTACCTCTATCCCGACACGGTCAGCGGCACCATGTCGGGCTTCTGGGGAACCGACAACGTCGCGCTGCCGGATGGAGTCCAGATCGCTCCCGGAGAGATCGCGCTCTTCACCTTCACGGTCGTGGCGCCCAACGCTTCGACCCTCGACATTTTCCAATGGAAGCTGACCAGAAATGGCGTCCAGATCGGCCACACCGGCAACATGAACAGCGCTGGCGTATCGATCGGCGTCGAGCAGGCGGGGTGGGGGGTTCCGACTGGCGATGCCGCGGCCGCCATTGGCACGGTCGCGCCCAGTGCCCAGACGCCCCTCTTTGTCGGACAGGTCTATCCCGTGCGGGTGAGGTTCCTGAACATCGGCACCCGCACCTGGCAGTCGGGAAGCGGCCACAAGATCGTCACGAGCAGTCCAATCTGGAGCAGCGCACTGGGTTACCCTGCCGACATACCGTACTCAGGACCGCCCGTGCCGCCCGGAGAGCTGGCCAACGTCGATTTCACCATGTCGCCCCAACGCACCGGGGAGACCGACTACATCCTCCAATTCCGCATGCTCGACAGCAGTGGTCCCATCAGCCAATACACCTATGGCATCAACTACCACGATGTCCGTCCTGCTCCGCCTGGCAGCGTGGTTTCGCAGCAGCCGGCAGTCGGCACCACGGGGGGCTCCGGGGGAAAGCGCTGCGGATTCGGAGGAGCGGCCTCGGCCGCGCTGCTCGCTGGCTTCGCGCTAGCGGCGCGCAATCGGCGGGGCTCGGTACGCCGATAGATCCACGACCATGACCATGACCATGACCATGACCATGACCATGACCATGACCATGACCATGACCATGAAGAGCCCATCGCACGCTGGAATCCGCGTGCTGGTCCAAGCACGCGGCGTCATGCGCCGGAAAGAACACGCTTCCCACCGCGCCCATCCACAGAGGCTTTCCCCCTCGCCCAGATCCCCGGGCACTTCTCAGCGGAGCCGCCTCGTGAAGACCATCGC
>JACCZE010000258.1 GCA_013696105.1 Planctomycetota bacterium | reverse complement strand
TCCGGTGGCGCGGCGGAACACGGTGGTGAAATAACGGACGTCCGGGAAGCCGACGCGCTTGGCGATGTCCTTGATCGCGAGCGACGGGTCGAGCAGCAGCTGGGCTGCGGAATCGACCCGGCTCTGGACCAGGTATTCCAACGGCGAGTCACCGGTCGCCTGGCGGAAGACGCGCGAGAAGTGGCGTTCGCTCAGGCCGACCTCGGCGGCGATGTCGCGCACCGACAGGCCACGCGCGAGGTTGTCGAGGATGAACCTGCGTGCGCGAGCGACGACGGCCTCGCTCTCGGTGGTGCGGGCGATGCCTGCCGATTCCGCAGGCAGCGGATCGCCGATCGCAGCGCGAGCGGTATCCAAAAGCAGCTTGCGCGCGAGACCCTCGACCGCCTGCGCGCAGCCGGCTTCCGCGCGCACGGCCTCCTCGGTCATCAGCTCCAGGGTGCGCAGCATGCCGGGGGCCCGGGCGCTCACCCACAGGTGCGAATCGATCAGCCCACGCAGCAGGCGATCGACCATCGAGTCGGACGCCTTCTGGCCGATCGGCACCAGGGTGAAGGACCAGAAATAGATGCCCAGCGGATCGCGACGGCTCGAGATGATCTCGTGCTCCTCGCCCGGCTTGGCGATGAACACCTGTCCAGCGCTTACCGGCTGCTCCGTACCGAGCATGCGGAAGACGCCTCGACCGCGGAAGGCGTAGCAGATCTCGTAGTAGGTGTGCGCGTGCAGCCAATTGCGCCAGGGCTTCGAGCCGATGAACCCCCAGCCGAGGATCTCGGCCGCGAACGAGCCGAGGGCAAAGCGCACCGGCACGCGCGCGAGATCGACGAAGCGTTCGCGCGGCGGGTCCACGTTCGCACGCTGGGTGGTCGCCATGCCCGATGGTATCCGTCGCGAACGGACGGGAACCGCGCGGATGGGCCGAGGGGAGGAGCTCATCCGGTGACGCTGCGCGCCGAGCCGGGTGAGCTGTGCACGGTCCGATAGCGACCGGGGGGCAGGCCGAAGCGGCGTTTGAAGGCGCGGTTGAAGTAGTATTCGTCCGGAATGCCGACGCGCTGGGCGATCGTCCCCACGCTGTATCCGCTGGAGACCAGCAGCATGCGCGCGCGCGCCATGCGCTCCTGCAGCATCATCTCGGTGAACGACATGCCGAAGATCTCCTGCACCAGGTGGCTGGTGCGCGAACTCGACAGGCCGAGCTCCACGGCGAGGTCGTCCAGACCGACCTCCTGTTGCGAGCGGTACGACACGAACCGGCGTATGTCGTTGCGCCGGGTGCCATCGCTGGCGTGGAGCCGGTGCAGGTCGTCGAGGTGGTTCAGGAGGCCCTGGCCGAGCGTCGTGAGGATGCGACCGACGGCTTCCAGCTGCCGCGCGTCGCTCACTGGCAGGGACTGGTAGGCGGCGAGGACGTCGTCGGGAAACGCTCCCGAGCGCGGCGCGCCGGAGCTCTTCGGATGGCGGAACGGGCCGGCGAACATGGTGGCGACGTGGATCTCGCCGCGCATCACCGGGATCGCGACTTCCTGAGCGCCTTTCCAGCACAGGTGCGTGTATGGGGCGCGGCGGGCGAACGCCGTCGCATTGACGATATCGCGGCAATGGGCCACGCAGCGGTCGTCGTATCCCGCTTCGCGGTTCCGACCGATCGAGCAGAACGCGTGGCCATGGCGGCGACGCACACCCGGCAGCAGGGGCAGCCCTGCGGGATCGCGGAAGATCTCAGCGCGGTCGTGGATGGTGATGGTCAATCCGAGCAGCCGTTCCGCGTCGCGCAGCACCTGCTCGAAGCAATCGGCGTCGCGGATCGACACGGGGGCGATCGGGGCTGGCGTAGCTTTCGGAGCTTTTGCCATATTCAGCATCCTAGTGCAAATTCACTAGCATCCAGTGCCATCCCAAGCGCGGTCGATCCTGCGTACCATCGCCTCCATGATCGCCACCACCGCCGCTGGATCCGCGTACCGCTCCCTCTTCCAGGACGTCCATGACGTCGCCATCGTCGGCGGGGGGTACGCGGCGTTGGCGGCCGCCCAGGCCCTGGCCGGCCAGGGACGCGCCGTGTTGGTCATCGACCGGCAAGCCGCGCTGGCCTGGGAGAGCGGCTGGGCGATGTCGCAGGAGGTCGGATCGAGCAGCGACCCGACGTGGGCCGGCTGGCTGAAGGGACTCGAGCAGCGAGGCGCAGCGCGCGCGGGCATGATCGATGGCGCCGTGGCCGAGATCATCGCCCACGAGACCATGCGCCGTGCCGGCGTGCGCGTGCTCGCGTACGCGGCTGGGATGGCGGTCGAACGATCGGGCGACATGATCAGCGCGCTCATCGTCGGCACCAAGTCGGGATTGCGCCGGGTGGTCGCGCGGCAATGGATCGATGCCAGCGAGACTGGCGAACTGCTCGCGCTTGTCGACCCGGGCTGGCGGCCTCCTGCACCTGCTGAACGCGCGGTGACACTGTATCTCCGCCACGCCGAAGCGCTGCTGCCGGAATCGGTACCCGTGGACTGTCCAGCGCTTCCGAGGGCGGAGCTCACCTGGCGTCCCACCCTGTGGCGCAACGAATCGTCGCTGTCGATCGTCCTGCGCGACCAGACCAGGGATGCGCGCAGCGCGTGGGTCCCGGCGCTCGCCGCGTTGCGTACCTCGCAGCCCGCGGCGATGGCTCGCGCCGTGCTCACCCACGGCTCGGTCCTGACGTTCCCTCGCTACGCCGCGGCGGAAGCCCGGGATGCGGGAATCGGTAACCTGACGATCGCTGTGCCCGGGCTCGCGAGCGGCGCCTGCGCGACCATCGCCCACCGATACCTGACCGGAGTCGCAGCCGCAGCCGCGCTGTCTTCCTCGCGACGGTGCGACCCGCCGGCGGACGCGTTCACGCGGCCGATCGG
>JACCZE010000251.1 GCA_013696105.1 Planctomycetota bacterium | reverse complement strand
CTCGACCACCCGTTTGTTGGCGAGGCGGGTATCGATGCGCTCGCAGAGGTCGAACAGGCTCAGGTAGGCGCCGCGCCCGCGGCGCTCAGCGATCAGCGCCTCGGCCGCGCCCTCGCCGACGCCTTTGACGCCGCCGAAGCCGAAGCGGATCTTGATCGCATCGTCCGACAAGAGTGAATTCCCAGCCGGATTCGTTGATGTCCGGCGGCAGGACGGGGATGTTCTTCGTGCGCAGCTCTTCGACGAAGCGCGTCATCTTGTCCTTGTTGTCCATCTCGTAGATGAGATTGGCGGTCATGAACGCTGCGTAGTGGTTCGCCTTCATGTAGGCCGTCCAGTACGCGATCAGGCCGTAGCAGGCGGAGTGCGACTTGTTGAAGCAGTACGAGGCGAAGCCGAGGATCTTGTGCCACATGTCCGTGCACTTCTCGCGCGGGAACTGGTGGTTCTGCCAGGCGCCATCGACGAATTTCTGCTCGAGCTTGGTGAGGACGTTGATGTCCTTCTTGCCCATCGCCTTGCGCAGGTCGTCGGCTTCCGCGGGAGTGAAGCCGCAGAGTTCGCGGCTGATGTTCATCACCTGCTCTTGGTAGATGTAGAGGCCGAACGTCTCCTTGAGCGACCGCTCGAGCACCGCGTGCGGATAGTCGACCAGTTCACGGCCATGCTTGCGGTCGCAGTACTGGATGTGCATGCCCGCCTGCAGGGGGCCGGGCCGATAGAGCGCCACGAGCGCGATCATGTCCTCGAAACGGTCGGGTTTCAGCAGCTTGATCAGCTCCTGGAATCCGGTCGATTCGCATTGGAAAACCCCGAGCGTGTCTCCCGCACCGAGCATGTCGAAGGTGCGCTGGTCGGCGAGGTCGATGCGATCGTAATCGATCACGATCCCTTCGCTGGCTTTGACGATGTCCGCGCATTTCTTCAGGATCGACATCGTCTTGAGGCCGAGGAAATCCATCTTCAGCAGGCCGCATTTTTCGACCTGGCTCATGTTGTATTGGGTGGCCGGCTTGTCCTTCACCTTGCACACGGGCACGTACGAGCTGACGGGGCCCGGGGCGATGATCACGCCGCAGGCGTGGACTCCGAGCGAGCGCCCGAGCTTCTCCAGCTGCAGCGCGGCATCGAGCACGTTGCGGGTACGCTCGTCGCCGTCGTAGCGTTTGACCATCGCGTCGACGGTGCCGTACATGTCCTTGTCGAGCGGCTTGCGCCCCAGGCACACCTGCAGGTCGTGCTTCCCAGATGGATCCTCGGGGATGAGATTCGCGAGTTCCTGCGATTCCTCCGGCGTCCATTCGAACGCGCGCGCGACATCCTTGATCGCCATGCGCGCCTTCATGGTCCCGAGGGTCATGATCTGCGTGACCGCGTCCTTGCCGTACTTGTTCGACACGTACTCGATGACTTCGCCGCGGCGATCCTTGCAGAAGTCGACGTCGATATCCGGCATGGATTTGCGGCCGGGATTCATGAAGCGTTCGAACAGCAACCCATACCGCAGGGGGCAGATGTCGGTGATGCCCAGGCAATAGGACACCAGGCTGCCGGCGGCGGAACCGCGCCCCGGACCGACCGGTATCCCGCGGCCCTTCGCCCAGTTGATGAAATCTGCGACGATCAGGAAGTATGCCTCGAAGCCCATGGTGCCGATGGTGTCGAGCTCGAACTGCAGGCGATCGCGTTGCTCGTCGGTGGGCTTGTCCCCATACCGGCGGCTCAGGCCCTGCAGGCAGAGCTTGTGCAGGAGCGAGGTCTCGTCCTCGTCCTCGGGACATTGGAATTTCGGCAGGTAGTACTGGCCGGTGGGAATGATCTTCGTCGCGCACTGCTCGGCGATCACCAGGGTATTGGCCAAGGCCTCGGGCAGGTCCTTGAACAGCTCGGCCATCTCGTCCGGCGTCTTCAGGTAGAAATCCGGCGAGGGCATGCGCTTGCGACGTGTGTCCGCGACCGTGGTCGCGTTTTCGATCGCCAGCTGCACGTCGTGGATGCGGTGATCGCTCTTTTCGAGGTAGTGCACCCAGTTGGTGGCGACGATCGGCACGTCGAGCGCGCGCGCGAGCTGCACATTGCCTGCGATCGAGCTGACCGGCCCTTCGACGCCGAAGTCGCTGATCTCGACGTACAGCCGATCCGTGAAAACGTCCTTCAGGAGCCCCAGCTGCCGCTGGGCTTCCTCGACCGCGCCCGAGGCGAGGTGGCGGTTCAGGAAGCCATCGCGGCCAGCGCCGGTGAGGCAGATCAGACCTTCTGCATGTTCGCGGATCGCCTCCAGATCGACCCGCGGCTCGAAATAGAAACCCTCCAGCCATCCACGGCTGACGAGTCGACTGAGGTTGCGGTACCCGTTCTCATCGCGCGCGAGCAGCACCAGCTGGTGCATGTCGCGGACCTTCTCACGCATGCCCAGCGGGGCCACGTTCACCTGGCAGCCGATGATCGCCTTGATCGATTCCCGCTTCGCGCATTCCATGAGTTCGGTCGCGGAGCGCTCGGCCGCGACCGCCACCGCTTCAGCGTCGGGGGAAGGACCGGCAGCTGCCACGGCCCGGGCCTTCTTCGCCTCGTCGGCAGCCTTGTCTGCCGGGCCCTTGACCTTCTCGTTCAGGTCCTTGGCAGTCGAGTACAGCTCGAATGCTCCGAACAGATTGCCGCGATCGGTGATCGCCACCGCGCGCATGCCCTTGTCCTTGATCGAGCGCAGCAGCTTGCTGGGCGTGATCGT
>JACCZE010000245.1 GCA_013696105.1 Planctomycetota bacterium | reverse complement strand
GTAGCAAGGGATCGTCGCGTTGCGAAGCATGGAGAGACGCACGCACATCATCGAGCATGCCAGGATGTATCACCTGGCTATCTGATCGCTACAGCTCTCGTGCATTGCTTGTTCGCGGTCGTCGGATTGCGTCTCCATCCGGAGGACGCGACCTCTGCTCAGCTGCTTTCGGCGGCTTCGCTCGCGACCTGCCTGCGCACCAATGCCGCATAGAGGCCGTCGCGCGCCATGAGTTCGACATGCGAACCGATCTCGATCAGCTCTCCCGACTTCAGCACCAGGATGCGGTCCGAGGCGTGGATGGTCGACAGGCGATGGGCGATGGTGAGCGACGTGCGGCCGCTCAGCAGGCGCTCCATCGCGTCCTGCACCAGGCGCTCGGTCTGCGAGTCGATGCTCGCGGTCGCTTCGTCGAGGACCAGGACGGCGGGATCGGCGGCGAGTGCACGGGCGAACGACAGCAGTTGTCGCTCGCCGACCGAGAGCACGGTCCCGCGTTCGTTGAGGGTGCCCGCATAGCCGCCGGGCTGGCGCATGATCACGTCGTGCGCGTGGGTGGTGCGCGCAGCCGACTCGATCCGCGCCGCATCGATGTCGTCGCCCTTCAGAGCGATGTTGGCGCGGATGTCGCCGGCGAAGAGGAAGACGTCCTGCAGGACCACGGCGAAGCGGCGACGGAGCCAGTGGAGGTCGAGTTCCCGCACGTCTCGACCGTCGATCAGGATGCGCCCGCGCTGCGGCTCATGGAAGCGCAGCAGCAGGTTGACGATGGTGGTCTTGCCGGAGCCGGTCGGTCCGATCAGGGCCAGGTGTTCACCCGGTTTCGCCACGAAGGAGATGCCGGTGAGCACCCAGTGCGGCTCGGCGCCGGGATCCGCCGATCCGTAGGAGAACCACACATCCTGGAATTCGACTGCGCCCGCGCAGGACGCGGGGACGACGCCGGAACCCGCGGGTTCCACCCGCTCGTCGAGGAGTTGGAATATGCGCTCGGCGGAGGCGTTCGCGGCCTGCATGACGTTGTGCTTCTCCGCCAGGTCGCGCAGGGGGGCGAACAGCATTTCGACGTAGGCGGTGAAGGCGACCAGGGCCCCCACCGTGATGGTGTGCGAAGCGATGCCGTTCCCGCCGTACCAGATGATCACCGCCAGGGCGATGATCCCGCACAGCCCGATCAGCGGTTGGTAGACGCCGTTGAGCACGACCTGGCGCATGGTCGCGAGGTATTCCTCGTGGTTGATGGCGTCGAAACGCGCGGCGATGCGCGGCTCCTGGGCGTTCGCCTTGATCGTGCGCACGCCCGAGATGCTCTCCTGCAGGTAGGCGTTGAGCTTGGCCAGCTTCAGGCGCGCGTCGCGGAAGATGTCGCGGGCGCGCTTGCGGAAGTTCCACGAGATCAGCACCACCAGCGGAGACACCGCCAGCACGGCGAGCCCCAGCCGCAGATCGACCATGAGCATGATGATGCTGACACCGATGATCGAGATCGCATCGCGCAGCAGGTAGACCAGGACGTTGGTGAACAGTTCATTCACCGCCGAGACGTCGTTGGTCGCGCGGGTCACCAGCCGTCCGACCGCGTTGCGGTCGAAATAGGCGATCGGCAGCCGCATCACGTGCGCGAACACGCCCTCGCGGATGTCGGCCATCACGCGATTGCCGGCTTGCTGCAGCAGCAGGGCTTGGCAATAGCCGGTGATCATGCGCGTGATGACGAAGGCGAGCAGCGCCAAGCCGAGGATCTGCAGGCTGTCGAGCTGAGGGCGACGCAGCTGGGCGCGTTCCTCGGCCGGCAGTGCGTCGAGCGACGACGCGGGAAGGTACCGACCGCGGATTCCTCGCAGCGTTCCCGGGATATCGGTTGGCGCGGACTGCTGATCGAGCAGCAGGCACCGCTCGCTTGGCAGTCCGCGCGCACGTACCTCCGCCACCAGCTCGCGCGGCAGCTGCGCAGGGTCGATGAGCACGCGGCCATCGTCCATCGTGGCGGCGCCAGCCGCGAGCAGCCGAGGTCGGACCGCGTCATCCTCGGATACGGACACCGCCTCATAGGGCAACAGAATGCAACGGTCGATGGCGGTCTTGGTCAGCCAGGGAATCGACAGGTCGATCAGGGTGGTGACCGCGACCAGCACGGCCGCGGTCACGAACAGACGCCGATGCGGCCACGCATAGCGGATCAGCCGGCGGGTGGTGCCTGCGTCGAAAGCGGCGCCCAATCGGTCGTCGTCGAGGTGATCGCCGCTCATGAGCCGATCGCCTCCTCGGCGCGCTGCAGATCCGCGAGCCGCGCGTAGAGTCCACCAGATGCGAGGAGCCCCACGTGCACGCCCTGCTCGACCATCGTTCCATGGCTGAACACCAGGATGAGATCCGATGCCTGCACCGCGGCGATGCGGTGCGAGATCACCACGGCCGTGCGCTCGTGCAGGAATCCGTGCAGATTTGCGATGACCGCCGCCTCGGTCGCTGCGTCGACCGCAGACAGGCAATCATCGAGGACCAGCAGACGCGGGTCGCCGATCACCGCGCGGGCGATGGCGACACGCTGGCGCTGCCCGCCCGAGAGGGTGACGCCACGCTCGCCGAGCATGGCGTCGTAGCCCTGGGGGAAGCCGACGATCTCGTCGTGGATGCAGGCGAGGCGCGCGGCGCGCTCGACCTCGTCCTGGGTGGCCTCGGGACGGGCGAAACGGATGTTGTCGCGGATCGACAGTGCGAACAGGAAGGGGTCCTGGGGGACGAGCGCCGCGTGGCGGCGCAACTCGTCCAAGCGGATCCTGCGCACGTCCACGCCGCCGATCGACAAGGTGCCTGGTGGCGGATCGACCAGCCGCAACAGGAGGTGCGCGAGGGTGGTCTTGCCCGATCCGGTCAACCCGATGATCCCCAGGGTCGCGCCCGGATTCAGGTCGAACGCGCAGCCTGCGAGGGCCGGCCTGCCCTCGTCCGAGGAATGGACTCCTGTCACGTCGCGACGCTGCGGATAGCGGAAGGTCAGCGCCGTGCAGGCGATGCCCGCTTCGCGCGGGAAGGAGACGGCGTCCGGCGCGTCGACGATCCCCGGGGCGCGATCGAGCACCTGCTCGATCCGCTTCATCGATGCGGAACCCCGCTGCAGGAGGTTGATCACCCAGCCGATGGCCATCATCGGCCAGGTGAGCATACCCAGATAGGTCGTGAAGGCGACGAAGCCGCCGATGGTGATGGTGCCGTCGATGGCCAGGCGGCCGCCCGACCAGAGTACGATCACCGTCGCCACGCCCGAGAGCGCGGCGATCACCGGATCGAAACTGGCAGACAGACGGATGAGCGAGAAGTTGGCGCGCAGGTAGTCCTTGCTGCCGACCGCGAAGTCGGCGGCGAATTCGCGCTCGCGCGCGAAACCCTTCACCACGCGCACGCCGGCGATGGCTTCGCGCACGCGCTCGGTCAGGCCGGCGAAGCGTTCCTGCACCACCTCGAAGCGCCCATGGATGCGCCGTCCCGCGATGACCACGAATGCGGCGAGGACCGGCAGGGGCGCCAAGGCCTGGAACAGCAGCTCGGGCGCGATCAGCGACATCGCCACGATGGTGAAGGCCACCAGGAAGAGCGCGTCGAACAGCGCCAGCATGCCAAAGCCGCAGGCCTGGGTGACCGCGTCGATGTCGTTGGTGGCGAGCGCCATCAGTTCGCCCGTGGGCTTCGCGTCGTAGAAAGCCGGTTCGAGCCTGAGCAGGTGGGCATAGATGTGCGATCGCAAGTCGCGGCGGATGCGCCGCGCGGCGCCGATCAACAGGTAGCGCCAGAAGAAGCGCAGCGAGGCCATGACCAAGCCCGTGACCAGGATCAACGCCGCGAACCGCCCGGCCTGGTCCTGGTGGCCGCGCGCGAAGTCGTCGATCGCGCGGCCGACCAGCCACGGCAGGACCATCTGCACGGCGTCGATCACCAGCAAGACGATCAGGCCGGCCCCGATGCGCCAGCGGTGACGCCATAACCATCTCAGGATGCCGCGCATGGCGCCATGATGGTGGAGGTGATCCCGCCGCCAGCCCCGCATCAACAAAAAATGAGGACCACCCGAAGGTGGTCCCCAAGCTGCGCCGCGTATGCGGCCTGGAACGATGACCGGCGACGGAGTCGACCGGCCATCAGATGGTGTCGGCGGAGAGCGGTCCTCTCCGCTGACGTTCCCAGTATACCACGTCGTCAGCGTATCGGCTCGCGATCCTGGTCGATGTTCGACAGCCGCTCGGCGTCGCTGTGCGCGCTACTCGCTACTTCGCTACTCGCTACTGCAGGGCGGAACGCATGATCTCGAACTTGAGTTCGGTCTCCGCGAATTCCGCAGCCGGGTCGCTGGTCTCGACGATACCGGCCCCCGCGAACAGACGTGCCATGCCCGCA
>JACCZE010000219.1 GCA_013696105.1 Planctomycetota bacterium | reverse complement strand
GGTATGCGCTGCGGACAGCGTCGAGTGCGCGGCATCTCGGCTCAGGATGCGGTGCCCCCGCAGCGCAGGCGCAGCCGGAGCGAGGAGGCCGCCCGAGCTGGTTGTGGGTATGCGCTGCGGACAGCGTCGAGTGCGCGGCATCTCGGCTCAGGATGCGGTGCCCCCGCAGCGCAGGCGCAGCCGGAGCGAGGAGGCCGCCCGAGCTGCCGCAGGGTTCAAGTCCCTTCCAGGTCGCCATGCGTTACGTTCTGCGAAATCGGCTCTCCGGCCTCCGGGGGGCCGATCTTCATTTGGCCTGCCGGAACAACGGCACAGCGTGACCTCGATCAAGCCGACGCTCCTCGCCAGTCGCACCTCCAGTCCCTTCAAGACCATGGCTTGCTGCCCCGGGGAGGCCGAAAGGAGGGCTTGGCTCCCTGGACTCCAGTGACGGGGCGCGGGTAGCTCGACTGCCGTAGCCCGAGCCCAGTTCAATGCCGGTGGTGTGCCATCCCCCCGCTGACACCGCTGAGCATGGCGATATGCCGCTGAATGCCGTCAATCACGGGAGCGTCGATCTCGTCCTTCCGCCAGAGGAAATCGCCGACGAGATCGAGAAGATCGCTCGGCATGGCTTCCCCGCCGTACCGGCGACGCTTCCCGTCTCGGTGGAACATCACGACCACGAAGGTCCTGACGACAACATCACCGTGCCGCCCGGGGACGACCAGCACATCGCGGCGATCATCGATCTCAGCGGCACGTTGCTGCTGGGCTCCGTAGAATCGGTCGGCCAGGCTGCGGATCTGTTTGCAATGGTGGACCAGAAGAATCGCATCTACCACAAGAAGCTGACCGCAGGTCGCCCAATTCCGAGGGTTCACGCCACCAAGCGCGAAGATGTTTCAACCATGACAAACCCGACTCCGCCAATCATCCCCTCGGTGACCGACTTGCACCGCGCCGCTGATCGCATCGTTCTCGGGCGCTTCGCTCCTGCGGGAGTCCTGGTCAACGAGTCCTTGGACATCATCCAATTCCGAGGCCAGACCCAGCCCTACCTCGAGCCGGCGCAGGGAGAGGCGAGTCTCCACCTGCTCACCATGGTCCCCTTCGGCATAGCCGAGGCGCTCAAAGAGGCGACCCGCGAAGCCCGCGAGCAGAAGATCCCCAACGGTATTGGCATGGAGAAGGAAAGTTCCGGCAAGATATTCCAACTGTTCCAGCGCCTCAACTCCGCCCACCAATTTCCCGGTTCCGGTATCGGCCTGGCAACGTGCAAGAAGATCGCTGAACATCACGGTGGGCGCATCTGGGTGGAGTCCAAGCCCGATGTCGGATCGACCTTCTATTTCACGCTGTCTAAATAAGCACGGCGACTGAGTCGGTCAGGTCGGCAGACGACGCCGTGCTCGTCCACCGTTCGAGCGAGCACCACACGAAGGCCAGTCTTCATGACCCTCATTTTCCATGGAGACGCAGTTCACCTTCATCCGGCAGCGATGGCCGCACCACCCGGCATCCGGGTTACGCCGTTAGCCAGCGCCGGCGCAAGATGATCGAAGAGGTCCTCGGCTGGATGAAGACGATTGGCCTGATGCGCAAGGTGCACCATCGCGGAACTGCACGGGTCGACGGGATGTTCGAGTTCACGGCCGCGGTCTACAACATGGTCCGCATGCGACGATTACTGCCGGCGGCTGCCTTTGGCCTTTGAGGTCTCCGCATGATGACCGAAGGCTGCCCGAACGGCGAAAAATGCCGTTTCGAGCCAACCGCTAAGCCCTGCAGGGCGATCATCTGCGACGACGACCACCTGTCGGGATTGCATGCGCCAATGCATGGCCGTCGATTGCCATCGCACAGGAGCCCCGGTACCGGACCGGACCACCTCAGCGCGGCACCGTGAAGGCGAAACGCGATCCTGCCGGAGCAGCCGGCTCGACCCAGATGCGGCCGCGCCAGCCGCTGACGATCTTGCGGCAGATGGCCAGGCCTGCGCCGGTGCCTTCGACCTCCTGACCGTGCAGGCGGCGGAAGAGCTTGAAGATGTGCTCGCGATGCTGCTCGGGGACGCCGATGCCGTTGTCCTCGACCGCGAAGTGCCAGGCCGAGCCCTCAGGATGCGAGGTGATGCGGATGCGCAGCGGACGCGATTCGTCGCGGTACTTGATGGCGTTGCCGACGAGGTTCTGCATGAGCCGAGAAAAACGCGACCGCCTCACGCTCAGGCGCGGCAGCGCTCCGACCTCGATCTCGCCGCCGATCGCCACGAGACGATCGTGGAACACCGTGCGCAGCTCATCGATGACCATCCGCGGATCGAACTCCTCGTCCGACGTGTCGTCGTCATCGTGGCCCAGCATCGACATCTGCATCAGGTCGTCGACCAGCGACTGCATGCGGGTGGCGCCGGCGCGGACGAACGCGAAGTGGCGGCTCGCGTCCTCCGTGAGCACGGTCTTCAGGCGGACGCTGAGCAGATCCACGTACGCATGCACCATGCGCAGTGGCTCCTTCAGGTCATGCGAAGCGGCGTGGACGATCTCCTCCATCTCCTGGGCACGTGCGACCAGCTGATCGTTGGCGTCGCGCAGCGAGCGTTCGTAGCGGTTGCGCTGACGCTGCTGGCGCACGAAGCCGACCACGGCGACCATGACAGCGACCAGGGCGGTCGCGAAGATGGCGCTGTGGATCCTGTACAACGTGCGCATGGCCTCGCTGCGCGTACGGGTGGCGTGCTGGTGCGCAACCTCGGCGCTGGCGGTGAGCTTGCCGAGATTGACGCGCAGGTTGCCGAAGAGAAATTCGCGACGCTGCGGCGGCATGGGCGGGGTCAGCGTCGCCCGTGTCTCGATCACCGCTGAGATCAGATGGCGCATCCACCGGGTCTCGGGCTTGTCCCAGCCGAGCTGTTCGAGCCGTGCCAGCTCGCGCACCATGACCGCCTGCGAGGCCTCGACCTGGCGCTTCGCCACGACCGAATTGCCAAACGCCAGCGGGAGCGAGCCCGCGAGGTCGAACGCGGACAAGGCGATCGCGCTGGTGGCCTGAACGACTTCGCCCTGTTGCTGTGCGCGGCGATAGACCACCGTCGATGCCACCCAGCCGCCGATCAGGCTGATGGCGACCAGCAGCGAGGGCCACAGCGCCCAGTGGCGGAAGTCGTGCGTGGCGATCGTCACCAGTCCACCGCCACCGCGCTCGCGTCGACCCGAAGCAGCGGAACGGCATCGAGCACGGACGCGAAGTCGCGGTCCGCCCACCTGTCCGGATAGAGAAGCTGGGCATCGCCTTCGAGCAGCACCGCCAGGCTGGCGTCGAGTTCGATGCGGTAGTGGTAGGTCGCGAGCGCGACGGCGAATTCATCCAACGGGCTGCCACAGCGGCGCGCCAGCTCCGCCTTGTCGGCCTCATCCAGAGTCTGGAGATCGGGGTAGACCGAGAGCAGCGCCGCCAGGATCCCATCGACCGCACCTGTCGGTCCGAGTTCCGGGCGACCGATCAGGACCCACCCATACTGGTAGAGCGAGTCCTGGGTCAGCGTGATTGCATCGCCGAGAGCATGCTCGGCGCGCGAGGCATACGGATCCCAGACACAGACCGCGTCGACGTCTCCGGATGTCAGCATTCCCGCCAAGGCGTCAGCGGCACCGTGGACCTGGGTGACCGTCGCCGGGTCGACCCCGTAGTAGCTGAGAAAGTTCAGCGCGAAGATCTGAGCGCTGGTTCCATGCGGTGCCGCCATGGTCTTGCCGGCGAGATCCGCAGCGTCGCGGATGCCGCGGTCGGCACGGGCGACGATCCGCTGCCCTTGGCGAGCCTCCCCGATCACCGCCCAGGCGGACAGGCGTTCACCAGCGATCACCGCATGCATGAGCGGTGTGTGCGCCGCGGTCGCCAGATCGGCCTCGCCCGTGATCACCGCATCCAGCGCCTCCTTGCCGGTGGTGTACGCCTGGATGCGCACATCGAGGCCATGGGCCCGATAGGCACCACGCACGTCGGCGAGGAAGACCCCAGCGGAGAGCGGCTGGGTCGCGGTGGCCAGACGCACGATGCGCAGCGGTTGGGCGAGG
>JACCZE010000216.1 GCA_013696105.1 Planctomycetota bacterium | reverse complement strand
GCATTGCTCGTGGCGTTGTCGGATCCGATCGCCGGCGTCAGGGCCAGTGCGAGATCGTCCTGCGGCCCATCGGATACGCGGCGGCTGCTGGCGCGGCGCGGTGGATCGAAATACTGGCCGACGCCGTCGTCGGCGCGGCGGTGGTTGCGCACGTTGTCGTAGATGCGCTGGAGCATGGCGAGATTGCGGCTGGGCGTATAGCGCGCTTCGTATTCGCGACGGCATGCCGAGCGCATGCGCGGCGCGGTCTCCCACAGTTCGCGCGCGGCGGACGAGAAGTCCTCGGCGTCTCCTGGGGTGAATACCAGTCCGAGACGATCGCTCTCGATGATGTCGGGCATGCCGCCCAGGTCGGGCACCAGGCATGGCGTCCCGCTGGCCAGCGCCTCGACCAGCACCAGGGGGAAGCCCTCGTATCCGGTCGAACTGATCACCAGGTAGCGCGCACCGGCCATCAGCCGCAGGACCTCGTCCTGCGGCTTGGGGCCCAAGTACTCGGCTCCCGGGGTCGCGGCGACGACGCCGGCGAGCGGTCCCGCGCCGACCACCTTCAATGGCAGGCCGATCCCCGCCCAGGTGCGCACCAGCACGTCGGCGCCCTTCTCGGGCGACAGCCGGCCGACGAACAGAGCGTAGTCGCCGGGCTCGACGCCGATCGGACCGCGGTGGTCGAGGAAGTTCGGCTTCACCACCAGGCGCTCGTCCGGCAGTCCGGCGAGCGCCATCAGGCGGCGGTGGAACTCGGTCAGGCAGATGTAGGCATCGACGCAGCCTTGGGGCACGCCGCGCTTCCAGTAGGCGCGCAGGGCGCGGTTGTAGAGCGCATTCACCAGCGGGGACCCGTGCTGCGATGCGAGGCGGCGCAGGTGCAGGAGATCGTCCGCGCCTTGCGGGCGACGCTGGCCGTGGCTTCCGTGGAAGCGGTTGTTGGTGGCGATCAGCCGCGCGTTGTGCAGCGTCTGGACCGTCGGCAGGCCGGCTTCGTGCGCCGCTTCGAACACGCCGTAGGTCAGCAGGGGCCAGGGATTGTGCACATGCAGGACCTCACCGTCGAGATCCTCGATTTCGCGGCGCAGGGCGGTGATCCGTCTGCGGCTAGCATGCAGCTGTGCGCCAGCGCGCAGCTGCGCGAGGCGCGAACCGAGGAGGTCGTCGGAATGCCGGAACAGCGTCGCGGGATCGCAGCCGCCCGCCCTCAGCAGGTCGAGCTCGCGCTGCACCACCAGGTTCTCACCTGACGGATTCGCTGACCGGTACCAGCAATGGGCGATGATCGGTTTTTTTGTCATGGGTTTGGAATCCACGGGAGCGGATGACGCGGTGCTTGATGATCTCGTAGCCGCAGCGGACCGCTGCCGCCCAGGGGTTGCGTCCATGCATCACTGCCGCCCCCATCGATTCGCGGTAGGACTTCTGGACGTTGGCGTTCTGGGTCGACAGTCCGCCGATCTCCATGAGCACCTGGACATCGGGAACGAATCCGACGCGGACCTTGCTCCACACCCGCAGCAGGAATTCATGGTCCGCAGCGATGCGGAATCCGACGCTGAAGGCGCCGTAGTGCTCGTACACCCACCGGCGCACCACCACCGTCGGATGGGCCACCCGCATCTTCTTCAGCAGGGACTTGAAATCGACGTCGCGCCCGAATTCGCAGACCATTTGGCCGTCGGCTGCGACCTGGCGCGCGCGGCCATGGCAGAGGTCCAGCCCATTGCGCTCCATGTGGGGCACCACCCGGGACAGGACATCCGGGGACGAGTACCGGTCGTCGGCATTCAGGATGTGGATGTAATCGCCACGGGCCATGCGCACGCCCTTGGACATGGCGTCGTACACGCCGGCGTCGCGGCCGCTGGTGTAGCGCAGGCGCTTGCCCGCAGCCGCTCGTTCCAGGATGTCCGGGGTCCCGTCCTTGGATCCGCCGTCGACCACGATGTGCTCGATGTTGGGCCAGGTCTGGGAGGCCACCGAGTCGATGCAGCGCTGCAGGCAGCGTTCGCCGTTGAAGACCGGCGTCACCACCGTCACCAAGGGACGCAGCGACAGCGCATCGCTCCCGGGTCCGTGGGTCAGCTGAACGTTCATGATGTCCTCCTGCGACGTCGACATGGTCATGCGGCCATGGATGTTGATTCGGTTTCGCGCGGCACGCGGGAGCGCCACCAGGTTCCCACCTCGTGGTCGCGGTGCGGGTTGTTCAGCGCCTGGCAGAGGCCGAGGCTCGCCCAGAACATGAAGGCGTTGGTCGGATTCGCCCACACCGGGTTGCCGGTCGAGGTGAACAGCGCGCTGATGGCGACCGCGAACAGCGTCACCTGCGCAGCATAGGTCTCGTCGGAGCCGGGACGCGCGCAGGTGCGCAGGAACGAGATCACGATCATCGCGATGAACAGGGCCAGCGGGATCGCCCCCAGCAGGCCGCCGTGAGCCAGCACATCGAGCAGATCGCTGTGGCTCGGCAGGTTCTGCCCCAGTTCGATCTGATAGAGATCGAACATCAGATTGGGCGTGCCGATGAAGCGGTCGCCCATCATCGGCGACACCAGGAACATGTTCCACAGACGTGCATAGTTGTATTGGCGGAAGTCGGTATTCCCGCTGGAGAACTCACCGATGTTCGCGCTCAGATGCGACCAGCCGGCATAGGCGACGAGGGCGACCACCGCGAACAGCACCACGGACTTGATGGTCAGGGGCGGCCTGATTCCGCTGCGGACCTCGGGCTGCGAGAAGATCCACAGCATGAACACCGAAAAGGCGCCGATGATCAGCGTGGTGTTCTTCAATCCCATCGCAGCGACCAGCACGATGGCGGCGAATGCGATGATCCTGCCGCCGCGCGTGCGGGCGGTCAGGCCCAGATACAGGGGCAGGGGCGCGAACACGTACATGATCTCATGGGCGAGGTGCTTGCCGATCGCGAATCCGTAGCACACCACCCCGAACATCACCAGCCAGAACGGGATGGACGCGCGCAACAGCGGGACGATGGCCCGGACTGGACCGATTCGGGTCGCCAGCGTCCAGGTCGCGAAGAACACCAGCATGCCGATGGCGTGGCCGAAGAAGGATTCCTTCGAATCGAGGACGAAGCGCGTGTACATGCCGCCCGCCGCCACGTACACGCACAGCAGCGCGAGCGGCCAATTGCGTATGATCGACAGCCACACCAGGCGGGCGATGCCGCCGCTGAGCAAGGCGGCCGCCAGCGTCAGGCCGATGATCAGGGCCGCAGGCAGGAAGCGCAGCAGGCCGAGCTGGGATCGCGGCATGAAGGACCACGACACGACCTCTGCCAACCCCAGCAGGTAGGCGAGGGTGAACACCGCACCGATGACGGTGATCTCGCGTGCGTAGCGGATGGGTTCGGCCGTAGTCACGAGGCGACAGCTCCTTCGGGGATGCTGTCGCTTTGTACGGCAACGGGTCCTACGCCCCAGGTCATTCGCCGAGAGTATGTACCGCCGATGCCGAAAGGGCCGCTCGTGCCGGCGGGGAGCGAGGCGAGGGCACATCGGCCGCCAGCGCGCACGCCGCCGCGATCAGCGGGTGGCGTCCCGCCGAGGCCAGTCCCTCTCCGTTCGCATCGGCATAGAAGAGGATCAGGTCGTACAGGTAGCAGGCGATGAGCGTCCAGGGATCGGCGTTGATCCCGAGTGCCCGGCAGGTGGCTTCCAGGGGGGATCCGCTCGCGCACAGCTGCCGCGCGGCCGCGGTCGGCGACTGGCCGCGGCGCAGAGCGGGCATCAGGTGGAAATGGATGACGTCGATGCCCGGGGTCCAGGACGGATCCGCCCATTCCCAATCGATGACAGCGAGGGCGTCGCCGCTGCGCCAGACGTTCGACGGGACGAAGTCGCGGTGCGACCACCCCAGGGGCAGGCGCTGGTCAGCGGCGGATGCGACCCGTTCGAACAAGCGGGCGCACGCCTGAGCGGGACCGTTCGCCCCCGCTTCGGCGAGCCGAGTGCGGATGCGCTCGCGTGGTTCCAGTGCCTCGTTCCAATCCCGCGCGCATCCGGCAGGGGACGGTTGCACGAAGACGGCCGCGCAGAAAGCGCCGTGATCCGCGCTCCATGGCCCGCACCGCTCGCCGTGGACCGGGGTCTGCAGCGATATCACGTGGTCGCCAGCCTCCTCGATGCCGAGGGCGCGTGGCACCAGCCCCGGCAGATGCCCGTGCATGGCCCCGAGCGCGGCGGATTCGGCACGGATGGATCCGCAGCTCGCTGGCGCATGGCTGCATTTGAGCACGCCCACGCGTTCGCCCCGCGCATCGAGCAGCACTGCCACATGCTTGCGGTAATGCCCGGGCGTGCCGATCTGGGCGAGCACATCGTGCGCGGGCAGCGCATGCTTGGCGAGGAGCCGCGCGATGGGCTCGGACCAGTCGGCCCCGGTGGCGGACCTGGTCGCACGCTGCCAGCGCGCAGCCAAGGCGTACAGCGGCCAGCGACGTCCGACGCTCGCGCGCACGAAGTCGTCCACGCCGCTGGTTGCTCCCGCGCTGTACCACCAGCGCTCTTCGCGGTGCTGCGCGAGCGAGCGCACCGCCATGCGGGTGCCCGGGATCAGGAAGGGGGGCAGCGCGGGGGTCGGGATCACGGGTCGAGTCCGAGCCGCGGCAGCAGGCCGGTGAGGACCTCGGCCGGCGACGCGGTGACGTCGACCAGACGGGCGTTGCCGCGCTGGATCGCCAGGTCGCGGTAACCGTCGAGCAGGCGCGCGAGCACCTCGGGAGGCACCTCGGCCTTGCGGCGGTGGATGACCTCCGCCGGAGCATGCAGCACGACCAGGGCATCCGGTGCGGGCATCAGCCGGTCGGTCAGACGAGCCAGCCACATCGGACCGCCGTAGCGGTATCGCCGCTGATCGACGAGCAGGTCGGTGAAGCACCGGTCGAGGATGATCCATTCGCCGCGCCGGCGCGCCGGCATGACGCGCACGATCCACGCCGGCCACGCCCGCGCGAGGAACCAGCCGAGCTTGGCGATGCTCGCGAGCGTGCCGCGCGGAGGCCGGCCATGCGGATCGCTCACCGTGATGCCCACACCGCTCTTCCACCAGCGCACCTGCAGGTGGTGGTACTGGTGGGCGATGCCGCGGCGATCGAGCTCGCTCTGCAATCCCTTGATCACCGTGCTCTTGCCCGCTCCATCGGGGCCCAGGAAGGCGACAGCCAGGCCGCGCCGACGATGGGCGGGCGTCGCCTCGCGCGCAGCGGGTACGATCGTCGCTTCCATCATGCCTCCACGAGATGGTCCAGCAGCGTGACCAGCGCGGCGGGCTTGTCGGCCCAGGCGTATCGCGCCAGCACCGACGTGCGTCCGCACTCGCCCAAGCGGCGACGTGCATTGGCGTCGTCGTGCAGCCGCCGGGATGTGCGCAGCCAGGAAGCGAGCATGTCGCTCGGAGCGGCCGGGCGTACGAGTTCGCCGGCGCCTCCCGCGAGGATGTCCGCAGCTCCCTGGTGGTCGAATGCGATGCAGGGCGCGCCGCACGACAGCGCCTCGAGCAGGACGTTGCCGGAGGTGTCGCGATAGCTCGTGAACCAGAACTGCGCGGCTCGGCCATAGAACGCGGCGAGCTCGGCGCGCGGCAGCCGCGCATGGAAGGCAACCCCGTCGAGCGCGCATCCGCGGCGATCAGCCCACGCCCGCAGCTCCTCCTGACGCGCCATCGACAGTCCGACCATGGTCAGGCGCGCCGTCGGCCGTTGACGGTGGAGCAGTGCGAAGGCCTTGAGCGCGAAGCGCGGATTCTTGCGCCGTTCGTCGCTGCCGACCCAGAGGATCTCGTGGTCCGAGCGCGTGGATGTCGACGGCTGCTCGACCACACCGGCTTCCAGCAGCTGGATGACGATGACGCGGTGCTCGGATCCGCAGACAGCGCGTGTCCCCGCTCGCGCCCAGGCCACGGCATCGCGGTTCGCGGCCATCAGCAAGGCCGCGCGCGCGCGCGCCTGACGCGGCCGCCACGACCACTGCGCCATCGCGCGGTTGAGCCAGCCCCGCACGCGCTCGACCGTCCGTGTGCGCACCGGCTCATCGACCAGGAAAGCGGGGGCAGCGTCCTGGAGCCCGCCGATCGGACCCCAGACGAACGGGCAGGGAAGCTTCCACAGGTAGCCCGGTTCGCGGTAGCCGTTCATGGTCAGGTGGAAGATTGCGTCGAACCGGTGGGTGCGATGCAGCGCACGGGCGCGACCGAGCAGCATCCGCTGCCAGAGGTGGTAATAGCCATGGATCCCCAGGCCGTGCTTCTTCAGCCACAGCAGCCAGCGCGGCCCCTCGAGGTAGATCCAGTGCACGCCGAGTGCGCCGTGGTCGCGCTCCCAGGATTCGATTGCCTGACGTCGGTTCGCGCGGGTCGCCACCCACAGCTCAACGTGGCGCGACAGCTCGCGCGTCCAGTTCCAGCCGACGCCATGCTCGCTGCCGCGCCCCGGGTCGCACGCGTATGCCGAGAGCAGGACGCGCGCCCTGGTGCGCTCGACGGCGGACGCCCGGACGGCGGTCGACGCCGGAGACTGCGATCGTGGGGCCGATCGCGGTCCTTCGCCCAGACGCATGAGGATATGGGCGTCCATCATCCGACTCCGAGTCCAGCGATCACCGCGCTGGGAGCGCTCGCGATCCCGAGCAGAGCGTGCACGCGCCACGCGAGCGTCTCGAGCATGAGCTGATCGACCGAGCCGTCGGACCATGCCCCGGCGTGAACGGCCAGCCGCGTCCCATTCCAGGACCGCCGCGACTGGGCGACCATCGTCGTCGGGCGCAGGATCAGGGTCGATCGCGCGAGGGTCGGCCACATCCGCAGCGCAGCCGTGGCGCCGCCCGCCGGAGCGACCCGCGTTCGACGGAAGGCCCGGCTCCAGCGGGCGAGGAATGCGGCTCCGGCATCCGCGGTGAACCCGCCGCCGACATCGACCAGTAGTCCGGTCGGATGCAGCACCCGACCGACGCGGCGCGTCAGATCACCTGAACGTTCACTCAGTCCGGGTGCGAATCCCCCGTCGATCGCACGGCTCCATGCCGGGAGATCGGCGAGGATGGCGGACCAGTCCCCCGTCAGGCACGCCTGGTGGAGCGCATCCGCACGCTCCGGCACGCAGCGGGTGGCGAGGGAGTGGGCGATGTCCGGCTCGGCGTTCCACTCGCGGGCTATGAACGCGCAGCGCGCGGGGTCGAGGGCGCCTTTGCTCAGCCGTTTGAGCAGGTAATAGACCGCGTTGCGGCCAGGAGAGGGGCGCATGAAGCCCGCATCGTCGCGGATGCGCTGGTCGAGCATGGTGCCCGCATCGATGAACGGTCGGCCCCCGCGCCACCAGTCGCCGCAGATGTCGGGGTGCAGGAATCCGATGCCGTCGTCTGACCGCCACGCCAGGACATAGTAGCAGGCGACGGCTTCGTGTCGCAGCGCCTGGATCAGGCGTGCGCCGCAGGATCGCGCGAATTCGTCCATCAAGCCGGGAACGCGCCCGAGGGACCCGGGATCGATCACGATGTCGACGTCGCTACGTATGGCATGGTCGAGGTCGGAACTGTCCCCGACGACCGCCCATGGGATTCCCGATCGGTCGAAGAACGAGAACAAGGCATGCGCGCGCTGGACCGCGCCGTGATCTCCGCTCGGGTGCGTCGCCATCGACTCCGATTCCGCCATGTCCGTACCCATTTCTTCCGCCTGGATCAGTCGCGCGCATTCTGGCGATAAGGAGCTGGGCATTCAGTCCATTTGTCGACAACGTTTGACCTATCTGGGGGGGGATCCCGCCGGGGATCCCCACTTCGCCCCCCGGCGCGAGATCGACCGTGAGTAAAGTCGATCATTTGCCGCGTTGTGTTCGAAGGTCTGCGGGCACTCTGCTGGCAACCGTCTCGAAAAACCCGTTTGCACGGATGGGTTCGAAGGCGGCGACGAACGGATCGGAGTTCCCCATGAGTTCATCCCCGGCACCCAGACTGCTCACCCTCGGCGATGTCGTCGATCTCGTGCGGCGCCGGCCGCTCAGTGCCGCTATCGCGGGGCTCGGCACCCTGGTGCTCGTCCTGTTCCTGACCTCGCGCACCGTGCCATTGTACGAAGCGAGCGCGCGATTGAGCATCGATCGTGGCAACAAGCCGGTTCAGTGGCAGGTCGATCCGGATACGGGCAAGGTCGAATACTCGCTGTTGAACACCCAGAAGGAGCTGCTGCTCTCCTACGCGGTGCTCGGCGAGGCTGTGAAGACCGATGCGTTCGGAGGTGACGAGGTCTACACCGCCAGCCGCGATCGCGTCGCCACGCTGTCGCACCGCATCAAGGTCACCACCAGTCGCGACACCTGGATCATCGCCGTCGCCCTCACGAACGAGGACCCCGTGCGCGCGCAGAGCCAGCTCCAGTCGGTGATCGAGGCCTACCAGCGGTCCCAGAACCAACGCGAAGCCGGCCATTCGGTCGGCGCGCTGAGCTTCCTCAACAAGAGCGTCGTCGATGCGGGCAAGCGGCTGGAGGAAGCGCGCTCCGCCGAGCAACGTTTCCGTGCCGAGCGCGGCATCCTCAGCGCCGACCCGGATCACAACTTCCTCTCCGAGGAGGTCGCGAATCTGGGAGCCAATCGCACCGCGTTCCTCGCCGACCTGGCGGCCACCCAGGCCTTGATGGGCATGGTCGCGGTCGCAGATCAGCAGAAGGACCCTGCCGAGCGCATCGCTGGGCTGATGCGCATCGAGCCGATCCGCACCAACGCCGTGGTCATGGAGCAGCAGCGCCGCGTCTATGATCTCATCGGCAAGGAATCCTCGCTGGCACAGAAGTACCTGGACAAGCACCCGCGCCTGGTCGAAGTGCGCGGAGAGATCGTGCAGTCGCGCAAGCTCCTCGCCGATGCGGTCGAGATGGCGCGCGCAGGCATCGCCAATGATCACCAGAAGCTGACCATCCAGCTCGATGACGTCACCAAGCGCATCGCCACGCGCGAGAAGGATCTCGCCACCTACCGCGCGAACCTCGCGGAACTGATGGCGCTCACCGGTGACACCACGTCGCGCGCAAACCTCTACGAGCGTCTGCTCACGCGCAAAGGCGAAGAGGAGGTCTCAAGCCACCTCAACGTCAACCAGATCGCGGTGGTCGATCCCGCCCACTCGACCAGCAAGCCGGTCAACATCAGCCGTCTGAAGTTCCTGGCCATCGCGCTGGTCGCGGCGGCCGCGGTAACGGTGGCCGTGCCGCTGGCCTTCGAGTCGCTCGACACCCGCGTGCGCGGAGCGATCGCGGCTCAGGTGCTCACGCGCCTGCCGCTGCTGGGCAAGACTCCTCGGGTCGCGCATCTCGCGCCGCTCGGTCGCGAAGGGAATCCCGAGCGTCCGCACAGCATGGCCGAGGCGTATCGCAACCTGCGCGCGTCCGTCCGTCTGGCCAAACGCCAGGATGCCGGCTGCCATTGCCTCATGGTCACGTCCAGCCGCCCCTACGAGGGCAAATCCACGGTGGCGACGCGGCTCGCGATCAGCATGGCCTCGACCGGGGCGAAAGTCCTGCTCGTCGATGCCGACATGCGCAAGCCGACGCTGCACCTGCAGGTCGGGGAATCGTGCGAACGCGGACTGAGCTCCGCGCTCGAAGGGGAGAAGGGCGTGCGTATGACGCCGACGAGCTATACGAATCTCGACTTCCTCAGCGCCGGCGGCAGGCCGCGCAATCCCGGCGACCTGCTGCACAGCCCGCAGCTCAAGGAGATGGTCTTCGCGTGGCGGCAGGCCTACGACTACGTCATCTTCGACACGCCACCGCTCGGGCCGGTTTCGGATGCGGTCATCGTCGGCGAACTGGTGGACGGCATCGTGCTCGTGGTGCGCGACCGCTTCACCACCAAGGCGAACATCAAGTCCGCGCTCGCGCGTCTCGCCCCTTTGACCAGCAAGATCTCGGGCGTGGTCCTCAACGGCGAGCACGCCACCGAAGCCAGCTACGGATACTACGCCAACGCCAGCGGGCGCATTCCGGTCAGCTCGATCCGGCCCGAAGGAGCGGAATTGGAGCCGAAGACGGCTTAAGCTTGAGCTCAGGGGCTATCGCCCCTACGGCCTTCGGCCTACCCCCCCGGGCTTTGTCGCAGCTCGATCAGTACTGCGGAGCAGTACTGATCGTGGCGGCATCGCTTCGCGATTGTATGCCGCCACCGCCGCTCGGCGCCCGAGGAGAAGCGAGAATTCCGCCATCTGCCATCTGCCATCCGCCATCTGCCATCCGCCATCCGCCGCGTCCCGCTGCCTCCCGCCTTTCTACCGCCACAGGACCACGATCGTCCCCGCGGTGACCAGGATCAGCGCGCAGACGATGGCAATGATCGCGAGCGGCCGGCCGACGAGTGCGAGATCGCCCGTGGGGTCGCGGAAATTGAGCCGGATGTTGTGGACCAGCGCCGTGAGGTGCGTGACGTACGCCACCACCGCCAGGGCGGACAGCAACGAGCGCAGGGCTCCCTCGGGTGCGAACCACCTACCGGCGAGCAGGGGCACGAGCACGAGCGGCAGCGTGTAGGGCGCGAGGGCGATCAGGGAGGCGCGCAGGCGTCCGACCTGAGCG
>JACCZE010000209.1 GCA_013696105.1 Planctomycetota bacterium | reverse complement strand
AACATCACCAAGTGCTGCACCGAGGTGTGCCCCGAGCACATCACCATCACCGACAACGCCATCATCCCGCTCAAGGAGCGGGTCGCGGACACCTACTACGACCCGATGGTGAAGCTCTGGCGCTGGGTGTTCAAGAAGGGCGAGAAGCCGGCGGAGCCGAAGGCGTAGGGTTGGTGGTTGGTGGTTGGTGGTTGGTGGCTGACGGTCTGACGGTTCCTGGCTGAGGGCAGGCTGGTCGCGGAAGCGTGATCTCCCGGGGGATGGCCACCGGCGTCCTCCGTTGTGCTCCCCTCGCTCTCCCCAAGTCCTCGTTGTTCCGAGGCTTAGATCCAGCCAGTGCAGTTCCTGATCCTCTTGCGCATCGGGCCCGAATCGCTATCGTGCCGAGCCCATTTCCCACGGCTGCACTGGTTCCGCGCGATGCGCATCTTCTCTGGAAACGCCAACCGACCGCTCGCGCAGGCCATCGCCGACGCCGTGGGATGTCCGTTGGGCGAGATGACCTGCGCGCGCTTCCCCGATGGCGAGGTCAAAGTCCAGGTTCAAGAGGACGTGCGCGGCGCCGATGTGTTCGTCGTCCAGCCGACTACCAGCAACGACTTCCTGATGGAGCTGCTGGTGATCGCCGACGCGCTGCGCCGTGCGTCGGCCAGCCGCATCACCGCCGTGGTGCCGTACTTCGGCTACGCGCGCCAGGACCGTAAGCACGAGGGCCGCGTCCCGATCACCGCCAAGCTGGTCGCGAACCTCATCACCACCGCGGGCATCAACCGCCTGGTCACGGTCGACCTCCACGCGCAGCAGATCCAGGGCTTCTTCGACGTGCCCGTAGACCACCTCACCGCGGTGCCGGTGCTGCTGGCCTACATGCAGGGCCTCAAGCTCACCGATCCGGTGGTGATCAGCCCCGACACCGGATCGATCAAGCTCGCCGACAAGGTCGCGAAGAAGCTGGGCGCGCGTCTGGCGATCATCGACAAACGTCGCACCGGCGATTCGAAAACCGAAGTCGCCAACGTCATCGGAGAGATCGGCAAGCGCGAGGTGATCATCGTCGACGACATGATCACCACCGCAGGGTCGATCACCAACGCCATCAAGACCGCGCGGCAGTTCGGCGCCATCCGCGTCATCCCGATGGTCACCCACGGCGTGCTCTGCGGCGAAGCCTTCGAGCGCCTCGAGGAAGTCGGCCTCGATGAGCTCGTGGTCACCGACACCATCCCCCTCAAGCGCCGCTACGCCGAGCTGCCGATCCGAGTGCTCTCGGTGGCCCCGCTCCTCGGCGAGGCGATCCGCCGCATCCATACCAACCAATCCGTCAGCTCGCTGTTCGTGTAGCTGCTATCGAAAGCCAGGAGTCACCCATGTCCGCCACCCAGTCCTATCCCTCCCATCCCCGCACCGACATGGGACGGAAAGCCACGGCCAAGCTCCGCGCCTCCGGCAAGGTTCCCATCACCATCGTCAAGGCGGGCAGCCCCAGCCGGCACGCCTCCCTCGATGAGGGCTCGGCGAACCACCTCGCGGCGCATGTCGTCCATCTCTGCAAAGTCGACGTCGAGGGCAAGAGCATCACCGTCCTGCGCTCCGAGATCGTCAAGAACTGCCTGACCGACAAGATCCAGCACATCGACCTGATCGCTGTGGATGAGAAGTCCGACATCAAGGTCGACGTCTTCGTTCGACCCGACGCGCGCAACTGCCCCGGCGTCAAGGCCGGTGGCATCGTCGAGCAGCGCATGCGCAAGGTGCGCGTGCAGTGCAAGGCCAACGCCATTCCCGACGAGCTCGAGCTCGATCTGTCCGACGTCCAGATCACCGAGACGGTCTACGCCGACAAGATCACCCTGCCCGCCGGCGTGAAGCTCGCCGTTCCGCCGAAGCAGCCGGTCCTGACCGTGGTCATCCCGCGTCAGATGGTCGCCGCCGAGACCGCCACCGCCGGTGCGACCCCTGCAGCTGGAGCCGCCCCTGCCGATGGCGCAGCCGCTGCCGGCGACGCCAAGGCCGCCGAGGGCGCCAAGCCCGATGCCAAGGCCGCCGCACCCGCGAAGGATGCGAAGGCCGACGCCAAGGGCGACAAGAAGAAGTAAAAGCTTTTGTTTCGGGGGCTTTGCCCCCGGGCCCCCGCGACCTTTGTCGTCCTTACATCCTGGCTGTTCCAGCCAGGATGTTTGCGTGATGGGCTGCGCCCATTGTATCACGCAAACAGGACTCGGCGGTCGGGATGGCGGATGGCGGATGGCGGATGGCGGATGGCGGATGGCGGAGATCGGACAGCGACCGCGCTGACGGCGACGAGTCGGACTTCCGCATCCGAGTCCACTGACAGACTAGGCGACGTGCTGCCGCCGATCATCGATACGCATTGCCACCTCACCAACG
>JACCZE010000207.1 GCA_013696105.1 Planctomycetota bacterium | reverse complement strand
GCCAACTGGCGCCCCGACTACATCTTCCGCTCCAAGGACAGCACCAGCGTCATCCGCACCGTCTCGAGCTGGATCATCGACTCGTCGTGGGACCTGTCCGATCATCGCCCGGTGATGGTCGATATCGTTGTCACCGGCGGCGGCACCAGCAACAACGCGCCCTCGGTCGCGATGACCGCGCCGGCGAACAACACCTCGGTCACCGCGGGATCCAACGTGACCCTCGGTGCGAATGCCTCCGACAGCGACGGCTCGGTCGCCAAGGTCGAGTTCTTCCGCGGCGCGACCAAGATCGGCGAGGACACCACCAGCCCCTACAGCATCGTGTGGTCGAACGTCGCCGCCGGCACCTATGCCCTGACCGCCAAGGCCACCGACAATGCCGGCGCCACCGCGACCTCGGCGACGGTGACCGTCACCGCCACCGCCGTCGTCACGCCGGGCACCGTCTCTCTGCCCGGGCGGGTCCAAGCCGAGGATTACACCAGCTACCTGGATGACAGCTCGACGAACGAAGGCGGGCAGTACCGCTCCGACGGCGTCGACATCGAGACCTGCAGCGCTGGCGGCTATTGCGTCGGCTGGATCGGCGCGGGCGAGTGGCTGCAGTACGATGTCACGGTCGCCACCGCGGGATCGTACACCGTCACCACCAGCGTGGCGTCGGCGGTCAGCGGCACCAAGACGCTGCACATCACCATCGATGGCGTCGACGTCACCGGGGCGATGAGCTTCACCGATGCTTCGGGCTGGCAGTCGTGGGTGCGCATGACCTCGGGCACGGTCTCGCTCTCGGCGGGCACGCACACCATGCGCGTGGCGATGGACACTTCCGGATTCAATGTGGATTACATCGATGTCGCGACCGCGGCGGGTTCGCCAGCGATCACGTTGCCGGCCCGGCTGCAGGCCGAGGACTATGCCCGCTATTCCGACACCTCGGCCGGCAACAGCGGCGGCGCGTATCGCAGCGACGGCGTGGACATCGAACCGACGACCGACGCGGGCGGAGGGCAGAATGTCGGCTGGATCGCGGCTGGCGAATGGCTCGAGTTCGACGTCCGCGTCGCCACCGCAGGAGCCTACGCCCTCCGCGCGCGCGTCGCATCCTCGATCGCGGGCACCAAAACCCTGCGCGTGCGCATCGACGGCGCCGACGTCAGCGGAGCGATGAGCTTCACGGATGCCTCGGGTTGGCAGTCCTGGGCCGATGTCACGGCGACCGCCACGCTCGCCGCCGGAAATCACGTGCTGCGCATCGCCTTCGACACCGGCGGCATGAACCTCAACTACCTGGACGTGACCGCCGCGGCTGGATCGGGCTGGACCAACGCCACGGTGGGCGCGGTGGCCGTCGCGGGAAGCTCGACCATCGCGAGCGCGCGCATCGACGTGCGCGCCTCCGGCGGCGACCTCTACGGCAGCACCGATGCCTTCCATATGGTCTACCGCCGGCTCACCGGGGACGGCAGCATCGTCGCGCGGGTCACCACGGTGCAGAACACCAACGAATGGGCGCAGGCCGGCATCATGATGCGCCGCGACCTGGGCGCGAGTTCGCCCCATGCGTCGCTGATGGTCACGCAGATCGACCGCTGCAAGTTCCGCCGCCGCGTGAGCGACGCCGGCGCGACCACCAGCACCGGCACCTCGCCCGGCAGCGGACTGCGCCTGCCGCAGTGGCTGAAGCTGGTGCGCACCGGGAACGTGTTCACCGCCGCGCGCTCGGTCGACGGCGCGACCTGGACCGACATGGGAAGCGAGACCATCGCGATGGGCTCGACGGTCTACATCGGCGTGTGGGCCTCGAGCGTCAGCAGCGTCCTCGGCGGCGCCACGCTCGACAACATCGCGATCACTCCCGCCTCGGGAGCGACCCTGGCCGGCGCGCGCGTCGCGACCACCGCGATGACCGAGGGCGGCGATGATGTCCGCACCAGCGGGACGGCGGACAGCGGTGCGTCATCGTCACCTGCCGGCGCTGGGAAGAACCAGTGCGGACTGGGCGGTGGACTCGCGCTTTTGCTGGGGCTGCTGTTCCGCCTGGGCACCGGTTCCCGGAAACGGACATGATCCGACCCTGAGCGCGAATCCGGGGCTTTGGCTTTCGCTTCGGCTCAGGGCATCGATATGCCAAAGCCAAAGCCAGAGCCAGAGCCGATCGCCACAGTGTCCGCTGGGGGCGACCTGAGGTCGCTATTTTCCCCAGCGGACACTGCAGCTTGCTGTTGTCAGAAGTGGGGCGAAGTGCCGATCGCTCCAGTGCCCGCTGGGGGCGACCTGCGGTCGCTATTGTCCCCAGCGGTCACTGGAGCTTGCTGTTTTCAGAAGGGGGGGCGGAGTGCCCCCCTTCGACCCCCGTCAGCGACCACTTGGCATGTCACCCCCGCAACCTCTTGATCAGCCCACTGATCATCCGCCCCACGCGGTCGATGTCAGCGACCAGAACCATGACGCGACCGCGCGGCAGCAACCCGATATCCCCGGCAATGGTCAGTTGCGCGGTGAGCTCGGTATTCGAGCCACGAGCGATCGCGAGGCAGCGCGCGAAATCGAGATCGCTGCCACGACCGCGTCCCTCGGCGATATTCAGCACGACAGACGTGGCAGCCCGCCTGATCTGATCCTTGAGATCACGATCGCGCAGTTCCCCCGCGAGCACGTATGCAACTGCGCACGTTGCTCGTGCTTTGTGGTAGATGTCAAGGCGGTCGAGTGTTGTCATGATTGGCTCCTGCCCAGGCACCCACCGGCCGCGCACAGCAGTCAACCCCGAGCGCCAGCGAGCCCCCGCGAGGGGGTAGAAGGGTTTACTGCGAGCACGCCCGGTACGATCAGTCCAGAGCCAGAGCCAGAGCCAGAGCCAGAGCCGATCACCGCAATGCCCGCTGGGGGCGACCTGCGGTCGCTATTTTCCCCAGCGGCCACTGCAGCTTGCTGTTGTCAGAAGTGGGGCGGAGTGCCCCCCTTCGACCCCCCGCCGAGGGCTTTCGCTTCGGCTCTGGCTTCGGCTCATGGCATTGATGCGCCAAAGCCAAAGCCAGAGCCAGAGCCAAAGCCAGAGCCAAAGCCAAAGCCAAAGCCCCTGTTCATGATGAAGTACCCTGACCCACCACTGCACGTACTGCGCGCGACGCCCTCGACCCCATCCCGCCCATGCTTTCAGTCGTCGCCCGCCGGAACGCCTCCAGTCCAGTGGCCGCTCAGATCAGCACCGCAGAGCACCACGCCTTTGGCATTCCAGCCGAACTCTGCGCGCACATCCGCAGCGCAGTAGCGCAAGGTCAGGCCACACCGACGCAGGCTGGATGTATTGGCCCCGGAGCTGTGCAGCAGCAGGTCGCTGTGCAGCGATATCTGGCCAGCGGCGAGGATCAGATCGACCGGATCGCCGAATTCCTGCGCCGACTCGACCTGCTGATCGAGCACGGCGTTGGCGGAGTCCTCGGCCATGCGGTAGGTGAGATGGCCGAGGTGGTGCGATCCCGGGATGACGCGCATGCAGGCATTCTCCACCCGCGAGTCATCGATGGCGAGCCAGGCCGTGACCGTCTTCGACGGCGTCAGCGGCCAATAGCTGGCGTCCTGATGCCAGTGGACGACCTTGCCGTCGCGCGGGAGCTTGCAGAAGTAGTGCGAACCCCAGCCGACCACGCCATCGCCGATGAGATCACGCACACATGCGAGGATACGCGGATGGGACAGCAGCGCATGGACCGAGCGGAAACGCAGGTGCGCGGCCCGGATCGAGTAGCTGTCGCGTCCAGTCGCCAGCGTGCGCTCGAGCAGTCCATCGAACCAGGAGCGGTGCGCGAGGACCTCTGACGGAGACAGGATGGGGATTCCCGTGAGATAGCCGTCGCGATTGTAGGCGTCGACCTGCGATGCGGTCAATGTGCGCGCGCGAGAGGGCGCGCCGGGATGGAAGCGGAGATCGCGTGCGATGGCCGCGAGCTGCTGGTGGTCGGGATCGGGGGGCAGGGCCACGACGCTCGACGGGCTTGGTGCTGGCTGGACGGTTCGCTCGTGGGAGGCGACCTGAACGGACTTCGGTATCGTTGTCATGGGGACTCCACGTTGGCAGTCATATGTCCACGTCGTTGCCGATACCATGGATGCCCCGCTCTCGACCTGGACGTATCGCTCACCTCCGTATGATGGCTGACCGTGGTCATCTATGGAGTATCGGTCATCGCGGGTGGACTGCATCGCTGCGATCCAGCATGGTCGCGCCCGCAGCGCTTCCGCCGCGAGTATTCGCGCATCTACGTCCCGGTGTCCGGCAACGCGCGCTTCTGTGTCGATGACCAGTGGACCGACCTGGTCCCGGGCCTGATCTATTTCATCCCAGGACAGCCTGACAACCGCCAGGTCTGCGAACGCCGGATGAGCGTGCACTGGCTGCATCTGACCCCGCAATCGCTACCCATGGCACAGGCGATCGCAGGCATCCGACGCGTCGTGTCGTGGCCCGAATCGCGCTGGCGCTGGTGGCGGCCGATCTACCGCCGGATCGCCGAGCATACCGCCGGCGGAGGCACGGCCCTCGCGTCATCCGTCCATGCTTTCGCCCTCGCCGTGACCTCAGCGGCGATCGCGGCCACGGCGATCGCCGACGGCTCGCTGGTCGATGCCCGCGAGCGATTGGCGCCGGCGATCGATCTGCTCGAGCGGCGGTTCCCCGACCCGGTGCCGGTGCCAGCTTTGGCTCGCGCTTCGGAGATGAGCCTCGCCCACTTCCGTCGCCGGTTCACCGCCGCCTATGGCTCATCGCCACGCGCATTCATCGCGCGGCGCCGGCTCGAAGCGGCAGCCAGCCTGTTGGCGAGCGAGGAGCGCTCGATCGCTGAGGTCGCAGCGGCCTGCGGCTACGACGACCCGTTCCACTTCTCGCGCGCGTTCCACCGCTTCCACCGTCTCAGCCCGAGCGCATTCCGACTCGCGCGTCAGCGCGGGCCATGACCACCGATCGATGAGCGCGAGGAGTCCCCTCGATCTCCGTTCCCCACGTCCGATCCAGGTCCGGCTCCCACTTCACTTCGTCACCTTCTCACCTTCTCCACCTTCAATTCCCTTCTTCAGCTTCAGGCCCTTCCTCTACTCCCCCTATCCTCTCCATCACAAAAGGTGTATCCTGACCTATGACAGGGGATAACCGCACCATCTCATCGGCCGAGAAGACGGTCGTCGAGGATCCCCGGGTCGAACGCAGCCGCACCATCTCGTCGGGCAGGGCGCGCGCGCGGATGGGCGTCCAGGAGTCTTTGAGCCTGTACGGGCAGTCCCTGGAGGCGATCCTCGCCGGCTACGGCTTCTCGTTCCCGAATCGCGACGAGGTGCGGTTCGAGGTCGAGGGGAACCTGGGCTCGGGCGCCAATGGCGAGGTCTACGCGGTCATCGACCGCAGCCTGAAGCGTCCGGTCGCGGCCAAGGTCTTCACCCGCTGCTCGCCCGATAACAGCGAGGAGGTCGCGCAGTTCGTCGACGAGGCTCGCATCACCGCGTCGCTCCAGCATCCGAACGTGCTGCCGGTGTACGACCTGGCGCTGAGCAAGGAGGGCCGGGTCTACTTCACCATGAAGCGGATCGACGGCCGCTCGCTCGGCGACGCGATCAACCGCTCGACCTCAGCCGCTCGCTCCGAGCCCATCGCCACGTTCAACGCCGTGGTGGGGATCTTCAAGGACGTGGCCAACGCCCTGTCGTACGCCCATCACCGCGGCGTGCTGCACTTGGATGTCAAACCCGACAACATCATGCTCGGCAGTTTCGGCGAGACCCTGCTGGTCGACTGGGGCAGCGCGCTGCGCATCGATGCGGCGAAGCCCGGGTCATCCGGGACTCCATTGTTCATGAGCCCCGAGCAAGCGCGGCGTGAGGTCTCGGATCCGCGCTGCGACGTCTATGCGCTGGGGGCGACGCTGTTCACGGCGCTGACGCTGCGTTGTCCGACCTGGGCCGACGATTCCGAGGAGTTCTGGCGCAAGAAACGCGCGGGGACCATCGACCCGCCGACCCAGGAAGAGCGCGCGCGGATCCCGCCCGCGCTATTGGACATCGCCTTGAAGGCGCTCGCGCCCAGCCGCACCGACCGCTACTCAGACATGCGCAGCCTACTGACCGACCTCGAGAGCTACCAGGCTGGGCTCGCGGTGAGCGCGCATCGCGAGACCGTGTTCCAGCGTCTGCGCCGCTGGCACCGCAAACGCGCGCCGGTGCTGTGGTCGAGCGTCGCCGCCGTGGCCGCCATCCTCGCCCTCGGCACCCTGCTCTACGGCGAGAAGCTGAAGGAGGTGGCGACCTGGGGCAATCCGGTGGTGGTCGAGGATTTTTCGGCTCCGGCGCTGGGGCCGCACTGGAAGACGGAATCCGGCGCCTTCGCGGTGCGCGATGGTCGGCTGGTTTCGGAAACCACCCTCGAGAACGTGCTTGCCCACGAGCGCGTGTTCCAGGGCGACGTGGCGATCGAGTACGACGCGGAGATGCTCGCCGGCACCAACGCGGGCGACTGCTCGCTGATGTGGCGGCGCGGCCCGGCCGACATCGGGAAGGCCGCGGGAGCGAGGGGTCAGCCCCTGATCGCGCCGCGCGAGGCCGGTGATTCGTATTACATCCAGTTCGGAGGAGCGGCGGGCACGACCAACACCATCAAGACGGAAAAAGGCCGCATCCTGTCGACCTCCACCTTCGAAGGCCGGACCGGGGTCGTCTACCGCGTGCGCATCGAGATCGTCGATACCCGCATCAGCCTGATGATCGACGGCCGCACGGTCTGCGAATGCATCGAACCGTTTCCGGTGACCGGGGGAACCTTCTCGCTGTATGCCTACGACGTGGGCAAGTGCTTCGATCGGATCCGGGTCTTCACCCAGGGCGTCCCGCGCAAGATCCCGCCGACCGCCATCGGCGACGCCTACGTGCGCGACGGCCTCTATCCCCTGGCCATCGAGCGCTACGCCGACGTCGTGCGCAGCTTTCCCGGGCAGGACATCGCCGATGAGGCCATCTACAAGACCGGGCTCTGCCAGTGGCGCAGCGGCGATCATGCCGCGGCCATGATCTCGTGGCGGCCATTGGCCGCGGGAGATTGGGCTGACCTGGTGCGGCTGCACGAGCTCGAGGACCAGTTCGAAGCCGAGCAGGATCAGCAGGTGCGCGAGGGCCTGCTCCATCTGATCACCAAGGATCGACGCGAAGACCTGCGCAGCCGGGCGATCCTGCTGTGGGCGGACTTCACCTCTCGGCTCACCGCGAAGGCGCGGATCACCGGTGGGCTTGAACGGCTGGAGGTCTACCTCGACATGCACGACCGGTCGTTCGCGCAGCGGCCAGAGGGCGATCGCGCGGCGGCGGGTGCGCTGCTGGTCCTCAGGCGGCCCGGCGAGGTCCTCGAGCGCTATCCGGAGCAGGTGCAGGTGGCGGTGCAGGCCTTGATCCACCTGGGGCGGCCCGAGGAAGCCCTGGTACGTTACCCCACCCCGCTGGTGAAG
>JACCZE010000083.1 GCA_013696105.1 Planctomycetota bacterium | reverse complement strand
CGGCGGCACCGTCGCCTCGTCGCGCGAGGCGGGATCCATCGGCGAGGAATGCGACCAGGCCCCGGCCGGGCAGCGCCGCTCGCAGTGCGCGCTGCACCGCGACTGCGCGTCGATGGGCTGCGAGCGTCGGTCGCTCGCGGGCGCGCGACAGGGAACCGGCGAAGGTCTCGAGCCTGGTGACGAAGCGCAGGAAGCGCTTGCCATCGCAGCACATTCCCGCGAACGGGAGCCTGATCACCAAGCGCAGGTACAGGGTCGATCCCCCGGTGGTGGGCCGGCGCATGAAGCAGGCGTTGGTGGCCTGGATCATCGCCGTCGGGCGGTAGGTGCTGGCATCGATCCCGGCCCGCGGCAGCAGACCGGCCCAGGCCGATCGCAAGACCCAATCGCAGGTCGCGACCGGTTCCTCGTCTCCCAGGCCATGGGCGTCGAGCACGAGGTGGCAGGCGACCGCGCCCTCGTCGTCGCCCACGCCGCTCTCGGTATCGTCCAGCGCCATCACCCCATGGCGCAGTCGCCAGGCTCCCGACACCTCGCGCCAGGCGCGCGGCCCCCAGCCATCGATACGGCGCAGGGTGGCGACCAGCCGGGAGCGCGGCTGGGGCTCGGATCCCGGTGGAAACTGCGGCGCGAGTCCCGGAAAACCGTCATTTCCATCCATGCCCGAACGCTACCGACGAAGTGGGCGCGACAATGGCGGGAACCGGAGCGCTTGCGCTCAACGGCGTCCAGTCGTAGCCTGGACGCGAGGCCCGCGCACATGTCCGTCGATTTCTATTTGGTCTCGGCTGCGCGCCGAGCTCACCGGCTGCGCCCCGACCGCACCTACACCTTCGGCCGCGAAGAAGCCTGTGACATCGTGCTGCAGGACGCCCTCGCTTCGCGGCGTCACGCCGAGCTCGTCTGGTCCGCCGAGAACTTCTGGGAGGTCAAGGACCTCGGCAGCCGCAACGGCGTGTTCGTCAATGGCAACCGCATCCCCGGTCCGATGCGCATCGATGACGGCGGTCAGCTGCAGATCGGCGGCCAGGTCTACCGCTTGCACATGCTGCCTCCGGGCGGTGATCCCGCTTCGCTGAGCAATCAGGCGCCCCAGATATCGAATCTCGAGACCATGGGTCCGGGCTTCAACCTCCAGGACATCGCAAACCAAGGCGCGACCTTCACCGGCGAGATCACCGGCGGCGGCGTGCTCGATCTCCTGCAGTTCTTCCAGGCGACGTCCAAGACCGGCCGCCTGGATCTCGTCGGGGGCGCCAATCTCGCTTCGGTGTGGATCAGCAGCGGCAACCCGATCCACGCCACCCATGGCGGTAGCAAGGGCATGGACGCGCTCATCAGCCTCGCCCAGAGCCCGCCGCCGCGCTTCGCGTTCCACGCCGACGCTCCTCCCAGCGGCGAGAAGACGCTCCAGGGTTCCATGCAGGGCATCCTCATGGAAGTGGCGCGAACGGTCGACGAACAGAAGCGCTGATTCAACGGCGAGCTCGGCTCGCAGTTCCAGGTCGCCGCAGGACTTCTCGCTGGCGAGTCGGGCTCGACCGACCACAACCCATCCATGAATGCCGATTCCCTAGCGACGACCGAGCCGGTCCACGAACTCTTCGGGGTCGGCTCACCGCTCGTCGATCTGGTCGTCTCCGTCGACGAGGCTTTCCTGCGCACCCATGTGCAGGGTCAGAAGGGCGGGATGCAGCTGGTCGATGCCGAGATCATCACCGCCATCGTCGCTGATGGCGGGATCCAGCCGGTGATGGCGGCAGGCGGCGCGGCCTCGAACACCACGGTCGGCGCTGCGAATCTCGGCATCCGCTCGGCTTTCATCGGTTCATGCGGCGCCGACGACTACGCCCAATTCTATCGTTCGGCGCTGAAGGCCCAGGGCTGCCATCCCCAGCTGGTCGAGCATGCCGAACTTCCCACCGGTCGAGCTCTGAGCCTGGTGACGCCGGATGCCGAGCGCACGATGCGCACCTGCCTGGGCGCGGCCGCCGCGCTCGATCCCGCCTATTTCACCCCCGCGGTCTTCCAGGGCGCGAAGGTGGTGATGCTCGAGGGCTACACGCTGTTCAATCGCGATCTCACCCGGGCGGTGGCGCGTGCGGCCAAGGAGGCCGATTGCGAACTCGCGCTCGATCTCGCTTCGCTCGAGGTCGTCGCGGCCAACCGCGAGGTCATCCTCGAACTGCTCGACGGATTCGTCGATCTGGTGTTCGCCAACGTGGATGAGGCCAAGGCCTGGAATTCGGCCGGCCCCGAGGCCGCGCTCGAGGATCTCGCGCGGCACGTGCCGATCGCCGTGGTGAAGCTCGGCAAGGAGGGGGCGCTCATCCAATGCCGGGGTCAGCGCGTCCACGTCGCGGCAGAGCAGGTGGAAGCGATCGACACCACTGGCGCCGGCGATTCCTGGGCGGCAGGTTTCCTGGCCGGACACCTGCGCGGGCTGCCGATCGCCCAGTGCGGCCGGCTGGGGGCGCTGGCGGGCGCGGCGGTGGTGCAGGTCATGGGCGCCCAGGTGCCGCGTGAGAAATGGCTCGGAGTAAAAGGGTACCTCGATGCGTGGGCGTGATCACATCCGGTCAGGGGACGAGGCATGAGCGAACAACTCGATGGTCAGGGCAAACGCTACATCACCCTCGCCCAATTCCTCAAGATGATCCAAGCGGCCGAGAGCGGCGGCGCGGCCAAAGCGCTCGCTCGCACCGGCGGCGCCTCCGTCAATGGCGAGCGCGAAACCCGACCCGGGCGGAAGCTGCATCATGGGACCACGGTGACGATCGGCGGGACCACCCACACCGTCGATCTCACGCCGAAGGCGGAGAAACCGCAGAAACCAGGGGAGACGCAGGAGGCTCCTTGACCTGCTTCCTGCCTGTTCGCCGATCTATAGCTCGCAGCCCCCACACGGTAGATTTGTCGGGAAATCACCCCGCGGATCGCTAGGCTCTCCGTGCTTCACGCCCAGCTGATCGTGCCGTTGCGGCACGTCACAGACCGAGGATGGACCACGATGGATGATCTCCCGCTCCATGCCGCCTTCTCGACGAACGGCCGCCTTCCGCACCTGGCCGACCTGATCTCGGCCCCGCGTGAACGCCGTCATATCGACCTGATGATCCTTTCCGACGTGCACCTGGGCACGCGGTCCTGCAAAGCCGAACAACTCGATGCGTACCTGTCCAGAGTGCGCCCCCGCGAGGTCGTGCTCAATGGCGACATCCTCGACCTGCGCGAGCTGCACAAGGGCTTCTGGCCGGAGGCGCATACGCGCGTGGTCCAGCGCATCCTCGCCTTCGCCAACGAGGGCATCCCGGTGTCGTACGTGACCGGCAACCATGACGAGGTGCTGCGCCGGTTCTCCTTCTTCCAGACCGGTGCGGTGCAGCTGGTCGATGGCATCGAGCGCACCTTGGGCGGTAAGCGCACCTGGATCGTCCACGGCGATGCGATCGAAGGCGCGATGCAGATGCCGCGTTGGCTCCGTCGTATCGGCTGCCTGACCTATCACGCGCTGCGCGGTCTCGAGCGGCGCGCGAACATGGTGCGCTCGCGCGTGGGCATGCAGCCCACCGTGCTGGTCGCCCAGGTGAAGCGCATGAAAGGCGCCCTCGCGCACATCAGCCGCTATGAAGAGGCCTGCGCACGCGTGGCCGCCAGCCGCGGATTCGAGCGCATCATCACCGGTCACATCCATTTTCCCAACCGACGCGAGATCACCTGCGGCGATGCGCGCATCGACTACCTGAATTCCGGCGATTGGGTCGACAGCATGTCCGCCCTCGAATTCGATGCGGGAGACTGGTCGGTGATGCGCATCGGTCAGCCGCGCGCTGCCGACACCGCGCCCATCGAGCGCGAGTCCTTCGCCGGACTGCTCGATCCTCGGACCGAAGAAGCCGTCGCTTGATGCGGCCGTAGCATAGGCTTGCCGCTGGAGGCCTCCATGGCGGCTGGTGACTGCGCCGAACGTCCGGGAATCGTCGTTCCGGTGATCGATCGCTCGCGTTGCGAGGCCGCCGCGGACTGCGTCCGGGTCTGCCCCTACCACGTGTTCGATGTGCGACGGCTCGGACCCGACGAGACGTCCAAGATGTCGGCCTTCTCGCGGCTTCGCGCGTTCCTGCATGGCGGCAAGCAGGCCGTGGCCGTTCGTTCGGACGAGTGCCATGCCTGCGGACTGTGCGTGCAGGCGTGCCCAGAAGGGGCGATCAGCCTCGCTCCGGTCGCCAAAGGCTGATCCCTGTCAGGCGTCCACGACGGTGAAGACGAAGCCCTTGAGGTATTCGCTCTCCGGGATCGCGGGGAGCACCGGATGGTCCGGGCTCGCCTGCAGCGACTCGTCGAGCCGCAACGTCCGCTTGGCGTCGACCGCCGCGGCGAGGATGGTCTCCAGGAACAGCGGTGCGGGAACGTGGTGGGAGCAGGTGAAGGTGACCAGCCGGCCCCCGATCTCGAGCCGTCGGAGCCCGCGGACGTGGATCTCCTTGTAGCCGCGCATGGCTCCGGCGACCGATTCCTTGTTGCGGGTGAACGACGGCGGATCGAGCACCACCAGGTCGAAGCGCTCGCGCGCATCGTCCGCAGCGCGTAGCCAGTCGAAGGCGTTGGCGCAGTGCGTGACCACGCGTTCAGAGACGCCGGCGAGCTCGGCGCTGCGGAGAGCTCCGGCGATGCTGGCCTCGGCGCTGTCGACGGCGATCGCTTCCTTGGCTCCCGCGAGCAGGGCGTGGAGAGCGAATCCGCCGAGATGGCTGAAGCAGTCGAGCACGCGATCGCCGGGCCGGACCCAGCGAGCCACCGCTTCGTGGTTGAGCTGCTGATCGAGATAGGCCCCGGTCTTGTGCGGGTCGAGCAGATCGATGTCCACGTCCACCTTGCCGACGCGAGCGGTGATCCGGGTGCCGGCTGGACCGTGGAGCACGCCGACCCGTTCCGGCAGTCCTTCGTGCCGGCGCACATGCAGGTCGTTGCGCTCGACGATCTGCACCGGCGAGAGTTCGCCGCGCAGGAGGTCGACCCACATCGGCAGCAGTCGATCCATGCCTGCGGTCGTGGTCTGGATCACGATCCGATCGCCGTACTGGTCGACGATCAAGCCGGGCAGCTGATCGCCTTCGCTGCTGACCAGGCGTCGGCATGGGCGTCCCGGCAGGCGCTCGTCGCGCAGCGCGATCGCCCGGCGCAGACCGGCGAGGAAGAAGTCGCGATCGAATGCAGGAGACCGCCGGCTCAAGAGTCGCACCGCGATCTGCGAGTTCGCGCTGTAGAGGCCCGACCCGAGGACCACGCCCCGCCGGTCGCGCACCTCGACCGCATCTCCATCCGTGGGCTCGCCGACGATGTCGGTGAATTCGCTGCGGAAGACCCAGGAGTGACCGCGTTCGATGCGGTGCGTCTGGCGCGGGATGAGGGTCAGGTGGGGTCGGTCGGCCATGGCGGCGCCACCATAGGTCCGATGGAGGCCGGAGCCATGCATCCGTGTAGACTGTATGGTAGAGAACCGCCACCGCCCAGTGGCAGGCCATTGTGGATTCGGCGTTTAGCGTGCATACTTGCCAGTACCGGGGGGCCTCGTCGTGGCAAAGTTCACCTACAACTACGTCGCTAAGGATGCCACCGGCAAAGAGCTCAAGGGGGTCATCGAGAGCGGTTCGCGCGATGACGCCATGACCATGCTGAAGCGGCAGGGGATGAACCCCAGCCGGGTGGACCAGGTGGTGGAATCGAAGGGCATCTTCGGCCGCGCCGCGCGCAAGGCCAAGTCGATCGAGCTGTGCCTCTTCACCCGTCAGCTCGCGACCATGCTCGGCGCTGGCATCCCCCTGCTGGAATCCTTCGAGATCCTCGCGGAGCAGACCCGCGAATCCAACAAGGGCTTCGGCGCCGGCCTGCAGGAGTGCGCCGACCTGGTCCGTGGCGGAACCGAGATATCGGAAGCGATGGCGAAGTTCCCGCGCATGTTCCCCGACATCTACATCAACATGGTGAAGGCCGGCGAAGCGTCCGGCCAGCTCGACGTCATCCTCAATCGCCTGGCCGACTTCCTCGAGTCGGCGGAAGCGCTCAAGAGCGAGATCAAATCGGCGATGACCTATCCGGTCATCTCGCTGTGCCTCATCTTCGGCATCACCGGCTACCTGCTGGTCGGCATCGTGCCGAAGTTCGAGAGGATGTTCACCTCGCTCAATGCCAAGCTGCCGGCGATCACGGTCATCGTCCTGGCTGCGTCGAAATGGGTGACCAACAACTTGCTGACCGTGCTGGTCATAGTCATCCTCTCGGTCGTCGGCTACATCCTCGCGATGAAGACCAGGCAGGGGAAACGCGTCAAGGACACCGTGTTCCTCAAGCTCCCGGTCTTCGGGCCCCTGTTTCAGAAGGTCGCCATCAGCCGCTTCGCGCGCACGTTCGGCACCCTGCTCAGCTCGGGCGTGCCGCTGCTGCAGGCGCTCGAGATCGTGGCGAGCACCGCGGGCAACGTGGTCATCGAAGAGACCCTGCTCCAAACCCGGGAATACGTGCGCCGCGGCGAAAGCCTGACCTCGCACCTCTCGACCTCGTGGGTGTTCCCGCCGATGGTGGTCAAGATGATGGCCATCGGTGAGAAGTCGGGCGCGCTCGAGACTTTGCTGGGCAAGATCGCCGACTTCTACGATTCGCAGATCCACGCGACGGTCAAATCGCTGACCAGCCTGATCGAGCCGATCATGCTCGTGGTCATGGGCGGCGTCGTGGGCACGGTCGTCCTGGCGATCTTCATGCCGATCCTCGAGCTGCAGAAGCAGCTGAGCTGATCGGCGACCCAAGCCGTCGCAGGGATGGCGAGCACGCGTGATCCGGTGCGGTTGACGGCCCCATCCGCGGGACCTGGGCTGCGGCCGCAGGCGCGGCAGGTGGGCCTGCTGCGCCTGCTGCTGCTGTCGATCGCGCTGGGGATCGTGGTCTTCGCCTTCGAAGGGCGCAAATCCGAGCTGATCGAGCCGGTCAACGTCACCTTGCGGTGGTTGCTGGTGGTGGTTACGGGGATCTCGGCCTTCCTGCTGCTGGGAGTCGGGCTCGCGCGGCGCACCTGGCAATTGGCATTCCACCTGGTCTTCGACCTGCTGTGGATCGGGCTGTTGATCTACTATACCGGCGGCGTCGCTTCGCCGGGCCTGGTGCTGCTGTTCGCGGTCGTGCTCATCGGCAACCTGGTGCTGCCGGGTGTCGCGCGCTTCGTCATGCCGGCGCTGGCGAGCCTGGTGATGGCCGGCAACGCGGCGTGCTACCTCGCTGGATGGCATCCGTTCTCGGTCGGATTCATCGATTCGGTTCCCGGTCTGGTCGACACCAACCGCATCCTCGGCTACCTGACCATCCAGGTCGCGGCGCTGTTCCTGGTCGATATGCTCGGCCAGCTGCTGGCTCTGCGTCTGCACGAGCAGCGCATCTTCACCGGAGAGCTGCTCGACCAGCTGGGAGAGGGTGTGCTCGCGGTGGACCTGCAGGGGACGGTGGTCTACGCCAACGCCGAGGCGGTGAACCTCCTCGGTCTTCCGAGCGGGGTGCAGGGGAAGCAGGTCGCGAGCATCCTGGGCGACAAGCCGGACATCCTGCGCCTGATGGAAGCCCAGGGCCGCTCGGCTGAACGGTCGCAAGGTGTCGACCAGCGTCACCTGGTGCTGCGCGCGACCGATCTCGTCGGGCGGCGCGGCAAGCGCCTGGGGCGGACCCTGCTGGTCGCGGACGAGACGCGGCTACGCATCCTCGAGGACAACGCACGCCGCGCCGAGCACCTGGCCTCGCTCGGTGAAATGGCCGCGGGCATCGCCCACGAGGTGCGCAACCCGCTCACCAGCCTGCGCGGTTGCGCCCAGGAGTTGTCGGACATCTGCCTGAAGCTGGGTCAGGCGGACGCCGCCGCCTTGGCGAGCATCATGGTGGGCGAGTCCGACCGTCTCGCGCGCATCGTCGGCGATTTCCTCGCGCTGTCGCGGCTGCGGCCCCCGGTGCGCCGACCGACCGAGATCCCGCCGGTGCTCACCGAGCTCAACGAGCTGAGCCAACGCCGCAGCGACCTGCCCCATGGGTTGGCGCTGCGGATCTCGGCGACGGCGGATTGCCCGGTCGCCTTCGCGGATCCGGATCAACTCCGCCAGGTGCTCTCGAACCTGATCAGCAACAGCTTCGACGCCGTGCTGCAGTCACCGGTTCCGAGCGTGCGCTGTTCGGCCGGACGAGCGCCGGAAGACAATCCGCTCTCGCAGCCGGCGGTCGAGATCGTCGTCACCGACAACGGCTGCGGCATCCCCGCCGAGCTCCAGGAGCGCGTATTCACGCCATTCTTCAGCACCAAGAGCCAGGGTACGGGTCTGGGTCTGAGCCTGGTCAGCCGTATCGTCAAGGAACACGACGGCGTGCTGAAATTGGACAGCGGAGCGGATCGCGGCACCACCATCACGATCTATCTGCCGACGGTGGGATGAACGGTTGGTAGTTGGTGGTTGGTGGTGACAGCCGAACAACGAATCAGTGAACCAGGCGAGGGCAAGGGTTGGTGTTTGGGGACAGCGGAACCATTGACCAATGAGCGTCCGCCAACCACCAACCACCAACCTCGCATTCACCCCCGGAAATGCTTGCTCAGGCGTGGGCCTTCTTGCGCGGCATACGTATTTCCGCACGTCCCGTACAGCCGCGAGCACGGACCGGTCAAGGCCTCGTACGCCATCGCGCAGATCGGCTGGCCGTGGCGCAGGATGAGATCGTCCTCGTGCGCGCGGACTTCGAGCACCGCTGGCGCGCCGCGCGAGCGTCCCTCGGTGATGCCCCAGCCGGGGTCGAAGAAGCCGGCGTAATGCGCGCGGAATTCGCCGGCGGTGGGGTCGAAGGGCACCATCTCGCACGCCAGATCCGCCGGGACCGAGACGCGCTCGCGGGTCGACAGGATGTAGAACCGGTCCTGCTCCAGGAACAGGAATCCCGAGGTCGGCCGCTCGACGGGCGCGAAGAAATCCGCGGACTCGTGCTGCCCGATGCCGCTGAGCACGAGCGGTCGATGGGTGCGCTTCGCGACGAAGCCGACGATCGCGCGCTCGAGGTCGGCGGTCATGATCAGGCGCCCATCGAACAGGCTCGACACCGGCGAGGGCGAGCCGTCTGGCTCGCGCAACAGGGGGTCGCGCGCGTGGCGCTCGCGCATCTCCTCGTGATCGAGTAGGCGGCGGGAACGGAAGAAGATCGCCTGGTTGAGGCTCACTCCCGCCTGGGCCACGATGTTGAAGCTGCGCGGGATCAGTTCGATCCACAGCTCGCCGTCGTAGCCCGAGGGCACGCGGTCGTAGCGCGGGCTGCCATCGGCGAGCACGCGCGTGGCCAGGTCCACGCGCCCGGTCGAGCTCTTGCCGTTGGCGTACGCCTCCAACCCCGGTGGCAGGCGGAGCCGCTCGGCCAAGCGCACCAGGTACACCTGGTTGCGGGCCAGGCACGTCGGCTGAGACAGGTCGATGCGTTCGAGCGCGAGCCCGGCGATCAGATCGCGCACGCGCTCCCCGGGCATCGGCAGGATCGATCCTGGCATGCGGTAGCCTTCGGCGGCCAGCCGCAGATCGATGCTCGCGGGTTGCACCAGATCGTCGGGGATGCCGCCGTCGGCCGAGATCAGGCCGCGTGCGACCAGCGTGCGCAGGCTGCCGATCTCGAGAGTCCCGCGCTGCTGATCCAGGTCGACCATGGGCGAGCAGGATGGATCCGCGCAGCACGAGGCGCAAGCGCCGGGTGCCAGGCAGCCTGCTGAAAAACGCAGCCTGCCTGGCGATCACGAAAACCCGGCGCGACCTGCGGTCGCCATTGTGCCGGGATTTCGTGATAACGACTCTCTACATCGGGGGGCCGTCACGGCCCCCCGAACCCCTGGGGTTGCTTTCAGCACCCCGCTACGCCAGGCGGAACACCACGGCCGACAGCGCGGTCACGACCGTCGCGCCGCGATTCTCATAGACGTGACGCCGGTGTCCCGGGAACTGCACCAGGCAGCCGGCGGGGACCTCCACCACCTCCTCCTCGATGCCGATGGTCGCGGTACCCGACAGGGTGTAGAAGAATTCCTGGGCACCGAGGGGATGCGGCCGACCGACCGAGCGGCATCCGGGCTGCATGGTGATGTGGTGCATCTGGACGCCCTTGGACGCGATCGGAGAGACCAGCCGGGCGACGAAACGGCCGGCTTCGGCGCGGTACTCCTGCATCTCGCGGGGCGTCACCTTGTAATGCCGGTGCTCGGGCGACGGGCTGAGGAGCTCGTCGATACTCACCGACAAGGCCTTGGCCACGGCCACGACCGTCTGCACGCTCGGATTGGCGCCCGGCTGTTCGAGGTTCGCGAGCGTCGCGCGCGGCAGTCCCGACAAGCGCGCGAGGTCAGCCTGCGTGAGCTTGGCCTGCTTGCGCATCCTGCGCAGATTCTCCGAAAGCGAGTCGACGGCCATTGGCTCCTAAGTTCTGGAAAGATTCCCAGATACCAGCAAAAGACCTGCCGATTCTCCTTTGCCGACGTTGTCGTGGGTTGCGGACGTACCTATCCTGTGGCCAACACCTTGGAGCACACCATGGCCTTCGCCCTCCCGCCTCTGCCCTACGACAAGAGCGCCCTCGCCCCCCACCTCAGCGCCGAGACGCTGGAATTCCATCACGGTAAGCACCACAACGCCTACGTCGTCAACCTCAACAAGCTGGTCGACGAGAAGAAGGCGGACGGCTCCAAGAGCCTCGAAGATATGATCATGTCCTCGGAGGGGCCGGTGTTCAACAACGCCGCCCAGATCTGGAACCACACGTTCTTCTGGAATTGCATGAAGCCCAAGGGCGGCGGCGAGCCGACGGGCGAGCTCGCGCAGGCGATAACCCGCGACTTCGGATCCTTCGCGAAGTTCAAGGAGGAGTTCACCCAGGCCGCGATCACGCAGTTCGGATCCGGATGGGCCTGGCTGGTGTCCGAGGGCGGCAAGCTCAAGGTCACGAAGACGCCCAACGCGGACCTGCCGATGAAGCACAACCAGACCGCGCTCCTGACCATCGACGTCTGGGAGCACGCCTACTACATCGATTACCGCAACCTGCGCCCGAAGTGGACCGAGGTGTTCCTCGGCAACCTCGCGAACTGGGATTTCGCCGCGCAGAATATGGCCAAGGCGAAGAAGTAGGGAGCCGAGCGCGCCGGTGATGGCAGGTGGCTGGTCGGCAGTCCGCTGCGACCAGCCACTCATCAGCCAGGTTGGCGGCCCCCGGCCGCCTACTTCGGGAATATCCGCACCAGGCTGAAGGTCTGGCCGAGCCAGACCGGATCGTTGCGCAGATGGGTGGCGGCGGTGCTGCGCCGCGCGGTGCGGGTTGCCGAGGCCTTGATGGTGCCGCTGTCGTACGCGTCGTAGGCGATCCATTCGTTGTCGATGCGCACCATCGATCCGGGAACCACCGGCAGCGCGCCCAGACCGGCCACCTTGATGTCCCCTCCATTGTCCTGGATCACGTAGCCTTTCGGCGCGTAGCGGCCGTTGGCCAGCGTCACCGTGAAGCGCAGGGCATCTGGAAAGCCCTTCGCCGCGTCCGTGGGGAGGGGACCAGTGGCTTCCGTGCAGTAGATCGGATCGACGATGGTCGGAGCGGTCGGTTCCACCGGCAAGGTGGCGCCTGCCCGGCCCTGGGTCCAGTCGCTCTGGTCCACGGGATTGTTGGCGGCGAGCAGGCGCCGGTTGTCGAGGGTCGAGATCCATACTCCCAGATGCAGGCAGCGGCGCGCGATCACCGGCGAATCGGCGCGCGCGATGATGGTGTTGACCACATCCAGCTCGTTGACCGTCGCGGGATTGCCGTCGCTGTCGGCGGCGACCTCGGTGTCGCGGTACAGGTATTCGTCGTTGGCCGTCGGTCCGCCCACCCAGTAGAGGACGATGAGCCGCGCCTTGCGTCCCGAGCTGTCGATCTGGCCGCGATCCGGATTGGTGATCTTGAATGCGACCGCGCAATTTCCCCGGGGTGACAAGGCGCCGGGGGCTGCTCCGGCGACGGTGTCGGTGATCTGCGAGAAGAAGAATCCGCCATCGCGGCCCGGAACCAGGCGCTTGAGATCATTATCGAGCGTGCCGAGCGCGGCGATGACCTCGTCGGTCGACGCGCGGCTGTATTCGCCGGCTCGGAAAAGGTTGGTGCAGATCAGCAGGATCGTGATCAGCGCGATCGAGACGATGCCGAAGATCATGATCGAGACCAGGATCTCGACCAGGGTGAAGGCGCTGCGCCACGCGTGGGCGATCATCGCGCACGCTCGTTGGCGAGGATGCGCACCGGCGCCAGGTAGCGGATGCGCGCGCTCTGGATGATCGGTGTGCGATTGCCGGAGCCGGCGATGTCCTTCAGCCCGCTCGACGCGGTCTTGGCGTAGCGCCAGCTGACGCGCATCTCACAGCCGTCCACCGCCTTGGCGACCGCAGGCGTACCTCCGTCGCTGAAGACCAGGCAGTTGTCCTTGGTCGAGAACGCCTCGGTCGCGTCCGAATTGCCGGCGGTCCCGGCGACGGGATCAGGGGCGATCAGCACCACGGGATCCTGCGCCTGCCAGTGCACGGCTGCCCAGTCCGGCGCATCGGCGAGCGCTCGCGCCTCGACCTCGAACGCGTCCGAGTACGAGGACATGTCGGGCGAGAGCTTGATGTCCGCGAGCCGCTCGTTGCGGTAGCCGAACAGGCCGGTGTCTGAGAACGGCCCGAGCAGGCCGGCGTGGAAGTAGCCGCCGTAGACCGTGACCGGGAAGCCGACCCAGGCGTAGCTGCGGCATGCGTAGTGCTCCTTGGTCGGGGTTTGCGGCATCGCGCTGGCGTACCGCGGCCACCAGCCGATGACGATCGCCTTGTCGGCGGCGGTCCAGGTGCGCTTCTTGGTGTTGTAGAGGCCCTTGAGCCAATCGACGGTGGTGTACTTGCCTTCGTCGGGGTTGGGCACGGGCACCGGCGGGAAGCCGGTGCTGGTGGCGCGGCGGTTCTGACCGATGAGCTGGATCAGTTCGACCTCGTCCGCTTTGCCGGCAGGGGTGCAGAACATCGCTGACGGAGCATTCAATTTCATCACCGGAACGGGAACGATGTCGCTGTCGGTCAAGGTCGCCCATTGGCGCGCGACCAGCGGATCGTTCAGGCGCAGGACCGGTCCCAACGGCAGCCGGATCGCTTCGAGCAGAGGGCGTCGCGGTCGCCGGGTGCCGTCCTGTAGGATGATGGGGCCATCGCTGATGGTGTGGATCAGGCCGCCGTCGCCCGCATCGATGAGACCGCGCGCGATCAGCTTGGCGAACAGACCGTTGACTCGGATGTCGGCGGCGGTGTAGATCCCGATACCGGTGTGATTGGGATCGGCCTTGAGTGTGACCATGGCCGCGGCGATAGCGCTGCCTTCGGGCTCGTTGAGCTGCTGATAGGCGAACACCTCGCCGTCGATCAGCACTAGACCGAGCTTTCCCAGACTGAAATCGAAGAGGGGAACCGTCGCCTGGGCAACCATGCCGGTGGCCGCGCCACTGATGGTGAAGGTGGGGTTGCCGCCATCGAAGAAGCGTTCGATGCCGCTCGCGACGACGTTGGGGCCGTAGCTGGGATTAGCGGCATTGTAATCGTGCCCGTCCCACGTGGGGCCGATGGAGTTGTTCGCGCACAGCTTGCCCGCCGAGATGCAGTCGATGGTGAGGTTGGTCTTCCGCGTGCCCGTGGCATCGCTGCCGAACCACAGATGCGCCTTGTCGGCCGCTGCGGCCCCCGACAGGTAGGTCTTCGACCACAGATCAAGTCGGGGTAGGTAGGCGCGCGGCTGCGCCAAGGGATCCAACGGTGTGAGGTCGAAACCGCTCCAGCATGTGCCGCAGAGGATCTCGTAGGCCGAGGCGAGGAGAGAGAAGTCCGTCGGCGATTGGCCGGGAACGCTGTCGGGGATGAAGTCGCTGAAGGCGAAAAATTCGTTCTTCGAATCGCTCTCGTCGTCGCCTGGACCGGTGTAGCCGTCGCCAGCCGCATAGCGGACCGCCATCTGGAACGGCACCGGCGACGTCGGGAGGAGCGACAGCGAGCGCGGCATCAGGGTCACCACGTCGCCGGTCGCGACGAAATGGCCTGGCCCGCCAATCTCGGTCTGAACCGGCAGCGCTTTGCTGCCGGTGGCGAACGCCTTGCCCACCAGGACCGGGACCTTGCTGGCGAAAGCCGTGCGCTGGAGGCCGCGCCACCCAGGGCCGAAGCCGGTCGATTCGATGAAGAATCCCTCGGTGCCGGTGCCGACCGGCTTTTCGCTCAGGATGTGGTCGTACCCGAGCCACTCGATGCGGCCGGTTGGGTCCTGGAGCTGGACGGCATTGCCGGAAGCCCGCTGCGAGTAGCGCCCGAGCTCGGTGGGATCCTTGCCGTTGACGTGGACGCTGACCAGATAGATCCGCGCAGGGATGGGCACCGGCCAGGACATGTCGGTGGGAGGCGCCTTCGTCGGGCTCGGAGGGGCCGCAGGCACCGAGTTCCAAGAATCGATCTCCTGCACGCCGCTCAGTTTGTTGCCGGTCCGCGTCTTGTAGTATCGGTAACTGATCTGGTTGCCCACGATCGCGATCACGCCACCGTTCACGGGGAATTCCAGCGGGACGCCACTGCCCGCGAGCAGGCTGATATCAGTGGCCGCGGCGCGCGTCAGCACGTAATCGGGGCCGACGGTCACGACCGGCGTCTGCGCGGAGTCGACCACGCCCCATACCTTCCATTGATTCGCTCCAGGGATCGTGTCGCCGTTGGTGACATCCTGCGCCAGCACGCTTCCGCCGCGGTAGATCATGTTCGGGGTTCCGGGGAGGATGACAAACTTAGGCACGGTGAGGCGATAGCCGCCCGGAACCACCAGCGAACCCGCCCGGTGCGCCTGCGTGCTCGGATACAGCTGGCTCGGGTCGATGGGGTCGTAGATGTTGGTGTTCTGGCGCTGACCGCGCACGCAATTGACCAGAGACTTCCCATCGGCAGCGATCGACTCGTAGGCGATGTACTCGTCGTCGATGCGTACCATGCCGCGCCTGGGCAGCAGGTCATTGGCGGTCAGTTGCGTCGCCGACAGCGCGCCGCTGGAATCGCATAGGATCTTCGGCACCGACACCGTGATCTTGGACAGTGCGAGATCGGCGACGTTCGCCGCGCTGAATTTGATGTAAGGTATATCCGGCATATCGACTCCCGCAGCCGAGGTCGACCCGCCGAGGATCAGAGTAGGGAACACGCAATGGTCGCCAACGTTCGTCAGTCCGGGCTCGGCCACGCCGAGCTTGGCGATGTCCTGGCCGACCATGCCGTCGAGGATGATCGCGGCGCCCTCGGGACGGTTGCTGGTGATGGCGAGCTGCACATGGTAGGACTGGTTCTTCAGGAAGTGCGGCTTGCCGCTGGCATCGTGCGGGGTCTTGAACAGGTGCAGCACGCGGTTCGGGGCGAACAGCGGCAGCATCGCCGCGGTTGGACCGCCCGAAGCGTACATGCGCGGCGCGAGCGGCGCGAGCGCGGCACCGCCTGCGAAGGGCTTTGACAGGCTGCGTTCGTCGATCCGGCTGGTGAGCGCGTCGTCCATGGGGAAGAGCGCATCGGTCACGGTCGAGGGCCAGTAGTCGGCCATGTGCTCGGCCGACGGCGGTGCGGTCGCGAGCACCAGCAAGCGGTTCTTCAGATCATAGAACAGCCCCAGGTAGTTCTGCGAATCGGTGGTCGGCGACGCGCCGGTGGTCGCCAGCACGCCGACGGTGCTGATGGTTACCGCACGTGCGGGATCCGGGATGCGCGCTTCGAAGATCGGCAGCGCGTCGATGCCGGGATAGGTGGCCGAATCCCAGTCGCCTTCCGGCTTGATCCACAGGCTCAGATGCCGGGCGGCCATCTCGTGCGTGACATCGCCGTGGTCGCGCAGGACGTCGACCTGTCCGCCGCCGCGCAGCGTGTAGGCGAGTTCGGCCGCCGGTCCGTGGTAGTATCCATCCGGCCGGACCTCGTCGCCCTGGGCGGTGGCGTCGGCCGCGGTGGTGGGCGGCGTGGGTTTGTAGGCCGGGCTGAAGGCGGGGAAATTCCCGCTGCCGTCGTCCTCGCGGCAGCGCATGATCTCGGCGTCGGGGACGGCTTTGTCGGCGCCGAAGGTCGCCTTCCATTCGAGCTTGATGTGGGTCAGGTCGGCCGGCGGCACGGTGGCGATGTCGTGCAGGGGGGCACTCCGCATTCCGGTCAGCGGCTTCGCGGTGCCGCCAGCTGCCAGGTCCGGATCGTCCGGGCCGACGCTGGTGCGTCGTTCGGTGGCTATGGGCCACGCATGCACATGGCTGCCGAAACGTTGTGCCAGGGTGGTATCGATCTGGCTCTGGGTCAGCCAACGCTGCTCGAGCAGGTGCTCCTGCGGCACCGCCTGCACGATATCGCGGCGCAGCTCCTGCGCGGTCTGTCGGCCGAGCGGGTCCATGACGTGCGACGATGCTTCGATGGCGAACACGCCGAGCGAGCGTACGCCGATCGGGGGCGTCTCGGAACTGCGGAAGTTGCCGGATCCGGCGCGCCCCAGGGGGCTGATGAACGGATAGAGGTCGGTGTAGAACGCGGGCGTTCCCGGAACGAACACCTGCGACAGCGCGCCGGTGGTGCGGTAGATCTTGGTCAGCAGGGGGTCGTCGGCCGGCACGATCAGGGAATCGGGCACGGGCGCCGGCAGCGCATCGATGGTCGGTGACGGATAGGTCGCGAGCGGAAGGGTCGACGCCGCGATGCCGGTGCCTAGCGCGACGCGGACCGGCCCGGACATCTGGTGGAAGTTCACCACGCCCGGCGCCTCGATGGCGATGCGCTCGTCCACCGCAGCGATCAGATCCTTGTTGCTGACCCAGGATCCCGAGACCACCGGCTGATCCGCCAAACCGCCGCGCACGAACGCGCGTGCATGGGTCTTGGTGGTCGCATCGGTGTTTTGTCCGACCAGGGCGGTGTCGTAGATGAACAGCGGCTTGGTCGGGTCGGGATTGCTGTCCAGGTACCACGTCGGGAACTTGCCATCGATCGCCACCACGGTACCGAGATCGATGAGGCCGCGCCGGCCCGGACCGGGATTGTGCAGGGTCAGGTACGGACGCAGCAGCTCGAGCTCGGCCCGGGTCAGGCGGTGACGTAGGTTCTTGTAGGTGCCGCCGCCCTGTGGATCGGCCTGGAGCAGCTGCTCGAGATGGGTGATGCGGCCGCCGGGCAGGTATTGGCGCAGCCGGGCGAGCTCCTGCGCGAGTTCGGGCAGCTGATCCCCATCCTGCCAGTCGGGCACGGTGACCGGCGTGACCACCACTTCGTGGTCGTCCCAATCGCTGATCTTCAGCGCGACGAACAGCCGGGCCCAGACCTCGGCGCTCATCGCGTTGGGGTCGAGCT
>JACCZE010000072.1 GCA_013696105.1 Planctomycetota bacterium | reverse complement strand
GCCCACAGTGGCATGGCCGCGGGCGCGAGCGTCGGAAACGCCCCGATCCCATGACCGGCGATCGGACGCTCTGCGATCAGCGTCGACGCGCCCAGCCAGTATCCGGCGCGCACGCGCGTGCTCGCCTGCATCGGTTCCCAGAGCGCGGGCCGCAGCGCGAGCGCGGATAGCGCAACGGCGACCAGAGCCAGCGGAAGCCACCGCCAGCGATCGCGGCGCACGATGACCCAGCCCATCGAACTGGCGATGGCGATGGCGAGGACCGCGCCCTTGGACGATGCGCCGACGAATGACCAGGCTGCAAGCCCGGCAGCCAGCGTCACCACGGCTCGTGACCAGCGGTCCGCTGAACGCGTCCACGCCGATACCAGCAGTGGCGGCACCACCAGCACGAGGTACGCAGCGAACGTGTTGGCCAGGGTGAAAGTGCCGTAGACGCCGCCATTGGCGATGCGTTCCGCGAGATCGCCGCCAACGGTCTCGATCGCCGCGAACTCGCCGTTGGCCGAGGCTGCGGCCATGCCGGGCAGCACCCACAGGCGTTGGCCATGCGCGACCAGGACCTCGCCGACGAGTCCGGCCGCGAGCGCGGCGAAAGCCAGACGTTCGCGTCCCGGCAGCGCCTGCATCAGGTAGAATGCGAGTCCGAGGTGCACCGCGAGCATCAGCCAGAGCGCGCCCCCCTCCATGGGCAGGGGCGAGCGCACGCAGGCGGGTATGAGCGCCGCGACGATCAGCGCGAACAGCGCCCCGCTGAACGTCCATCGCCACGAGGAGACCGACCCGGCCCAACCCTCGATGACGACGACACTGACGGCTATGACCGCGAGCACCAGGTAGGCGAGATTCGCCGGTTGGGTCGGATCCCCGTCCCAGACCAGCGGCCGGAGGGCGATCAGCAGCACCAGCAGCGTCGCGTGCACGCGCTCGCGGATGGAGGCGAGCAACGCCGCGTCCGACGCCGATCGTTCAACCACGAGCCGAGCCGCCGCCACCGTCCGTATCGGGCGTATCGCGCAGCGTCTCAAGCAGGATCACCGCGATGAGTATGCTGCAGTCCTGGGCGATGATGACGATCCCGGTGATCGCGTCGCCGAAGCGCAGCTGCAGGGCGCTGGCCGCGAGGGCGATCTGCAAGGCGACCACCACCGCGAGCGACGTGCGCGATCCCAGCCCGAGTCGCGTCAGGCGGTGGCTGATGTGATTGCGATCACCGACCATGATCGGCTTGCCCGCGAGTGCGCGCTTGACCACCACCACCGTCGCATCGAACAGCGGGATCGCAGTGATGATGAATGGCGAGAGCACGGCGAGGCTGCTGCCGCCCGCCGCGCTCGGCCAGAAGGTGACTGACAGGGTCCCCGCCCCGATCAGGAATCCCAAGGGCAGCGATCCCGCATCGCCCATGTACACGCGCGCCGGAGGCAGGTTCCACACCAGGAATCCCAGCAGCACGGCGATCAGCAGGATCCACAGCGCCGCCAGTTGCAGATCGCCGGCCATCAGCGCACCGCTCAGCAACACGACGATGCTGACGATCGCCACGCTGGCCGACAGACCGTCGGCATGATCGAGGAGGTTGAAGGCATTGGTGATCAGCACCATCCACACCCACGCGAGCCCGTATGCCAGCCACGGCTGGCTCTGCAGCGAATCCACCTGCAGGTCGGCCGTCCAGACCACCCCGCCAGCGACGATCGCCTGCACCGCGAGCTTCAGTCCGGCGGGCACGGGCTTGCGATCATCGACCAGGCCCAGCACCAGCAGAACCAGCGCTCCGACATAGATCGGGATCAGACTGCCGTGATCGAGCGGAGCACCGGCGTCCGTACCCGGAATGTGGCTGCGCAGCAGATGGCATGCGAGCAGACCGGCCGCCAGCGCGATCCCCATCGCCGCGCCGCCACCATAGGGCACCGCGCGCGCCTGCTGCTTGTGCGCCTCTGCCCCCGGCCGATCGACGAATCGCAGCCGGTTGGCCAGCATGATCGCCGCCCGGGTGGCGATCATGCTGAGGAGGAACACCGCGCCGGCGGTGAGGAGGATCGGCAGCAGATGCATGCGGCCATTCCAACGCCTCGCGGTCGAGGTGGCAAGGGAGAGGTGGTGGGGAAGGTGGTTGGTGGTTGGTGGATGGTTGGTGGATGGTTGGTGGTTGGTTGGTGGATGGTTGGTGGTTGGTGGATGGTGGTCGGTGGTTGCTGGTTGGTGGTGACCACCATCCACCATCCACCATCCACTCATTCAGCCACGACCGGCCACCTCAGCGGCCGTCGCTCAATGCCCGCCGAACGCCTTCGCCATGTCCTTGGGATTCACGCGACCGAAGCCGCCAGCAGCGTCGACGACCGTTCCCTTGAGCGCCTGCCCGGCCGCGGTGCCGCACAGGGTGCAGACATCGGCGGTATCACGCGTCTCGAAGACCTTGAGGCCGACGGCGCGCACCTGCTCGACTCCCGCATCCAACCCGCTCATCAGCGCGCTGCGGGTCCAGGCGATGCTGACGCCGACGTAGTGGCCGTTGCGCCGATCGCCGACCTCGTTCTGGCCCTGGACGACGATCGGGATCAGCGCCTGCTTGGTGGCGGGATAGAGCCCCGACCCCTGGAGCCGCCCGTCGTTCGGCGACAACGGCACCACCACGTACCAGGGATCCTTGCGCGGAGCCATGCGCGCGTGCTTCGCGACGAGGTGATAGACGCCGAACACGTTCACCGAAAACACCCGCAGGTAGTCCTCGGGCTTGATGCCGACGAACAGCGCCGGGTGGTTGACGGCCGCGAAGGGGTAGACGTGCGTGAGCGCCAGATTCTGGCCCTTGAGGTGCTCGAGCAGCTGATCGAGGCTGGCGAGGTCGCCCTGGTTCACCTGCGCGGGCAGCACCGATCCGGCCCCGGCCTCGCGCGCCAGCTGTTCGGCCGCTGCGGTGATCTTGGCGAGATCCCGCGAGCCGGTGATGATGACCTTCGCTCCACCAGCAGCCAGGTTGCGCGCGATGGCGAAGCCGATGCTGTTGGCGTCCGACGCGCCCGTGACCAATGCCACGGCTCCGGCGAAGGAGACTCCCGACGCAGAGGCCCCGAGCAGGGCCGGGAAGCGTGGATCGTCGACCAGGCTCGGATCGATCTGCGGCTTCCAGGTTCCCGCCGCGCCGCTGCCGATCCAGGTGCCGAATTGCGCGCTCATGCGTACCTCCGAGGAGGCGGCGGTGATACGTCCGCTGCCCGACGCTGCAAGGCGCAGCGGAGTTGATGCTTCCGTGACGTCGCCTGGGGGCACCATCCGGCATGGACCTCGCCGATCCCGTCCGTTCGTCACTGCTCCGGCCTGGCGCCGCGCCTTGGCGACGTGGCGGCCCGATGCTGGCTGTCATCGCCATCGTCACCGCCGCCGCCGCCGCGGAAGAGCCCCTGATGCAGGGGATGGATGTCGCGGACGCCGCCAAAGCGGTGGCGAAATGGGTGTCGCCTCCTGCGCAGGGCGACAAACCGTGGTCCGGGGACCTCGCCGCATTGACCGGGCGCGACGCCCGCGCGCTGCAGGTGGCGATGGGCAATCTCATCCGTCGTGGCGCAGCGGTGCTCCCTGACCTGGCGGTGCTGGCGAAGGATCAGGATTGGCTGCTGCGATCGCGCGTCGCCCAGGTCGCGGCCGGCATCGGCGGCACCGACGCCGCCCCCCTGTTGATCTCGCTCACCCGTGACGGCGAAGCACGGGTGCGGGAGATCGCCACGCTGGGATTGGGCCGATGCGAAGGCCCCGGGGTCTACGAGCGATTGGCCGAGCAGATCTCGGCGCCCGAGGCAGCCGTGCGCCAGGCGGCCGCGCAGGCCATGGGCTTCCTCGGCGATGTGCGCGCGCTCGCCGTGCTCTCGCGATGGTCCGACGAGAGCGACGACTTCGCGAAGCGCGCGATGAAGGAGAGCATCGACCGCGTCGCCCAGCGCCCCGAGGCCATACCGTCGGTCATCCGCCTGCTCGAGGACGATCGGGGTCCCCGACGCGAAGCGATGCTCGAAGCCTGCGCGCGGTTGCAGGATCCGCGCCTCTGCCCGGCGCTGGTCGCGCTCGTGGATTACCAGGCAAGCGGTCCGTGGAGCGCCTACCTCGCAACGCGCGCGCTCGCGACCAATGGCGACAGTCGCGCATGGGAAGCCCTATGCCGCATCGCCGCGGATGCCCCGCAGCAGGACCTGCGCGATGCTGCGAGCGAATCGATGCGGGCTCTGACCGGATACTCCGGTTTCGGCAAGGCATGGACCCTGTGGTGGCGCGATCACGCGACCGAGGTGCCGCGACTGGCTGAGCGCGACGCCTTCATCGCCGATCTGCACGACCTCGATCGACCGCTCGATCGCACGGGTCTCGCCCGCTTCAGCACCGACGAGCTGATGACCCTGGTCGACGCCGCCTGTGGCTCTCCGGGGTCCTGGTGGGCGGCACGCGCGTTCTCCGCGCTGCGCGCCGACGATCCACAGCGCTGGATGGCGCCGCTCGCCGCTCGGGCGCGCACCACCAACGAAGCGATGACGCGGCTGGCGATGATCATCTTCATCGATCAACTCGACGGACCGACTTCCGCAACGACCCTGCGCACCGTGCGTTCGGACCTCGAGGCGCGAGTCACTGCCGAGGCGGCAGACGCCAAGGAGGGCAAACGCATGGCTCCCGATCACGGGGCCGAGCTGCTGGCATTGAAGGCGGCGCTGCAGCGGCGCGAACGCTGACGTCGTCCAGGATTCGCCAGCGCTTGCGGTTCCCCGAGCGGGGACGACGCTGATCGTCCGCTTCCCGGATGGGAGGCCAAGGTCCACCCGATGCCCGAACCCGTCCTGGTCGCGATCCCCCCGAAAGGCGGCAGTCTCGACGATGTCCTGAAGAGGCTGGTCTCCCTCGGCTGGGTCCGTCCCGAGGTCGTGACCGCGATCCGCCGCCTGATCAAGGAGGACAAGCGCCGCGTGAAGCTCGAGGAAGGGCTGATCGCGCTGTGGCAGAACAGCGGCTTCGAATCCCAGGCGACAATGCGCGCCGCCGACCGCTTCGGACACGACCTCGACGACGTCGACCAGGCGCTCAAGCGCATGCGCCGCTACCGCGACGACAACGGCAATACCCAGCTCGACTACACCGGCAAATCCGGCGTCGAGACCATGCTCGACGCCCTGCGCCACGATCCGGATCCGGAGCTGCGCGAAGCCGCGCTCAGCCTGCACCTGCAGCTCGACCTCACCCGGCCCGGCAAGCCCAGCCGCATGGTCTTCAACCACATCGAGTTCGACTTCTACCCGCCCGCGGCGGTCAAGGGTACGGCGCCCGTGCGCGCGCTGCTGATGGGCACCGAGCACGAGGTCACGCCCAGCTACCTGCGCAAGCACAAGCGCGACCTGTCGCTGACGTGCTACGACGCGTTCCACAACACCCTGCTCGATGCGCTGGATACCGGCAAGGTGCGCAACTGGCACGAGCTGACGGCGCATCTGATCAAGGCCAACACCGACGTGCGCATCCTCGGCAGCCTGGGCTTGGACGATTACCTCGGCCACTGCGTGCTGATGTCGCAGGGTACGGCCAAACGCGTGAAGGCCCTCGGCGGATCGCGCACCTGGGCCGACGGCGTCAGCGATCCGAAGCTCGAGATCCTGCGCGGCCAGCAGGTGCTGATCGATCCGCAGTACGAGGAGATCTACGGTCTCATCCTCGATGCGTCGGCGCACGGCATCCGCTTCGAGAGCGGCCCGAAGGACATCGAGACGACGTGCGCCACCCAGGACCGCGTCGCCATCTACATCGTGCGCAGCGGCTCCACCGTGGCGTGCACGCCCGGCCTGTGCGTGGTTGGCGAAGAGCTGATCATCTCCGAGACCATCGTGGCGGTGAACCAGGAGCGCCTCGACCACAACCGCAACATCGGCAAGCTGGTCGAGAGCCTGGCGCCGACCCAAGACGACCACGCGCCGGCTTGGCGCGCCAAGCTCGCGGCGAAGCTCGGCGATCGCCTGCTATGAGCGGCGACAAGAAGATCATCGTCCCGGGTACGAACAATCCTGCATCCCTGACCAAGGTGCTCGAGTCGCTCGCCGACCAGCAGCGCGTGGCCACGCTCATCGTCCGCCGGGGCGAGCGCTTCCTGCTCAAGATCACCGAGATCCGCAAGGAGGTGGTGATCGGCGAGGTCCGCTGCCTGCACTGGTCGCCGGAGATGGGCCGCAAGATCTACCAGAGCTACCACCACGACGGTCAATTCAGCGAAGGGAAACGCGAGATCCTGCTCGCCGACGCGATCGAGAAGTTCGGCAAGGAAGCGCACAAGTACCGCGTGTACATCCCGATCGACGACGTCACGGCGGTGTACGAGGACCTCGATGACCGGTTCGATCAGACGCCGTTCCTGCCGTTGCCGTGATGGAGTGGACAGCCGCGGGACAGCCGCGGGACAGCCGCGGGACAGCCGCTGAAAGGCGGGTGATTCCGGG
>JACCZE010000434.1 GCA_013696105.1 Planctomycetota bacterium | reverse complement strand
ACGAGATAGGCGGCCATCACCTCGGAGCGGAAGCGGAAATAGGCGAACTGGCCATCCTTGCGCCGCTCGACCAGATCCGCGGTGACGAGCTCCTTCAGGTGGTGCGAGATGGTCGCCTGGGAGACCGCGCACTGGTCGACGATGTCCGAGCAGCAGAGCTCCTTGGTCGAAGCGATGCGCTCGAGGATCGAACAGCGCTGCGAGTCGGCCAAGGCTTTGGCGATCCGTTCGAAGGCAGGTCGAGGCATCGCTGGCATGGATCCGTGATACCCATGGGACCGACTGAGCAACGGAGCTCAGACCAGTTGTGCGTCGAGTCCCCAGGGATCAGAGACGCGAAGGGGGTCGCGCGTCTTCTGCCTGCGAGACCGGATCGGCTACGTCGCGCTCGAGCCAGGCATGTCGAGGCGGATGAACTGCGTGCTGCTGGCGATGCGCGAGGACTCGTTCATCGATTCGATGGTGACCTCGGCGGGAGATCCATTCGGAGTGGACAGTCCCCGCCAGGTCCAGCGACCGGAGAAATCGCAGGCCCATTTGGGAACCAGCCGCGACTCCCATTCCTCTTTCGTCGCAGCAGGCCAGAACTCCGTCGCCCCCGACGTGTTGAGGACCATCATGACGAGCCATTCCTGGGTCTTGCCGGACTGGAATCTCACCCTGATGCGGTGGCTGGGGTTCCATGGCGATTTCGCCATACCATGTCCATGCGAACGGATGCTCGGGCGCGTGCCTGACGGCGACGTCTCATCCGACATACCACTCTTAAGGCGTGAATACCGGAAGCTGCCCAGGTGCGGACTACTGGTTCGCGTCGTCGTCCTCGTCCGGGGCATCCTTTTCTTCGGTATCCACGCCTTCGGCCATGTCCGCGTTCTCGTCCTCGACGATCTCGAGGAATTCCGTGAGCGCATCGTTGATCGCTTCGTTCGTCTTGAACCCCTCGCCTTTGAGGAGTTTGAGGATGTCTCGATCAATGGCCACGGCGACTCCCTTCGTCGGCCATGGCTTATGGGTCGATGCGGCGAATGCCAATAGGCAATCCATGCCGACGCGTCATCGATGTCTCAGGTTGGGCGGTTGGGATGGTACGGGAAGGGCATCCCCGTGACCATCGCGGCGATGAGCGCGAGCCAGCCGGCGATCACCGATGCGATGCGATCTCCGACGGCGCAGTCCCAGCCTGCTCCGTCCGTCAGCTCGATCGAGCGGATGACGGCACGCCAGGCGCTGGTCGACGCGATCCCGCACCTGATCGTCACCATGGGAGCGGATGGGGAGGTGGACTGCGTCAACCGCCCCTGGCGCAGCTTCACCGGCATCGGTCTGATGGAGATGCGCGGATCTGGTGGGTGGAAGGCGACCCATCCTGAGGACCTGTCGGTCATCGACGCCACGTGGGTGCGGGCCCGCCGGGACGGATACCCGTTCGAGGTGGAACGACGGATCCGCGCCTCCGACGGCTCCTACCGTTGGCACCTGACGCGTGTGGCTCCGCTGCAGGATGCCCAGGAGACGGCCGTGGGGTGGATCTCGACCAGCACCGACATCCATCACAAACGCGCCTACGAGGAGTCGATCCGGCAGGCGAATCACGAGCTCCAGCAGTTCGCTTACGTGGCATCGCACGATCTCCAGGAGCCCCTGCGCATGGTGACCGGATACCTGTCCCTGCTGCAGCGACGATGCTCCGGAAGCCTGGACGCGGCTGCCAATGAGTACGTCGGCTACGCCTTCGATGGCGCGGCGCGCATGCAGACGCTCATCCAGCAGCTGCTCGATTTCTCCAGGGTCGGGCAGGGCAACCTGCGCATCACCCAGGTCGACAGCGCCTCCGCCTGCCGGGAGGCGCTGGCGAACCTCGGGGCGATGGTGGCCCAGTCCAGGGGCGCGGTCAGCTGCGGTCCGTTGCCAATGGTGTGGGCGGACCGGACCCAGCTGGTGCGACTGTTCCAGAACCTGCTGCACAACGCGCTGCTGTACCGGCTACCCGACGTCTCCCCGACGGTGCGGATAACCGCCCAGCCGACCCTGAGCGAATGGATCTTCTGCGTCCACGACAACGGGATCGGAATAGCGGCCGAGAACCAGGCGCGGATCTTCGATGTCTTCCAGCGGCTGCATGCCCGAGACGACTACCCCGGGACCGGCATGGGACTGGCGGTCTGCAAGAAGATCGTCGAGCGCCACCGCGGGCGCCTGTGGGTGACATCGGAACCAGGCCAGGGTTCGTGCTTCTTCTTTTCGCTCCCCGTGCCGACACGGGTGGAGGCATGAACGCGTAACCCGCCCCTCGCTCAGGCGCGAGGACCATCGGGAGGCGGTTCTGGCATGTGATCGGCCAGCGGCCTCGGATTCGGGTCAACAGCGGGACTGCCATCAGGTAATCCCATAGTTCCGCTGATAGTTCCGCTCCCGCACGTCCGACCACTTTCCGCCGAGATGCGAATGCCCGTGATGCACCAGGTCCTTGTCACGTTCGGCCTCCTGCTCAGCCTCGCAGCCGTCGGATCCGCTCAGGAACCCGCAGCCCAGCGTGGCGAAGCCGAGGCCCTGGTATCCGTCGGCATCCAGGCGATGAAGGAGGCGGATGGGGATCCGCGCCGCGGAGTCGATGCGGCGCTGGCCTTCTCGCATGCGCTCGAGGTCTATCAGCAGATCGGAGACAACGACGCCGTCTGCGAGATGCAGGCGAACATCTACTGGTGCAAGAAGCGCATGAACCTCGACAACCTGCAGCAATACGTCGCGCAGAAGGGCACGACCGCCGCCGCGGATTTCACCAAGGTCGAACGCATCATCAACGAGGAGGTGCCGGTCACCGAAGCCTCGGCCTATCTCGATCGTGCGCTCAGGTTCCAGTCCGCGCATCCGGACAAGCATTTCCAGATCGCCATCCGCTTCAGCGAAATCATCGAGCGCTTCCCCGACAGCGACGCGGCCAAGGAGGCCTCGCCGGCATTCGTGCGCGAGCAGACCGCCTACCTCAATCAGGTGGCCAGCGAGCGGAAGGTCGAGCAGGCCCAGGTGCAGGAGGAGCGCCAGCAGCTCCGGCAGGAGATCGAGCAGATCCGCCGCAGCCGCTTCATGCGGCCGCCGTCGGTCTCGACCCGAACCGTCGCCGTTCCTGAAAAGGTCGATCAGGAGCGCGCGCTGGCGACGATCAGGAGCCTGTACAAGGACGACTACCTGAAGCGGCGCGACGCGCAGAAGCGTACGGTGGCGAAGAAGTTCTATTCCGAAGCGGCGAACAACATGGATGACGCAGCGATCTTCTACGTGCTGCTGGATGAATCGACCCGCTTGGCGATGGAGTCGGAGGACTACGAGCAGTTGCTGCTGTCGATCGAGCGCCGCGCAGAGACTTTCAAGGGTTTCGACGAGGTCGCATGCAAGCGACTGGTGCTGGGGAAGATCAAGTCCAAGCCCACCGCCGGCGCGATCCTCAAGCTCATGGAGGACCCCAAGGATCGCCACGCCAACACCATCGTCGGCAGGTTCTTCTGCTTCGACATGGAGCGCTGGGATCTCGGCCTGCCGATGATGTCGCTGGGGGACGATGCCGATCTGCACCGGGTGGCCGAACTCGAGATCAATGGTCCCAAGGACAGCGGCGAGCAGCGCGCGACCGGCGACGCCTGGTACGACCTCGGCCGCAAGGCCTCTGGCGAGGCGCGGGTGCAGGCATGGACTCGGGCACGTCACTGGTACGCCCAGGCCCTGGTCGGCGCGGCTGGGGTGAACAAGGCGCTGATGGAAAAGCGGCGGGACGAGATCGACACGTTCCTGCCCGAGACCATCATCGATTTCGCCAACCTCAGTCCCCGGCAATGGGACAAGATCAAGGGCCAGCTGATCACCGTTCCCGAGAAGGTCGACCGCAGTAATGGCGGGATGGCGCTGACCGCCGGCATGCGCGTGCGCGCCGTTCCGCATCCGGACGACCAGGAAAAGGTCGTCTTCAAGGTCGGCAGCGGCGAGCGTCAACCGCCGGGCATCATCCAGGGGGTCGGGCAGCTGTGGGTGATCCCGACCGGCCGACAACGCCGCGCGGCGGATCGCGTCCAGCTGCGCATCAAGCTGGTGGTCCTCGGAGATGATGACTGACGGAGGTCGACCGGCGCCAGCCTGTCGCTCTCAGCGTTGGATTCCCGCCGAACCTCTCGCCTGCGGGCTGATCCGCGCAGGCGTAGGAAGCGCAGCGCCGAGGCCGATGCGCTCCCCCGAGCGTGCCGAGGCGTAGGCGCCAGCGATCGCCAGGCTCGCGGCCAAGCCATCATCCACCGTGGGCGAGGGCCGCGACCCCGAACGGACGCATGCGATGAAATGCCGCAGCTGGCCCTCGAACCGCGACGGGTAGGCCGAGCAGTCGATCGGCACCCACGCATCGGTGCCCGCCAGGCAGTAGGCGAGATCCGGGTGCCCAGCATTCCAGTAGCTCACGCGCGCAGTGCCTGCGCTCGCGAACCATTCGATCCAGTTCGCTCCGGAGGGGGCCGAGAACGAGGTGGCGATCTCAGCCAGGACGCCGCTGGTCGAGCGCAGGCCGATGGTTCCGACATCCTCGACCGCGGCGTCCTGTACCGCTGTAGCGGTCATCGCTTGGATCTCGCCGATGTCGCCGACCAGGAAGCGGAAGAGGTCCACCGCATGCGTACCGTTATCCATGATGCAGCCCCCGCCGGCGAGCTTGGGATCGCATCGGTGGTTTCCCTGCAGTTCGAACCGTCCTGCGAAGACCATGCGCACCAGGACCGGCTGGCCGAGCGTGCCGCTGTCGATGAGTTTCTTCAACTCCAGCACCGGACCATGGAAGCGATGGCAGAAGGCGGTCATGAACAGTGAGGTGCTGGCGGCCGCCAGCGTCGCGAGTTCACGCGCGGCTGCGCCATCCACGGCGAGGGGCTTCTCACACAGCACCGCGATCCCCGCGGACAGGAACGGCCGGCAGCAGTCGATGCGCGCTCCGGGTGGTGTGCAGATGCTGACCGCGTCCAGACGCATGTCCGCCATCGCTGCGAGCGAGGTTGCGGCGATGGCGCCGGCTTCACGCGCGAATGATTCGCACGCAGTCGGGGACACATCGTACACCGCAGCGACCTCGACGCCCGGGATGGCGCGGTAGGCGGTGAGGTGTGCGCGGGCGATGCCGCCGCAGCCGACGATGCCGATCCTGACGATGTCCATGGAGCCTCCTCAGCGGTGGGACGGAGGCTCCATCGTATCGCGGTGGATCATTGCGCGTCCGAAGCGCAGATGGTCGTGGATCGAACGTCGCAGGCGGGCGCTGATCAGGGAAGATGGCAGTTCGAGATTCCGCGCTTCTCGAGGTACTGCTGATGGTATTCCTCGGCGGAGTAGAACGTCGTCGCCGGAGCGATCTGGGTCACGATCGGTCGGCGATGATGCCCGCTCGTTTGGCGTGCGGCCTTCGACTCCGACGCAGCGGCAAGCTGCGCATCGCTGTGGGTGAAGATGGCGGAGCGGTATTGGGTACCCACGTCCGGGCCCTGCCGATCCGCGGTCGTGGGATCGTGGCTGGACCAGAAGACCTCGAGCAGAGCCCGGTAATCCACCCGGGCTGGATCGAACACCACCTCGACGACCTCCGCATGGCCCGTCGTGCCGGTGCAGACGTCTTCATAGGTGGGATCCGCCAGAGTCCCGCCCAGATAGCCGACCCGTGTGGACACCACCCCCGCGGTGCGGCGGAAGGCCGCTTCGACCCCCCAGAAACATCCGGCTCCGACCGTCGCGATTTCCATGCCTACCTCCATGACCCAGCGTAGCGCCAGCAGGTACGCGGCAATGCGCCGGCTATCGCGGCGCTAGGCGGCTCCAGGCAGGCACCGGTGTCTGACGCGCCGCGCAAGCTGCTGTCGATCAGGATTTTGGGTGCAGCTCGGAAGGCGACCAAGGGGCACGTATTACCGTCGGAATGGATGAGTCCACGTCACAGCGTCGCACCGACGGTGAAAGGACCTGCGACGGGAGACCTCACATGGACGACCAGCCACGCCTGACCGAGATCCTGCGCGCCATCGGCCAGCAATCGCGCCGCCCACTGCCATCGCGCAGCTTCGGAGCCGAGGATGCATTCGGGCTCCACGTCGCTTCGACCATCGAGATGCGCCGGCGCGCCTGGGCCATGGTCTACCGGTCATATCTGGCGAAGGAATTCGCGGAGCCGAATCGCGAAGGCCTGTGGTACGGCCTGCACGATGCGCTTCCGAGCACCACGACGTTCCTGGTCACCCACCGCGGGCACGACGTCTCGACGATGACGGTGGCTTTCGACTCTCCCGTGGGCCTGCCCGCGGATGCGCTGTATCGCGACGAACTCGACCGGCTGCGCACGCAAGGCCGCCGCCCCTGCGAGATGATCTCGCTCGCGAGCGAGGGCGTCCCCTTCCGCGAGGGGACCGAGGCGCTCAAGCAGATGTTCCGGCTGGCCCACCTGTCCGCCACCTACCTCGAGGGGGCGACGGACATGATCATCACCGTGAATCCCCGCCATACCGCGTTCTACGAGCGTACCCTGCTGTTCACACGGATCGGCGAACTCCGCTCGTACGCGAAGGTCGGCGGCGCCCCCGCCGTGCTGATGCGCATCGCGCTCGATACCGCCCAGGCCCGTTGGTGCGAGAAATACGGAAATGATCCGGGCAGCATGTACCGCTTCTTCTACGGTCCCGAGCAGATCGACGACCTCATGGCGTTCCTGCGCTCGGCGCGCCAGCCGCTGGATGACGAGGATATCTCCGAGTACTTCGTGCAGCGCCGCCCGCTCATCTCATCGTCGACGATCGAAGTCCACCGTCATCTGCAGGCGTGCTACCCACGTCTGGAGTCCGCTCTTCCCTTGCCACTGGTTCCTGCGTGACCCGGCCGACTATGGCCGGCGCATGGCAGCGCCACCGGAACGATCCATGAGCGAAACCGACCTGCGCTCGTTGGCGGTCGCCGGCGGCCAGGGCGACCTGGACGCAGCCGAGGCCCTGATCAAAGCCGCGCATGGTCCGCTGTTCAGCTTCCTGTACCTGCTCGGGGTGCCCGAGATCGACGTCGACGACGTCGCCCAGAACACCGTCATCCAGATGTACCAGAGCCTGTCCCGTTATGATCCCACGCTCCCGTTCTCTCCCTGGCTGCGCTCCATCGCCCGACACGTGGTCGCGAACTACTGGCGGACCCGGGCGCGCGAGCGCGACAACAGGGGTCTCTTCCGTCAGCACGTCGAGCACTGCGTTGTGCGCGACGAGCCGGCGGCGCCCGATCTGCCGCAGGCAGGAGACCTCGAGAAGTGCATCGAGCACCTGCCTCCGAAGCAGCGTGAAGTGCTGGCGATGACCTATTTCGAGGGGCGCACGTCCGATGACGTCTCGTCGATCCTGCATTCGACGCCCGCAGCCATCCGCCAGATGCTGGCGAGGACGCGCGAGGTACTGAGGCGGTGCATCGAGGCGAAGCTCGCCAGCACGGAGCACGCATGAACTCGCAGCGGTTCGATGACGTGCTGGCGAAATGCCTGGAGGGCAGCGCGACCGCCGTGGAGCAGGCCGAGCTGGTCGCGGCGGCGGAGGACTCCGACGAGCTCGCTTCCCGACTGCGTCAGGCGGCGATCATGGACGCGTCGCTGCGCTCGCTCGGTCGCGACCGGGACGCGTTCCTGCGCAGCGTCCAAGCGCGGCTCACCCGCAAGGGGGCGAGCGCGAAGTTCTCGTCGCACATGCGCGGACGTATCGAACGGACCACACGGTCGTCACGCCAACGCCCGCTGTGGCCGGCGCTGCTGGCGATGGCGGCGGTCGTCGCGCTCGGTGTCGGGTTGGCTCTCTTCGGCATCCCGCAGAAGGCGGATCCAGAGCAGGCCGTGGCCACGGTGCTGGAGTTCGATCCAGCGGCCACCATATCCGTCGCGGGTTCGCCGTCGGTGCTGGCGCTTGCAGTAGGCATGCGCGTGTCCGGCCCGAGCTCACTGCGCTCGGCGGATGGCCACGTGGTGCTCGGTTACCCGGACGGCTCACGCATCGAAGCGAGGCGCTCGACCACGGTCGATATCCTGTCCGCATCGCGCGGGAAGCAGGTGCGGCTCTCGTCGGGATCCATGTGCGCAGACGTCGCGAAGCAGCCGGATGGCTTTCCGTTGGTGGTGCAGGTGCCGTACGCCGAGGCTTCGGTGATCGGCACCCGTTTCGGGCTGGCGACCAGCACCAGGGGAACGCTGCTGCAGGTGCTCGAGGGCACCGTGAGCTATCGCCGGCTGTCCGACGGGGCGACGGTGTCGGTGGCGGCGGGACAGAACGTGCTCGCATCGGCAGAGGGGGACTTCGGGGTCCGGCCCAATCGCATCGACTCCGGGATGAAGGCGCTCTACCTGTTCAACGAGATGAGCGGTGACCGCGTCCATGACGTGTCAGGGATCGGTGAGCCGATGGACCTTGCCGTCCGGGATCCGGCGGACGCCTGGACCCCGGACGGCCTGAACGACAAGAGCGGACGCACCGGGATCTCGTTCACGGGCAACGCCGCCAAGTTCATCCAAGGCATCAAGCGCAACCACGGCCTGACCATCGAGTTCTGGGCCACGGTGCGGGGGACGACGTCGGCGCCGACGGTCTGCGTGGTGAAGATGAGCAATGCCTCATTCACCTCCACGACGTGGCTGAACCCGTGCTCACGCGACCAGGGTCCCCGGCACGTCGCCATGGTGTTCAACGAGGTCGACGGCCGCTTCCTGCTCACCTCGTACGACGGCTCTCCGGATATCCAGGTCAAGGACCTCGGCCCGGTATCGACGACCTATGGCACGCTCACGCGGCTGGATGACGTGACCATCGAGATGTCTCCGGATGCAGCTCCCGCAGGGGCGACTTTGACCACCGAGTTCCACATGTTGGCCTTCTTCGGCCGCGCGCTGACCGCATCCGAGGTGGACCAGAACCGGGCTGCGGGCATACCCGTGGCCGCTCCATTCGAAGGACTCGACGCGTCGCGGTGATCTGGGACAACGGGTAGACATAGCGACCTCAGGTCCCCCGAGCGGTCGTTGCAGCGATTGGCGCCCCACTGGCTCCCGACTCCCGGCTCCCGAGTCCCAAGAACGAGGCTGACACGCAGCCCGAAGGTCCTCAGGCGGAATCCAGCTGACCCTGCTGGTGCTCCCGCTATCGTCCGCGCCATGCTCGATCGTCGCTTCGGCTGGGGATGCGCCATCCACCGTGTGATGTCCGGGTCGGCGTTGGCCGTCCTGGCCTTCCTGACCTTCCTGACGCTGTGCGCGCATGCCAGCGAATCGTCGGAGGCAGGCTCCCAGCGTCAAGTGGGGTTGAAGCTGTCGGCGATGGCCGGTGGCAGCGCACTGGCGGGGAAAGAGGCCAAGTCGATCAACGACAAGGTCGAACGGGCGGTGGTCGAGGACTTCCTCAAGAAGAACCCGGACGTCTCCATGATCCCGTACGAGGGGTTGAGGCTCGCGGGGGCGTCTGCCGAAGCCGGTGTGACCATGGCGATGGCCGGCGGCTCCGCTGGCGACGTGCTGTATGTCAATTTCCGGACCATGGACCAGTTCGTCGGGCAGAACTTCCTGTACCCGCTGGACGAGTACGTGGTCGAGATGGCTCGCGAAGCGCGCGGTCTCGCTCCGGGAACTCCGCTCGCGTTCGAGGACGTCCGACCCGAGGACGTGGGCGTCCAGCCGGCGATCTGGCAGGTGATCTGCCGGCGCGGCATCGATGGCAAGCGCCACATCTACAGCTTCCCCAAGGCCACGGTGGTCATGGCCCTGATGTACCGCAAGGACCTGTTCCGCGCCGCTGGGCTGGATCCCGAGCGGCCGCCGAAGGATTGGGGCGAGCTCTTCGCCTACTGCCAGAAGCTCGCGGACCCGGGGAAGAAGATCTACGGATTCGGCATCGACAACTGGGGATGGCACTTCATCAACTTCCTGTGGCAGGGCGGAACCGAGGTCGTGGTCGAAGACGACCAGGGCGTGTGGAAGGCGGTGTTCAACGACCAGGGAGCGGTCGATACCCTGCGCTACCTGCGAAAGCTGATGAACACCGAGAAGACCTCCACCACGATCGAGGAAGGGGGCGAGGACTCGGGCCCGATCGCCAAGGTCGAACTCTTCGACGACCTCGCGAAGAGCTTCGGCGAACGCCGCTGCGCGATGATGTTCGGCTATACCACCGAGCTGCTGCTGGCTTCCGGCGACATCCAGCCGGAAGTCATCGGTCTCGCGGCGCTTCCCGCCGGTCCTGCCGGACGAGCCAACGAGATCAACGCGGCCATGTGGGGCATCAGCTCGCAGGTGACCTCGAAGGCAACGCGCGACGCGGCGTGGAGATTCATCCGCCACCAGTGCTCGGACGACGCCAAGCGCATCTCGACCCAGACGTTCATCCAGGCCGGCTACGCGAACATGGTCAATCCCACGCTCCTGCAGAAGTTCGGCTTCGAGCAGTATCTCGACATGGTGTCCGACGCGTGGAAGGACGCCAACGTCCAGGCGTTCAAGTCCGGCAAGCCCGAACCGTACGGGAAGAATTGCCAGCACATCTACGCTGAGCTGTTCGCGCCATTGGATCTGGTGATGCACGACCGCGACGCCAAGAGCAAGGTTGCGCTCGTTCCTGGCACGCCCGCATATATCGCTGATGAGCAGTGGCTGAAGAACCTGCTGGATCGGGCCGTCGAGAAGACCAACAGCAAGCTGCTGGGGGTGGTCCCTCCCGAGCAGATGAAGCGGCAGCGCAGCTATGCCTGGGTGATCCTCGTCGCGGTGGTCGGCGTCTTCCTGTTCGCCGCCTGGAAATTCATGCGTTCGTTCGAGGTGCCGAGCGCCGCCGACACGGTGTCGTCGACAGCCCGCGGATGGCGGCATCACCTGCGCGCCTGGATGTTCCTGTTCGCGGCCATCGCCTCGATAGCGGTGTGGTCGTATTACCCGCTCCTGAAGGGCTCGGTGATGGCCTTCCAGGACTACCACGTGCTCGGCAACAGCCATTGGGTGGGGTTGGACAACTTCATCGAGGCCTGGAACCAGGAGGATTTCTGGATCGGCGTCCGCGTGACCTTCCTGTACGTGATCCTCTCGCTCGGAGCGGGCTTCTTCGCGCCGATCATCCTGGCGATCCTCCTGCACGAGGTCCCCAAGGGGAAGGTCTTCTTCCGCGTGCTCTACTATCTGCCAGCGGTGATCAGCGGACTCATCACCATGTTCCTGTGGAAGTCGTTCTTCGACCCGACCAAGTATGGGATGCTGAACCAGCTGCTGTCTCCGCTCGGATCGGCGACCCCCAAGGCGATGGTCGTGGTCCTCGCGTTGTTCACCTTCGCGATCCTGGCCGGCGCCTATCAGTACATCCACGAGTCGGCCACCAAGCGCCCTCCGCAGACCTGGGTCACGATGGTCGCCGGAGCCGCGCTGACCGTGCTCGCGGGCATGTGGGGATGGGATTGGGTGGCGTCGATGTGGGACAAGGCCCCGCCGTTCAAATGGCTGCAGGACCCGGACACGTCGCTGCTGTGCGTGATCATTCCCGGGGTGTGGGCTGGCGCTGGGCCAGGCTGCCTGATCTATCTCGCCGCGCTCAAGGGCATCCCCGATGACATCTACGAAGCGGCCGAGCTCGATGGCGCCGGACCGCTGCGCAAGATCTGGAACATCACCCTGCCCAGCCTGAAACCGCTGATCATCATCAACTTCGTCGGGGCATTCATCGGCGCGTTCCACGCGATGCAGAACATCTTCGTGATGAGCGGATCCGGACCGCTCAAGAGCACGCACACGCTCAGTCTCGAGATCTGGATGAGCGCATTCATGCACCTGAAATACGGCTATGCCACCGCGATCGCCTGGATCCTGGGGGCGATGCTCATCGGCTTCACAGTGTGGCAGCTGAAGATCCTCAAAGACCTGAAGTTCACCACCAACAAGTGAGCGCCTAGATGTCGATCCTATCCAACGTCGGCCGGCGCTCGTTCTCGCTGCGCGCAGTGATCGCGATGCTGTACATCGTCCTCACGGCGGGGGCGCTCACCATCGTCTACCCGCTGGCGCTGATGCTGTCGACCTCGGTCACGAGCAGCGTCGATGTCGACGAGTTCCGGGTGATCCCCGCGTACTTCCACGACGACGACGTGCTGTTCGCCAAGTACCTCGAAGAGAAGTACGTCCGCCCGGCGATGGTGACGCAAGCCTACGGCAAGGAGATCTTCGAATTCCGTGAGCTGATCCCGCTCGCGCGCGAACAGCGCGAAGCCTGGCTGGCTTCGCCCCCCGCGACACGCGAAGCGCTGATGATCGATTGGCGCGATTTCATGGCGACCCTGCCGTTGTCCTATCGCAACCTCTGCTTCCTGAGTCCTCCAGGGATGACCGGCAGGGTCGAGTCCGCATACCGCGAGTTCGTATCCAAGCGGTTCAATGACGACTTCACCGAATGCCGGAAGGTCTACCAGGAGGACGTGCGCAGCTTCACCAGCGTCTCCATCCCTTACGAGCGCCTCGCCGACCGGGACTACCTTCCTGATCCCACGCAGAAGAATCGCGATTTCCTCGAGTACAAACGCTCCCTCGGAGCCGAATCGATGGCCGTCGTCAGCCTCGATGTGCCGTACGCAGCGTTCCTGCGCAGCCGCTACAAGCGTGACCTCGCTGAATTCAACCGCGCCTTCGCTACCTCGTACGCATCGTTCGCGGATGCGCGTCTGCCCGAGCGCGCGCCTGTGCAGGTGGCCCAGCGCGAAGCCTGGACCGCCTTCGTCCGATCCCGGTTGTCGCTGCCGTTCGTCGGCCTGCGTTCCGAACTCGCCCGCAGCCTCGGCTCGGATGCATGGGACCGGGATGTCCTTCCTGGCATCGATCGGCCGATCTTTCCGGCGATCGGCGCGCATGCCCCCGCGGTCTTCGATACTCTGCGCACCGCCGCTCCGGAAGACATGGCCGTGCTCTCATCGGAGAGCCTCTATCGCAGATTCCTGGAAAGCAGGTACGGCACCATCGCTGCGGTCAATGCGCGCTATGCGACGACCCATACCGAGTGGTCGCAGATATCGTTGCCTTCGCTGGAGGCTGACCTCAGTGCATTCCAGCCGCAGATCACCGCGTCGCGGTGGCATTACATCACGCGCAATTACATCGAGGTCATGGACTACATCCTGCTCCATGGGCGCGCGGTGTGGAATACGCTGGTGCTGGTCGTTCTCAGCATGGCGACCCAGCTGCTGGTCAATCCGCTCGCCGCCTATGCGCTGTCGCGTTTCCGCCTGCCTTACACCAACCGCCTGCTGATGTTCTGCCTCGCGACCATGGCCTTCCCGCCCGAGGTCGCGATGATCCCCAGCTTCCTGCTGCTGCGATCATTCCCGTTGGGTCAGTTGGTGGTGGGGACCGTGATGTTCGCGATGCTGGTCTCGATCTGGTGGTTGGCGGTTGGCAAGCGGGCGCCCATGTGGATCGGTCTGGTCGTGGCCGGGATCATCAGCATCGGCACGGCGTATACGGTGACGATACCCGGTGGCGATGTGAGCATGCTCAACAGCTATTCGGCGCTGATCCTGCCCGGAGTCGCGAATGGATTCTCGATCTTCCTCCTGAAAGGATTCTTCGACAGCATGCCGAGAGAGGTCTATGAAGCGGCCACGCTCGAAGGCGCGACCGAATTCCGCATGTTCTGGCAGATCGCGGTGCCGATGAGCGCGCCGGTGCTCGCGGTCATCGCGCTGGGCACCTTCACCGCGGCATACGGCGGTTTCATGTGGGCGTTCCTGGTCTGCCAGAAGGAGGAGTACTGGACGCTCATGGTGTGGCTGTACGAGATGCAGATCACCGCGCCCAAGTACCTGATGACCGCGGCCCTGACCTTGGCCTCGATTCCGACCTTGGTCGTCTTCATCTTCTGCCAGCGCTTCATCCTGCGCGGCATCGTGCTTCCCTCGATGCATTAGCAGGTGTTGAAAAACATCCTGCTGAGCTGGGGGTTGAAGGGGGCATTTTGCCCTCTGGACAAAAAGTCGAAGTTGAAGAATCCCCGGCAACATAGCGACCGCAGGTCGCGCCGGGGTTTCTTCAACGCTAACAGGCTGTTGTTTTTCAACAGCTTGCTGGGGGTTGAAGGGGGCATTTTGCCCCCTGGACAAAAGTCGAAGTTGATGAAACCCGGAAAAATAGCGACCGCAGGTCGCGCCGGGGTTTCTTCAACGCTAACAGGCTGTTGTTTTTCAACAGCCTGTTAGAGGGCGTGGCGCCCGGGAATTACGCTCCGGTCGCCACGTCCCGCGTTTCAGGCCAGCGCTTGGGCGTTTTCCTGCGTGATCGTCGTGGTCGATGGCATGGTCGGATGCGATGGGCGATCGCCGCGGCTCCCCATCCCGGTGACAGGGGCAAGGCCTTCCTGTGAACGCGCCTGATTCCTCAGACTGTTCTGTGCGCGTGCTTCTCCGCCCTTGCGGCCGATCTGGGCCATGTGCTCGCGGTCCGCGCTCACCAGCTCTCCACCGCGTCGGCCCGCTTCGCGGGCCTCCTCGGCGGTGAATTCATGGGCGGTGCCCTTCTCATGAGCCGCCCGTCCGCCCTTGCTGCCAGCGATCTTCGCCTCCTCGGAGGTGAACTCGTGGGCATTGCCCTTCTGGTGCGATGCCTTCCCACCCTTGCTCGAGATGAGACGCTGCTTGTCGAGATCCATCGAAGCGAACCCGCGCTTGCTGCTGGCCATGAGATTGTTTCCTTTGTCGTGTCCGATCCTCCCGGTCCCCGGAACACCCGGGTCGCGAGCAGGATCGATGGGTCGATGAGCGCGCTGCCTGCCGCCGCTGCTCAGTTGATCTGGTCGCAGTTCGGCTCCTGAGATCGGGACGGGGAGCGATGACTGCGGTTTGATTCGATGCGCCGGATGGCGTCGGCTCCGCTCAGAGCCGACTCGATCCGGATGCCGGGGTCGCTTGCGGCGAAGGCCTCGCGGAGCAGGCGAGCGTCCTCGGGATGCGCGTCGGCCACGAGCATCAGCGGCGGATCACCAGGCATGTGAGGTCTCCTGCATGCGAAGGGACGCCCAGCATATTCATGCGCGCTGATCAGCTCAAGTTGACAACCGGTGACGGAAGTTGACGCGGGTAGCGCGCAGCCGTGTAGGTCGAACCGCTGTTGTGGCCGGAGGAACCCTGGGCGAACCGTTTACGCTCTGGCGACTGCCAGTGGCGATTCGCAGTGCCCGACACATGCAGCCACGCGGGAAATCGCCTGCTGTCCGCCACGAATGGGCGGAGCTAGCAAACACTCGTGAGGCGCCTCACGCGGTGGAGATCGGACCTGTACCGCCGCGCGTTGCGACGGCTGGACTCGGGTCAGCCCCGGGGATCGGTCGTACCGAACAGGCAGCGCCGCCATTGCGCTTCGAGATCGGCTCCCGGTCCCGCTGTGAACAAGCGCTGGACCTTCTCGCCTCCGGTGGCCGCCGACATCAGCTGCTTGAAGAACCCTTTGCGCGAGTCGTCGCACAGAAGGTAGGCGATGAAATTCTCGGCGCAGGCGTAGCGCGTGTTGGTGAGGGGGCCGAAATCATCGACATCCCAGGTCGCGACCTCGGATAGCCATGAGATCGACGGTACATCGTGGACCTCGATCGCATGCTTCAGGTTCGGCGCGAATTCGCAGGAGTGGTGCGCGAGGTTCCATTCACGGGATTTGAAGAAGTCCCAGGATTGCAGGTAGGTGGCGACGCCTTCGTGCACCAGGTTCGGAATGCGGTTGCGGCCGGCGCGCAGTTGCAGCAGGTAATGGGTCGCTTCGTGATTGATGATCGCTCGACAGAATCCGCCGAACGTCCGTTCACGATCGTTCGCCGCGTAGGTGCGGAGGGTGTATATCGCCGTGCCGGTGTCGTTGGGGTAGAGCCAATCGAACTGGCCGCGGGAGCGGGTCCCCTTTCCCAAGGAGGCCTGGTACCTCGACTGCGAGGCGAAGACGGTGATCTGTGCGGGCGTCTGGGCGACGACGTCCGACAGCATCAGCAGCTTCGTGGCCTCGTCATGGAACAGTTCCATGTAGCGGGCGAGTTCGGCGGTGAAGCGCGCATCGATCTCCGTCCGCACCTGGAAGTGTGGTGTGCGGATCGAAAAATATCCATTGCCAGAGACGACCTTCCGCTCGATGGCGTTGATCTCAACGAGCTGCTGCCCCGACCAGGTCTGGGAAGCCGCCGTCGGGATCGCCAGCAGGACGGTGACGAACAGTCGCACCGCAACTGAAAGTGTTCGCATGGTGCGGAAGCATGTCGTGTCCGCACCGCTCTGTGCGGGAACGAGGGGAAACGTGACCGAGGGTGCATCACTGGGAGACGCTACGTACCAGTGCCTCCATTACATACGGGGCCCTCATTCGGCTCAGCAGGGGGCAAGATCCAGCGCGCCAGTTCGAAGTATCCAGCGAAGTCGTTGGGCTTCGCGACCAGACGCGTGCGATCAGTAACTTTATTATTCGTAATCCCGTTCCGACTGATCAGTTACTATTCACCCGCGATGGGTTCCCTCGGCCGAATGGCTGCCCTGGTGCTGCGAGTACGGACGGCCAGCCCTGCTGGCATCGACCATCTTGCGGTTCTTGTAGTGCTTGTAGACCCGCTTGCCGAGCATGAGCAGGAACAGGTTTCTCAGTGGATGACGCATGGGATGTTTCCATCAAAAGGTGGTCACGTACTGTACCAGGACCGGTGGGCAACGATCGGCTGCGTGACGGAAACTTTCGACAAGGTCACGGGGACAGGATCCAGCAGTGGGGGTCCCGAGAACGGCAGGGTGAGTCCGTGGCGGCCCGTGACGTCGGCCGATCGTCGCGGAGCGGAACATGTCTCTGGATCGGTCTGGATCGCTCTGGGATGACGGGTACGTCACATGCCCCGGTGCAGAAGGGCTCGTGCTTCGGCGGGCACAGTGGAGGCCACTGAATGGACAGGTCCACGCAGGGATTCCAACGTCGGATCCGATCCTAGGATCGGGGCCCATGGCACAGCCGCATGCATCGACTGGAAGGGGTGGGCGCTCCTATGCCAATCCCGTGCACGATGGATATCTCGCCGATCCGTTCGTGTGGAAGCATCGCGATGTGTATTACGCCATCGGCACGGGAGGGGGAACCGCCGGTGATCTCGCCCAGGGTACGCCGACTCAGAAGCCGGATGTGGATGTGGATGGGGATCGCGTCTTCCCCGTGCTGCGCAGCGACGACTTCGTGCATTGGACCTCCGTCCATCAGGCGATGGTGCGTCCGGATCATCGCCTCGGCAGCGAGTTCTGGGCACCGTCCGTTGCCGAAGCCCACGGGTGCTTCTATCTGTATTATTCCGTCGGACCGGGACATCAGTTGCGCGTCGCCACGTCGGTTCGGCCGGAAGGCCCCTATCGTGACACCGGGACACCGATGATGGCGCCCGGGACCATGCCCTTCGCCATCGACACCCACCCGTTCCGCGATGACGATGGCACCTGGTACCTGTTCTATGCCCGCGATTTTGCCGACGAGGTCGACGGCTGCCGCGCCGGCACGGCGCTGGTCGTCGATCGCATGATCGGCATGACGCGGCTCGCCGGCGAGGAGCGCGTCGTCCTGCGTGCGCGCCATGATTGGCAGCTGTTTCGAGCCAAGCGGCCGATGTACGGCAAGATCTGGGATTGGCACACGCTCGAAGGACCATGCGTGGTCAAGCACGATGGCCGTTATTATTGCATCTACAGCGGCGCGTGCTTCGGAAACGACAGCTACGGCGTCGACTATGCGGTGGCTGATTCCGTGCTTGGTCCCTATTCGGACGCTGGCGGCGAGGCCGGTCCGCGCATCCTCCGGACGATTCCCGGCAAGGTCATCGGACCGGGGCACAATTCCCTGGTGGTCGGACCCGATGGGATCACCGAATACCTCGCCTACCATGCGTGGGATCCGGCGATGACGGCGCGGCGGATGCATCTCGATCGGCTGGAGTGGACGACCGACGGTCCGCGTTGCACCCCGACATGGACCTCACAGACGGTTGGAGAGTGATGCGATGAGCGTTGATCCGGAAACGGGAGGCCGCATGGACGAGGTTCGAATCGAACTGGTCGCCGCCCTGCGACGCAGCACCGACGAGGTGATGGCATTCTCCGCGGGCGATGCCGCGACGCTGGCACGCACCTATGCCCCCGGCAAATGGTCGATGCGCCTGATCCTGGTGCATCTGTGCGACGCCGAGACGGTGTTCTTCGATCGCCTCCGTCGCGTCGCGGCCGACGACAAGCCGCTGCTGTGGGCCTATGACGAGAACCGCTGGGCCGAGAAGCTGGCGTACGACCGCCGCAGCGTGACCGTGACCCGCGACCTGTTCCGCGCGACCCGTCTCGCGAGCATCGACCTGATCGACGCGCTCCCATCCGAGGCGCTCGCACGTTCGGGAGTGCACAGCGAAGCAGGGGTGAAGTCCTTCGCCCAGATCGCGCGGACGATCGTCACGCACACCGAGCACCACCTGGAGCAGCTGCGCGCGATCGCCCAGGACCGCAGGTGGCCGAGCGAGGCATGATCCGCGCGGCCGTCGCAGCCGACGTCGATGCGATCTGCGGCCTGGTCCGCGAGCTCGCGGCCTATGAGCGGCTGGAACACGAGGTGTCGCTGACGAGCGAGGCCATGGCCCGGCACTTGTTCGGTCCGCGACCGCATGCCGAGGTCCTGATCGCCGAAGAGGCCGGGCAGGTCGTCGGCTTCGCGCTCTTCTTCCATAACTTCTCGACGTTTCTCGCCCGACCGGGCATCCACCTCGAGGATCTGTACGTCCAGCCCGCGCATCGCGGTCACGGACATGGGACTCGGCTCCTGCGCGCGGTGGCATCCCTGGCGGTGGAGCGTGGCTGCGGGCGCTGCGAGTGGTCGGTATTGGATTGGAACGAGCCTGCGATCGCGTTCTACCGGACCGTCGGGGCCGTGCCGATGGATGACTGGACGACGTTCCGCCTCGCGGGCGAACCCTTGTGCGCATTCGCACGTGGGCGACCTCTGCATTGAAACCGCCTGGGATGTGGCGCGATCCTCGCGAATCATGCTAAAATGGAGCAGGTGCGGCTGTGGACGACCGGCACGCAGCGGTAGATTCGCAGGCGTGGACACAGACCGGTCACTCCGGGAATCTGCGGCCATTCGACCTGCGGAACGACGAGCAACCATTCTCCCATGCCGGTGATCGCCATGCGCTTCCTGTCGACGATATGCCTGCTCCTCGCCATCGCAGCGGCACCGGCGATGGAGAGGGAGATGGATGGTCCGCATCACCATCTCTGGACCCTCGGATCCGCCGCGGATCTCGATCCCTCGGCGCCGTCGCACTTCGAGACCATCGATCGGGTCGGTGCGGTTGGAGAGGCTGACGGCTCGGTCTACCGCGCACTCAAGCCGGACCAGTTCCAGGTCCTGTGGTCGATGCCAGCCTTTGCCCTCGGTCCAGAGCACGGCGCGATCTCGCAGGTCTTCTACCTCAGCGTGCGGTTCAAGGATATCGCACAGAAGCCGATGCACTTCTGGAGTTGGAGGGGCGGGGAGGGGTTCTACGGGAAATCCATCCTCGGCGAGGTGGGCGGAGCCGGTGATGGGGCTTGGAAGGAGGAGACGCTGGTCATCCCGCGCTCGATGCTGCGCAGCGGCGATGGCAGGTCCTTGCGATTCGGCGTGAACAACATCACGGCCGCGATCCCGGTCGCGTCGATGCTGCTGTTCTCGACGGACGCGGACCTCGCCGACCGCGACCTGCGCATCACCCGTGCGCACGCCCTGCTCCGAGAACGTCGGGCTGCTGCCGTCGCCCGCGCCAAGGACGGGATGAACGATCTCGGCCTGCCGGATCCGGGTGCTCCCGGCGCACCGACCTCGGAGGATACCAAGCGCGGATTCAGCGTGTTCTTCCCGCCGGTGAGCCGCCAGCTGTTCGCGAACTCGCTGCCCAGCGGGAGCGATGCGCGTTGCCAGATCCGCATCTGTCCTGGTGAGTCGCGCAGCGTCCTGGTCGCGATCCGGGCCATCGCGGATCTCGGCCGGGTCGGAGTGGCCTTTTCGGACCCGACCTCCGCGAGTGGACGTATCGCGTTGTCGGGTGCTCCGGTACGTTGGGCACGCTACTCCATCCAGAAGGTCGGAAGTTCGTGGTCCAAGGACTATCGCGAATCCCCGGAGCATCTCTCGCGAGGCGACCCGGTGATCGCTCCCGACCGATTGGGCATCGCCTGTGTCACGGTTCGCGTGCCTGACGGGGCTGGTCCCGGCACCTATCTCGGGACGCTATCGATCACCAGTGAACGCGGAGGTGCCGCCGCTCTGCCGGTGTCGGTGGAGGTGCTGCCGTTCACGCTCGAGCATCCCGCCCATGCGACCCATGGATTGTTCTATTACGCCGACTATGCCGAGATGTCGCCGTTCGACCTGCGCGACATGCGCGATCACGGCATCGACATGCTGGTGACCGGATTGCTGCCGAAGCTCTCGCCCGGTCCGCAGCAGACCGTGGCGATGGACATGACCGCCGTGCGGGCGACCTTCGCTGAATTGAAGCAGCTGGGCTTCCGCTCGCCGATGATCAGCAGCACCGGAAGCCTGATCGATCTCGTCCGGTCGAATGCACGGACGGCCGATGGATCGCCTGAGCACCATCGCGCCTTCTCGTCGGTGCTGACCGCGATCATGGACGCGGCGAAGGCCGAAGGATTCACCGACACGGGATTCTTCCCGGTCGATGAGCCGCATACCGATCCGCTCATAGCCAGCGCGTTGAAAGCGTGCTCGTGGATCCGCGAAACCCCCGGCGCCAGGAGCTACATCACCGCGAACCCGAAGGCGGTGGGGGTGCTGCAGCCGGTACTCGACTACGATGCCTACAACCTCGTCTACCTGACTCCCGAGGTCGGTGCCGAGGTGAAGGCCGCCGGGGCCACCCTGATGTTCTACACCTCGTCGGTCGACGTGAATCCGGAATCGAACCGCTACCGCGCCGGATTCTATTTCGCGAAGACCGGAGCCCGGTCGATGCAGTTCTTCGCCTACAGCCTGTTCGAGCACGATCACCACGCCGATTTCGATGGCGAGCATCGAGACTGGAACATCGTCTTCCCATCGATGGACGAACCGACCCATGATCCGACGCTCGAATGGGAAGCAGTCCGCGAGGGAGTGTACGACTACCGCTACGCGTACACCCTGCGCGCCGCTGCGGAGCGCGCGCGGGCCGAGGGCCGGGGGGGGGCGGCCGATCAGGCGCTGCAGACCTTGGAATCAGTGCTCGCCCCGATCGATCCCATCGGCAAGAACGCGGCCACTCCCGAGCAGGCGATCGAGGCGGACGTCCGGCTCAAAGAGGAGCGCCCTGACGCCGCGCAGGACGATGGCCGGCGCATGGCGGCGGACTGGTACGAATCCTCTCGGCAGCGCATCGCGGATGCGATCGTGCGCGTGCAGCGGACGGCTCCATGAACCGGATCCGGCTCAGGCCAGCACGTCGCCATCACGGTACGCCAGCGGGCTGATATGGAAAAAGGATTTGAATTGACGGCTGAAGAAGTTCTGCGACGAGAAGCCGCAGGCTTCGCTCACCTCGCGGACCGAGCGCCGCTTGCCGTCGCGGCACTCTCGCAGCAATTGCAGGGACATGCGCAATCTGGTTTCGATGATGTGGTGCTTCAGGCTGATGCCATAGAAGTTGTCGTGGAGGCGGTGCAGACGGCTGGGCGACAAGCCGACCTCGGATGCGAGCTGCGACACGCGCCAATGCTTGGTGGGGTCCGATGCGATGCGATCGCGCACGGATTGCAGCCGCGGATCCATGCGCCGGGGTTCGAGTACCATGCCCGACCCGTGCGCGCGGGCACGGCGCACGGCGAAGTCGGCGAGCTCGGACACCAGGCCGATCAGGGCCCGCTCGACCTGCCAGGGCTTGCCGCCAGTCGATGGTGCGATGTCGATGAGCTGGCGGTAGGCTTCGCAGACCGCGGGCGCATCCGCGCGCGAGAATTCCAGCGGCAGGAGCGCCTCGGGTCCTGGTCCCAGGAATCCGGCCTCCTGCGCGGGCGGCAGGTGGGTCGATGCCATGCGGAAGGTGAAGTGGCAGAAGCACAGCATCACCCCTGGCTTCGAGGTGCGCACGATCGCCGGGACGAACGGTGGCAGGACCGCGAACTCGTCTGGGCCCGCCACCAGCGTGCGTCCGTCCCGCAGGTCGACGGTGATCTCGCCACGCTGGACCCAGAAGATGTCCCAGTCGTTGTAGAGCATGAACGACTTCTGGTCCGCGGGCCAGGGCACGCGGCCATGCCGCATCGAGTAGGTCGGTATCCCGAAGCTCAAGGGCGCCAGCAGCGGTTCAGCGCGCATACGGGAGCCGACGAGCGCGGGTGGTCGAGGGGCGCATCAGCGGTGATTCTGCGGCATCGGCGCCGCGCACAATCCCGGTACGCATCCGGTCAGCATCATGCCCGATCCGATTTCCGAACCTCTCCAGGAGCCTGACATGAGCAGTAGCGCCACCGAACGCACCCTCCGTGGGCTGCTCGTCCGCGGCATCGCCTACGCGTTGCCCCGCCAGGCATCCGAGGGCGAGTTCCTGATCGCGCCTGCGATCAATCCCTACAAGGTCTTCTACGATCAGCAGGTGAATGCGGGCATCGCCTACTGCCTGTCGCACCGGTTCGCCGGAAATCCCTATTTCCACCATGCGCGCGCCTGCGCGGCCATGGAACGATCGCTGTCCTACATGCTGGACGCCGGTCGACTGGCGACTCCTGCGGCCGATGGTGGTCTCGAGCATCGCAATCTGCGCGCCTCGATCACTGTCGTGCGTTTGGCCGGCGATCTGCTCACGCCGCGTCTACGCCGATCGCTGGCGGCGTCGCACCAGGCCTGCCTGGTCGTGCTGCGCAAGCGCATGCGGCGCTACCGCGATGTCACGGTGTTCGACGCGCGCACCTTGGACACCGGCACCAACCACTTCTGGGGATACCTCGCGATCACCGCGCTGCTCGCGCGCCATCTGGAAGACGAGTCGGTGCTGGCCGAGCTCCTGCCGTTCGCCGAGCGGTTCGCGCGGGCGCAGGACCGCACCGGGCACTGGACCGAGAATGCCGGACCGACCAGCGTCTACACCCGGGTCTCCGCCCACTTCATGGGGCTGGTCGCCGAGGTCTTCCCGACCGCGGTGATGAAGCGCGCCGCGCGCCGCGCCGTCGACTTCCAGATCGATTTCAGCTTCCCCGACGGTTCATCGATCGAGTGCTTCGACGAACGCGTCCAAGCCCACGAATCCTTCTATGGATTGTCGCAGTACCTGTTAGGCCTGACGGTGATGCCGCACCACCCGCGCGGCAGGGAGTACTTCGCCTTCCTGGTCGATCGGCTGAGCCGCGTGTGCGGCGGAAAGACCTTCGCGTCGCTCGAGTTCACCCACTTCATCGTCGACGCGCTCGCGCGCATGGAGTCCCTGCGCACCCCGGCAGCGTGGAAGCCCGCGGATGCGCAGGCGCATGGCGACGGCTTCGGCACCGTGCGCACCGGACGCTGGCAGGTCGGCTACCAGGCGCTGCCCACCCGTGCCTGGCCGGGGAATCCCTTCTTCCTCGACCGGCAGAGCCTGTTCTCGCTCTGGCACGACCGCGCCGAGCGCGTCGTCGACGGCTCGAATTCCAAACGCCAACCCGAGATCGGTACCTTCGCCGCGTCGCGCGATGACGGCGCGTTCGCCGATCCCGTCGAGTCGTTGCCCATCCGCGGCCGCTGGCGCAGAGGTCGTGGTCTGGGAACCCTGGTGGTCGACTATCGCAGTTTCCGCGCTGAGCTGGCCTTCCTTCCCCGCGGGGATGACCTCGTGCTGCGAGTGCGGACCCGGCCGCGCGGACGGCCATTGGCGCGCCTGCTGCTGAACGTGCGCCTGCCCTTCCGATTCGGGCAGCGCGTGCGCTCGGAATCCGGTGCGACGGTCGTGCTCGACGAGCACGCGCCGGTTGAATTCACCGCCCTGCAATCGGGCTGGATCGACAACCGCAGCGTGCGGTTCTCGGCTTCCACGCCCTTCCGCGCGACCTGGCCGTACCTGCCGTTCAGCAGCTACCGCGCGCCGCTGTACCAGCGCGAAGCCGCGGACGCATGGTTCGCCGCGACCTGCGAGATCGATGCCCGTAAGCCGGCTGCGCTCGAGTTGCGCTGGCGCATCCTCCCCTGACATCGAGCCGGAGGCAGCGCATCGACCTGGTCCTGGGCGGCCGTCCCGACGGGGAATCCCGTCCAAGGGGTGAGGTGCGCGTCAGTGCAATTCGATGACCGTGGCCGATAGTGGCGGGAACCGGTGGGTGAACGAGCTGCCCACGCCGGAGAGCGGCTGTTCGACCAGCCGCACGGCGTTCGGGCGGGTGAAGTCGTTGCGCGCATCGGGACCGTCGCCCGCGAGCACATGCGCGGTACCCGCCGTCGGCATGGCGCCGCGCAGATCGAACGCGCATTCGACCGCATCCGTCTCGTGCCGGTTCACCGCGTGCAGATAGAGCGTTCTCGTCGAGGGCGAATAGCTGGTCGACAGATCGAGATAGGGCACGCTCGCCTTGCAGGTCTCGCCGTAGAATGACGTGGCCTCGCTCGCGTAGCCGTCGCATTCCACGTGGTTGCGCACGCACAGTTCACCGGTGCGGTTGGCGTAGAGCTGGAATGCCAGGTATTGCGGATTGCAGAACATCCCGTCGTGATCGGGATGGGTGTAGATCAGCGGCAGCCCGTTGACCGTCAGCGCATAGTTCGCCATCGAGAGGATGCCGCAATTGCGATGGAAGACGTTGAAGACCGACGCGGTGAACAGCGCATCCTTGAGCGAGGTGTTCTGACCGAGGTGCGATCCCGGATCGTTGTCGGATGCCACGTCATGGTACCACAGGTTCCATTCGTCCAGCGCGATGCGGATCGGATGGGCGATCTTCGCCGCGCGCCGCGCACCGCTGATGGTGCCCGAGACATGGCCGAGGATCTGCCCGAAATATTCTGGAGCGGCCAGGAGATCCGCGAGCGTATGCTGCTTCAGATGGATGTAGCAGTGCACCGAGAGGTGCTTCAGCCAGCGGCCGGAACCCTGGATCATGTCCCAATTCCATTGCGGATCGTGCCGCGTGCCGACCCCGACCAGCTCGATCGAGGGATCGACGCAGGACATGGCGTGGGCGAAATCCCGGGTGCGCAGTGCGCACTCCTTGCCATTGGCCATGTGGCCGATCTGCCAATCGCCATAGAGCTCGTTGCCGATCGACCAGTAGCGGACGCCGTGCGGCCGATCGTGGCCGTTGGCTCTGCGCATCGCGGCGTGGGAGGTGCTGCCCGCGAGGTTGCAGTATTCGACCCAGCGCGCGGCTTCCTCGGCGCTGCCGTTCCCGGCGTTGACGCACAGGTAGGGCTGCGCTGCGATCATCCCGCACCAATCGATGAACTCGTCGGTGCCGACCTGGTTGGATTCCTCGCATTTCCAGGTGGGATCCCAGCGCCTGGGACGCTGTGCGCGCGGCCCGACCCCGTCTTCCCAATGGTAGGCGCTCGCGAAGTTGCCGCCGGGATAGCGCACGATGCCAGGCCGAATGGCCTTCACCGCCTCGACCACATCGCGGCGGAAGCCGCGGATGTTGGGGATCTTGGAATCCTCGCCCACCCACAGGCCGCCGTAGATGCAGCGTCCCAGGTGCTCGATGAACTGCCCATAGATCAGCGGACTGATCGTCCCGATGGCATCGGCGACATGGACGAAGGCGGTGGCTTTCATGGGACCTCGTTCGGGGTGCGTCAGGAGGGGCTTCTCCAGTATAGCCGGACCGGCGCGGGGATGCCAACGTCCGTGGCGAGTGGATCCCCCGTTGGCGGTGTGCATTGCGCGTATGACCTCGACCCCAAGCTCGCGCTGTCCGGCGTCGCCCGGGCCCTGTGGGGTGGGATGATCGGACCGTCGTTGATGCGCATCGGAACCAGCCGTGAGCGGATGGTGTCGGCTGCGGGCTCGGCATCCTTTCCGGTGCATGGCATCGCCATGGCAGGGGTGACGGAGGCCTCCAAGGACTATGCCTTCGTCCGCGAGCGACCGCAGCGGAGCCAGGTCCTCGCGTGCGTGCGCGGGAGCGGCGAGGTGCTGGTCGGCGGACGTTGGACGCCCTGCCTGCCGGGAACCGTCTACGTCACTCCGCACGAGGTGCCCCACGCCTATCGGTCGACCGGTCGCGCCGGATGGCGCATCGCCTGGGTTTCCTACGCGCGACCCGTGGTGCGGGCGGCCGCTCCAGTGTTGATAGCCTCCGATGGCGAGCCGTTGGTCGCGGCGATCGAGGGTCTGGTGGCGGAATCGCGCGGAGCGGACGACGCGGTGATCCTACGCTCGTGGACGGAACTCCTGCACGCCCAGGTCCTGCGCATCCTGCGGCTTTCCGCCGGATCGTCGCGCTTGTGGCCGATCTGGCGCGCGTGCGACGACGACCCCGGCCGCGCCTGGACGCTGGGCGAGCTGGCGGCGATCGGCGGCGTCAGCGCCGAGCACCTCCGCCGCCTGTGCCAGCATGAGCTCGGCCGCAGCCCCATGCGTCATCTCGCCTATCTGCGCGTGCGCGCAGCGTGCACCATGCTGGCGTTGGAGGAGGTCGATGTCGCGTCGCTGGCCGCGCGCATGGGATATGCCAGCCCGTTCGCATTCAGCGCCGCCTTCAAGCGCATCGCCGGTGTGCCGCCCACCGCCTATCGCACGCTCTTGCGCGCTGGGAAAGCTCCTCCGCTCTGAGCCCGGGACGTGCCACCGGGCGGGGCCACGATGCTCGCCGTGACGTGCTAGCGCGGAAGCTCGGACGCAGCCAACCGCAGGCCGACGCATCCCGACAGGTAGCGCGGACGGCCGTGATCGCGATGTGCGCTGCGGCAGCCTTTGGGGCTTTCGCGGTAGGAGCCGCCGCGCAGCACGTGCGCGCCCGGGGAGAGATCGATCGGATCCACCGCCAGAGGCTTTGGATAGGGGGCGTAGCGGTCTTCGCACCATTCGGCGACGTTGCCGTGGATGTCGTAGAATCCCCAGGGGTTCGGCTGCAGCTGCTTCACCGGTTGGGTGCCCTTGCCGGTATTGCGCGCATGCCAGGTCGTGCCGTCGAGCGATCCGTCGTCGGCACCCCCGGCTCGGCAGGCGTACTCCCATTCGCTTTCGCTGGGAAGCCGGGCCCGCAGTCCGGGAACGACCTCGTTCAGCCGCGCGATGAACTCCTGGCAGGTTTCCCACGACACGCGCTCTACCGGATGATGCTCATCCTGGATCATGCTCGGCGACGATTCGAGGATGCGCACCCACAGCGCCTGGGTGCATTCGCTATCGGCGAGCCAGAAGCCGCGCGTCAACGTGACCTGGTGGATGTCCTCGTCCCGCCCACGCCCGGATTCGTCATCCGGGCTGCCCATGAGGAACGTCCCGGGTGGACACCAGCGGAAGCGTTGCACGACCCCGAAGATGGTGACGTCCTGGTAGCGGCCGAAGCTGTCTTCCGCAGCGGAATCGCCGGGCGCGGGTGCAGCCGCCAGCGATGTCTCGTCGTGCCCGTTATCGATGACGAGGGTAGAAGCCGGAGCATCGAGCGGATCCGATCGCGTGAGTACCAGCGGCTGCCGGGATGGATCCCCGACCTCGCGATGCGATGCGCTCACCGGAATCGGGGCCGTCGCTGGTGGCACCATCGCGACATCATCGGTCGGTGGCGCGAGAACGGGCTGTGGCGCGAGAGCGGCTTCCGTGTGGCCACCGTCTTCGACCGGCTTGGCCTGGCTCGCAACGATCGGCGGTGCAGCCGCGGGGACTGATCGGGGCTGCTCGGAGGTCGGGTCGGAGGCCGGGGCGAGGGGAGGGGCATCGACGACGATCGCAGCCGGCTCGGGTTCCGGACGCGCGTATCCGCTGGCGAAGCCTCCGACGGTCAAGGTCAGGTCGCTGGGGTCGCTGGGGGAGATAGGCTTGGGAGCAGGCGCGCGGGGCGTGGCTGCAGCAACCGGCATCGCCCGCTCGAGGGTCAGGGGCGAGTCGGTCGCGATCTCGGTCGCACCGGCCGACGGTGTCGACCGCGGCCGTTGGTCGATCAGCGACGCACCGACCCATGCCAGTCCTGCGGCAGCGAACAGCGCCGCCGCAGCGATGGCAGCCGGCTTCGTCCATGCCGGGATGCGCAGGGCGGTCGGGTTCGCGGTGATGCGGTGATCCAGCAGCAGATCCTCGAGCGCGGTCAGCAGATCTTGAGCAGTGTCGAACCGGTCCGACGGCTTCTTCGCCAGGCAGCGCATCACCAACGCGTTGAGATCCGGATGCAGCGTCGGCTCGATGGTACGCGGAGCGCGCGGCGCCTGGTGAGCGTGCTGATAGGCGATGGCGGCAGCGTTGCTGCCGGTGAACGGCAGCACGCCGGTGAGCAGCTCGTAGAAGACGATGCCGAGCGAATAGATGTCGGCCCGATGGTCGCAGGGCGCGCCGGTGGCGAGCTCGGGGCTGAGGTAGGTCGGGGTCCCGAGGATCGCCGCGCTGCCCAGCAGTCCGGTCTCGGTCTCGCCCGTGACGCGTTCCTCGTTCACCAGCTTGGCGATGCCGAAGTCGCTGAGCTTCAGCACGCCGTCGCCGGTGATCAGCATGTTGCTGGGCTTGATGTCTCGGTGCACGATCCCCAGACGCGACGCTGCGACCAGGCCGCGGGTCGCCTGCAGCATCAGATCGAAGGCGGCGGGCAGGGTCAGACGCAGGCCCGAGGCCATCTTGCGCGCCAGATCCACGCCCTCGACCAGCTCCATGACGTAGTAGTGGTGGGCTTCGTGCACCCCGGCGAAGTGGATCTGCACCACGTGCGGCGAGTTCACCTGCGCGACCGCGCGGGCTTCACGCAGGAAGCGCTTGCGGAAGCGCGCCTTGTCGGCGAGGTCCTTGCCCAGGACCTTGATCGCCACCGGACGATTGAGGCTGATCTGCCGACCGCGGTACACCGCGCCCATGCCCCCGCGCCCGAGGAGCTCGTGCAGCTCAAAATCCCCCCATACTCGGTGCGGGACGCGCGGACCGTCGCCCTCGCCGGATCCGCGGGATGTATCGTCGGGCGTGCCCATGGGGCAGCATCATGGGCAGGCGGCCTTCGACCGCCCACCGCTTCCTCCTCAAGTCGAACGGGACGGCCGGAGGCGTCACCCCCGTGCCCCAGCCGCAGCCGCCCGATAGGCCGCGGTGAAGGCGTAGGTGCCGCTTCCGACCGTGACCGTCGCGTAGGCCGGGTCGCTGCGGTCGACTTCACGTTTCCAGGAGGCACCGCTCTCGCGCAGCGACGAGGCCTCGGTCGTGGGCACCGATACCCGCGCGCTGGTGTTTGGCGGGATCGTCACCTCGAGGTGCACGAGATCCCCACTGATGCGCCAGGCGCTGCGGATGCGTCCGCGCTGGCAGTCGTGGGTGGCTTCCGCGTGCGTGAAGCCGCCGCCCAGGCGCGGTCGCACGCGGATGGTCGTGAATCCTGGTTCGAGCACGTCGATGCCGGCGAGGTCGGTGAACAACCACTCGCCGACGGCACCGTAGGCGTAGTGGCTGTAGGAGTTCATGCTCGGATCCGCGGGGCCCTCCTCCTTCTTCCAACCGTTCCAGCGTTCCCAGATGGTGGTCGCACCCTGGGTGATGGGATACAGCCACGACGGATAGGTGGTGGTGGTGAGCAGGCGGTAGGCGACATCCGTGCGACCCATCGCGCTGAGCACCGGCATCAGGTACGGTAGCCCGACGAATCCGGTGGACAGGTGCCAGTCGCGCTCGGCGAGGCAAGCGAGCAGGCGCTCGAACGCCGGCGCGCGCAGCTGGTCGGGCAGCAGGTCGAAATGCAGCGCGAGCAGGTAGTTGGTCTGCGTCTCCTGCTCGGACCGCTTGCCGATGACCCTGCCGTCCGGACGGACGAATTCGCGGATGAAAGCCAGCTTGATCTTGGCCTGCAGCTCGCGGTAGCGGGTCGCGTCCGCGGTCTTGCCCAGGATCTCTGCGGCATCGGCGAGCAATCGCGTGCTGTGGTGGAAGAACGCGGTCATGATCACTTCGGGGGGCGTCCAGCAGTCCACCTGCAGCCAGTCGCCGAAGACGGTCAGCCCATCGCGGTGGTAGCGCACGTGCAGATCCTGGACCGCGGTGCGGTGCAGGTAATCCACCCAGCGGACCATCGCCGGGTACATCGCGGCGAGCTGGTCGCGATCACCATACACGCGCCACAGGGTCAGCGGGCAGATGGTGCCGGCATCGCCCCACGCCGCATCGCCCTTGGCCATCCATTCGCCCAGTCCCGGAATGGCCGGCGCCACATTGGGGAAGCAGCCTTCGGGGCTCTGGCTATCGCGCAGGTCCTGCAGCCACTTGGTGAAGAAGGCGGCGATGTCGTAGGTGCAGACCGCGGTGCGGATGTAGGCCTGGGCGTCGCCTGTCCATCCCATGCGCTCATCGCGCTGCGGACAATCGGTGGGGACCTCGAAGTAGTTCGCGCGCTGGGTGCGCACGATGTTGGCGTAGAGCTGGTTCACCAGTTGATGCGAACACGAGAAGCTGCCCGCCGGCGGGCAGTCGCTGCCCATGACGATGCCGGTGACGGCATCCGCGCCGGGATCGCCGGGCCAGCCGGTGATCTCCACGTATTGGAATCCATGGAAGGTGAAGCGCGGCTCCCACACCTCCTCCGCGTCGCCCCTCGCGGTGTAGAGGTCCGTGCTCAGTGCGCTGCGCAGGTTGTCGACGTAGAGGTCTCTCGCGGGGGTCACCATCTCGCCGTGGCGGATGCGCACGGTGGTGCCGGCCGGCGCGGTGATGCGTATGCGCACGCGGCCCGCGACATTCTGGCCGAGGTCGTAGATCCACACCCCCGGCCGCTGTTGCCAGCGGTCGATCGGACGCAGCTCCTCGAGCCGGCGTACGGGCGGTCCGCGGTGCGCTTCGAGCGCGGGCGCTTCGCCCAGGGAACGGACGTTCGCGCGGTGCCAGGCGCCGTCTGCGAATCCCGCACGATCCCATCCCGGCGATTCCAGCCCGGCGTCGTGGGTCTCGCCGCGGAGGAAGGTGGAGGCCAGGATCGGGCTGTTCGTGGTCTTCCAGTTCTCATCGCTGGCGATGATCGTCACCGAACCATCGGTATGGACGACGCGCAGGATCATGAGCAGTTCGATCAATCCTCCCCAGCGGCTGGCCAGGCCCTCCCAGCCGATCGGTCCCTTGTACCAGCCATCGTTGAGCTGCGCAGCGAGCACCTGCTCGATACCAGGCGCTGGATCGAGCAGCGCGGTGACGTCGTAGCAGCGGTAGAGGATGCGCTGCTTGTAGTCGGTCCATCCCGGAGCGAACTGCTCGTCGCTCACCGGCTTACCATTGAGCCAGCCCAGATAGATGCCCTTGGCGGTGGCGTAGAGCCGCGCTTCCTGCACGGGCCTGTCGAGGCGGAACGATCGGCGGAAGTACGGCGCATTGGTACCCTGCGGCGTTAGGGGGCTGTGGATCCATCGCGCCTGCCACTCGGCGCGCGCGCGGATGCCCATGGCCCACTGCGCGGTGGGACTCCAGGCCGTGGGCTGGCCCGCCTCGTCCCAGACCTGGACGCGCCAGCACACGCGCTGGAAGCTCGCGAGCTCGGAGCCGGCGTAGTGGATGTGCTCGGATGCGCTGGAGGGGACCCGGCCGGAATCCCACAGCAGCGCGCGTCCGGCGATGAGGTCCGGTTCGTTTGCGGCCGCGACGATGCGGTAGGCGGTCTGACGGGCATCGCGCGTGGATGCTTCCGCCAGAGTGGAGATCCAGCTCAGGCGCGGGTCGGGACGTTCGATGGCCAGCGGGTCGACCAGGTATTCGCAGCGCAGGGCGGTCGGGGTCAGCGAGGACATGGTGGGCTCCGATGCCCCGAGCGTACGCCGGCGGCCTTGACTTTGGCGCCACCGATCGCGACGAAATAGCACGAACGGGTCATGGTCGGCACCAACAACCTCATCGCTGCCGGCTCCTTCCCCATCGGCGTGGGCCGGATGCTGCCGCAGGACGACCTCGCACTCCACCGCCACGACAACCTCGAACTGGTCATCGTCACCGGCGGCGCCGGCCTCCACCTCACGCGGGACGGGCGCTATCCGCTGGCGCGGGGCGACGTGTTCGTGGTGCCCGTGGATATGGCGCACGGCTATGGAGCCACGGAGTCGCTGCGCCTGATCAACGTCGTCTACGACCCGAGCCGGCTCGAACTGCCCGTGCGCCGGCTGGCGGCGCTGCCGGGCTACCACGCGCTCTTCAGCGTCGAGCCGCGGCTGCGCCGGCACCAGGATTTCGCCGGGCATCTGCGGGTGGACGAGCGCCGGCTCTCCTGGCTCGAAGGAGTCGTCGACGAGCTGCATCGCGAACTACGCGAGCGGGCGGCGGGCTGGGAGCAGTCCGCCGCCGCGTGGCTGCTGCAGATCCTGATTCGCTTGGCTCGCCTCTACGCTACGCAACAGGATCCGGCCGCGCGAACGGCGGTCAGGCTCGGGGGCGTGCTGTCCCACATCGATTCGCACCTGCACCGCCCGGTCGCGATCGATCGGCTGTGCGCCATCGGCGGGGTCTCGCGCAGCACGCTCCAGCGCAGCTTTCGCGCCCTGTTCGGTATGTCGGTTGCGCAGCACCTGATCCGACGGCGCATGGATGCGGCACGCGAGTTGCTCTCATCCAGCGATCTCGCGATCGCGGACATCGCGAAAAGAGTCGGCGTGGACGATGCCAATTATTTCTCACGACTCTTCACCCGAGTCGTCGGATGCACCCCGCGGTCCTTCCGCAGCGCCGGGCCGCCGGCACGGGCGAAGCGATCAGCACGGGCGCGCCCCCCGACCAGCTGATTCGCATCGCCTCACCGAGGGGGCCTCACCGAGGGGGCCTCAGCGCTTTCCGCCGCCGAGCTTGCCCGCCTTGCCGTCAACGCCGTCCTTCTTGCCCACCTCCTCGCTCTTGATGAGCTTGCCGCCTTCGCTGATGGTGAGCTTGGAGGTCTTGCCATTCATCAGGATATCGACGATGTACACCGTCTTCTTGTCCTCGATGACCTTGGCGAAGCCGGTCATCTCTCCGCCCTTGGATTCCTTCGCGACCCGCTCCTGGACCGCGTGAGGCGCCTTGTCCAAAGAGAGCGTCTCTCCGCCGGATCGCTTCCAACCATCGTCGCCTTCGACCGAGGACGCAGAGACCGCGAGCAGCAGGCCGAGCGCGATGCGGATGATACGGATGCGGCGGATGCGGAGGATGCCGTGGACGGTGTTGACGAGACGCGGCATCGGAAACTCCAGTGGGACTGCGCAGGTCAAGCGATCGCGGGCCCGAAGCAAGCCGTTTCGAGGCGTTTCGGGGACGGTGCGAGCACTCCGTGCTCGTAGGCTTCCCAGCCACTCCACGAGTGGGGCTTCCTTCGGCCTGTGGAAACTTACGGTGTGCGTCACGAGGATGGACATGCCGAGAATCGCGATCGCCCTCTCCTGTGTCGCCTGGTGCGCGCTCATGACCGCCGGTTGCGGCTCGAGCGGCGGATCGAACTCGATCGTGGTGGATCCGCTCACCGCCGAGATCCAACGTGTTTCAGCTGCCGACACGCTCCTCAATCAGACGGTGGGCGCAGCGAACGAACTGCTGCTGCAGACGACCACCGTCACCGGCACCACGGGAGCTTCGACCAAGGGCCTCGACCTGCGCGCCATCACGCCTGGCACTGCCTACCTCGTCGATTTCGCCACGCTGACCGATGTCGGCGGCAACATCCTGTATCCGAACTCGACCGGCCAGTTCCATGTCTCCTCGACCGGAGCCGTGGTGAGCAGCTGGCCGCTGGCGAGCAACCAGATGGGCACCTCGACCGTGACCATCGCCTTCGATGCCGGCCCGGTGCGCTACGTCGATCCGACCTCCGGGGTGATCGCGACCATCGCTTCGGGCACCCTCGTCCACGATTTGAATTCGAATTATTCCTACGCAGGGTCCGCCGACAATTGGACCCTCGATCTCGATGGGATCACGACCATCCCGCTTGCGACTCCGTTCGCGATCAGCGCGTCCTCCCCCGGTGGAGTGCCGGTCGCCGTGACGGTGTGGGGAATGCGCCAGGTGCGCACGGTGGTGACGCGCGTCAGCACCTCGCCGACGATCAATCATCGGCAGGTCGATATCATCATATCCGGAGACGCTCTGGGCATCGACGCCGCCAGCCCGGCGCAGGGCTATGCGCATTGGCATCATACCATCGATGGCCACGACGTCGTCCTCGACCGCTTCGCGCAACTGTCGTGGCGTTGGGACTTCGCGCCCACCGTACCGGCGTTCAGCCTGAGCAGCTTCGTCGATCGGATGTATCTGGTGCGCGACGGAGCCGCAATCGCCGGATCTCCGTTCACCCTCGCGACCTTCGCGGCTCGTTTCCGCGTGCGCAGCACCGCGATGAGCCAATAGAAACGGCGCATTCCGTACGCGACAGTGGACTATTTGAGGTGCTTGATGTGTCCCGGAGAGGGGACCAGGTGGCCAGGCCCGGGCGGCCGCGGCCCATTGCAGCTGGCGCAGAGCATCCAGGCGAGAGCGATCGCAGCGGTGATGACGGCTTTTCGTGTTCGCATGTCTTCGATGATGGCGCAGGAAGGATCGGGCGCCACGTCTCGGCAGCCCGCCCGATCACCTGGGTTGACACACGCACCGGTTGGACAGCTCATCGATCATCGGTATCCTTCCTGCGGTGACAACCGGATCTGACGCTTCGACGCCTGGGACCTCTGATCTCTCCCGGACGCTTCCGAGCGGGTCATTCTCCCCGTCCGGTGCCCGCGAGCATGCCGCGCAGACCGCAGCGACCGATCGTGCCCAGCAAGCGGACGATCATGCCGGGCATAGCCTTCGTGGCGTCAGCATCACCAGGCGTCTGCAGGAGCACGGCCTGGTGACGGCTCGCCCGATCGCCGAACGCTTCGAAGTCCGGCGCATGCTCGGCGCCGGTGCCAATGGCCGCCGGTGCCAATGGCCAGGTCTATTCGGTCGCCGATCGCAACCTCGCCCGCGAGATCGCCGTCAAGTTCCTGAAGGCGCCGCAATCTCCTGGATCGGACGACATCGACCGCTTCATCGACGAAGCGCAGATCACCGCATCGCTCGAGCACCCCAACGTTCTCCCGATCCACGAGATCGAGGTCAACGACAGCGGCCATCTCTACTTCACCATGAAGAAGATCGATGGCCGGTCGTTGGGCGAGGTGATCGCGCTCTCGACCCCCGAGGCCCGCGCGGAGGGCATCGCGTCGCTCAATCAGGTGGTGTCGATCTTCCTCAGCCTCGGACATGCGCTCGCCTATGCCCACCACCGGGGAATCGTCCACCAGGACGTGAAGCCGGACAACATCATGCTCGGTGATTTCGGCGAGATCCTGCTGGTCGACTGGGGCAGCGCCTTCCGCATCGGCGCCGCCGGGATCAAGCTGTACGGGACTCCGCTGTACATGAGCCCGGAGCAGGCCCGGCTCGAACGGGCCGACGTCCTTTCGGACGTCTACTGCCTGGGAGCGACCCTGTTCCACGCCCTGCTGTTGCGCCCTCCGATGTGGCACGACGACCCCGATGAATTCTGGCGCAGGAAACGCGCAGGAGAGGTCGACCCGCCCACGGACGCGGAGCGCCAACGCGTTCCATCCGCGCTCATCGATCTGGCCTTGAAGGCGCTCGCCGCGGATCCGGCTCGACGCTACGCCAGCGTCGAGGCGATGGTCGAGGATCTCGAACGCTACCAGGCAGGGCTGGCGGCCTCTGCTCACCGTTATTCCATCGCCGAGAAGCTGGTGCGCTGGTACCGCCGCAACCAGCGGGCGGTGTAGACCGGCGCGGTGGCCTCCACAGTCGACCTGGCCCTGCTCGGGGCACTCTATGGCGAGAAGATCAAGGAGATCGCCACCTGGGGACAGCCGGTGATGACCGAAGGATTCGATGACGCGGCCTGGTCGACGCGCTGGAAGGACCATTACGGCTCGTTCGAATTCCGCGACGGCCGGGCCGTCTCCACCAGTCCGAAAGACTCCCTGCTCATCTACCGGCAGCGATTCGAAGGAGACTGCGCCGTCGAACTCGATGCCGAGATCCTCGACGGCTCTCACCTGGGAGACTTGTCGATCTTCTGGGCGCGGGACCTCGACCGACATTGAAGACCGTGTCGGTCGAGCATGACCCCAACATCTACAAGCTGCAGTTCGGGGCCTCGGGCGGAGCGTATTCCGCGATCTGCGGTCCGGGAGTGTCCCATCTGTCCTATAGCGAGGTCGTTCCCGTCGTGGGCACGCGTTACCGGCTGCGCGCGGAGATCGTCGGACGGCGCATCAGCTTGTACGTCGACGGTAGGGTCATTTGCTCGTACGACGACCCGTTCCCGTTCTCGGGCGGCTACCTGATGCTGTACTCCTACCAGCGCGGTCACGCCTTCGATCAGGTGCGGGTGTTCTCGCGGGGAATCGCCCAGAAGGTGCCGGCGACGGCGGTCGGCGACGCTTTCCTGTTGAAGCAGGATTATCTCGCCGCTTCGGCGCAGTACGCCAGGGTCGCGGTCTCCCATCCGCTCGCACCCATCGGCAACGAAGCGCGCTTCAAGCAGGGGTTGTGCGATTACCTGGCGAAGGATCCCGATGCCGCTTTCCGCATCTGGGACGGGATGCGCGGCATGGGGTGGGATGGTCCGAGACGCGGCTGGACTGGACGCGTATATCGGGGGCGACGTGGCCCGCGCCTTAGACATGTTCGCTGTTCCAGACGGCTGCGAATTCCATCAGAGCGAAGGGTTCACGCTCAACAACTACGTGATTGTGCCATTCCTGCGCGAACTCTCCGGCGATCGCGGCGCGATGGCGCGCGCATGCGCGGATACCCGTTCGCGCTGCAGGTACGTGTACGAGCAACATCCCTGGTATTGCGCCTCGTACCTCGCGGACGTCATCGACGAGGCGGCCTTCCTCGCGCAGCCGTACGGGCTCCATGCACGGGCCGAACTGCTGATCTGCCGGGCGATCCGTCAGGAACTGTCGGGGCGTGGAACCGAGGCCCTGGCAGATTACCGCGCCTATCTCGCGCTTCCGCTGTGGCAGCGCAGCGTGGAGGTAGACCCGACGACGGAGCGCTTCGCGCAGTGGCGCGTGGTGGCGTTGTCGAAGCGGTAACTGGAGCTAAGTGGATGAGCGACGAACGGAGATCCTGGAACCGGATCAGCCGCGACCCTGCGGATGCGCGAACTCGTGCACCAGCTCCCACCGTGCGCGGGCGGCCACTTGTTCTTCCGTGGTCGTGTAGCGCTTGAGGTACTCGTCGACTTTGTAGGCGCGCAGCTTGTGCCGGCACATCTCGCGCAGGCGCGCGGTCTCCTCATCGGCGGGATCGTTCTTCGCCGCCTGGATCATCCCCACCAACCCGTCGATGCTCGGGTAGATGATGCCTTGGCTCTTCTTCTGATTCAGCGACATGACGTCCTCGCATGGGAAAGGGCGGTGGACCGACCATTTGGACGCTCATGGACACCGAGCGGGTACTCACCGCGAGGGGAATGAAGCGCACGATATATGTACCGCGCCCCCCTGGATTCCAAGCGGTAATGAGCAGGATCCTCGTCGTTATCAGGGCATCCGTGCGCGCGGGATGGATCGCCGTGCACGCGGATCCGCAGGATTTCACGCCAATTTGTTGGTCTTGCTCATCGCATTCATCATCTCGCGGCGGATGACCGAGAGCTTGCTCTCCAGCGCGACGCGCAGAGCCGTGCGTTCTGCGTTCACCGGCAGCGCCGACATCGCTTTGATCTCGCTGGCTATCTGCGTCGCCTGCTCGCGCAGTCGCACCATGACCAGATCCTGATCGTTGGCTTTGATCCGCCGAGTCGTTGGCGATTTTTCCATGCAACCTCCGCAAGGCGACCCGGAAGCATACCACACAACCGCTCGCAGCGGGAGCCCGGGAGCGTTTAAAACTATTTACTTAGTTAGCCGTGTCTCATCATCTCAACGTGATCAGAAACATGCGTTGGCTGAGCCTGTTGGCATTTTCCCTGGTCTTGAGTGCTGGCGAGGCGGCACCCGTCGGTCCGTCGGTCAAGGACCTGCGACAGATCCAATCGCGGTGTCTGCAGGCCAACGACGTGTGGTCGGCACTCCAGATAAGCGCCTACGCGAAATCCAAGGGGCTCGACGTGCGGCCTCCACCCAGTTGGGCCGGGGTCGAGATCCTGGGCGATCCGATCTTCGCCTGCCCGCACACGATCGAGAAGCTGTACGATACCGGCCGCGAGGTCATCGTCGTGACCGGGGCCGGCGTCCACCGCTTCGCCCCCGAAGGGTATCCGCTGGCGCCCTCGATCCGCTTCGGATTCATGGCGAATAATTCGGCGATATCTCCTGATGGCGGCTTCGTCGCCGCGCTCGATCCCGATGAGACCAAGGACAATCGTCCGCAGACCTGGCGTATCCGCGTCGTTGCGACGGCAACTGGGACCGCAGTGGACTTCTCGGGTGGATTTCCGCTCGCACGCGGTCGTGCCGGGAATGTGGCAGTCGCTGACGATGGATCCGCAGTGGCGGTCGGATTCAGCGATGGGCCCAGGGATGATGGGGTCGTGGTCGTCACCGCACAGGGGAGCCGCACGATGGCCGATCTGAACCGCGTCGAGGCGGTCGGACCAGGAGGCTCCTGGGTGGTCACCGAACCAGGGGAACAGGGAAAGCGTACACTGGTGCTCCGGGACCGGCGCACCGCGGTCGGTGTTCCTGCGTGTTCGCACGGATTCCTGGCTGCGGTCGCGACGACTGGCGAACTGCTGGTGATTGGGCGCAACGGCGACCTCGTGAACACCGGGTGGCCGGCGAACATCGGTGCGGAATCCAAGGTGCACTCGGTCGGCAGGTGGCTCGCGATCGCGATCGCCGGAAATGCTCCGAGTTCGGGCGTGGCGGGATGGCAACCGAAATCGACGCTGGTCTTCTCCTGGGAAGATATCGCCATCGGATCGCTCGGGGCCGCCGAGCGCACGTACCGGGGGCTTGATTCCGGAATCCGTCTGCCGAATCGACCGGCATCGCTCGGCCGATGGAGCGATCGGGACGTCTCGCGCATCGATCTCGACGGCGAGGTGCCGACCGAATCGCCGATCGCGACCTTCGACCAGGCGGTGAACTGGGTGGCATGGAACCGACGTGGGGCCAACGTCGCATTCGAGAACGACGCCATCACGCTGATCGATGATGCTGGTGCGGTGGTGGGGGCCAGTTCCGGCGATGTCCTGGTCTTGGATCGAGGTTATGCGGTCAGACAGGCCCCGCCCGCGCGTCTGTTGCGATTGTCCGTCGACCCTCTGGCGCGCTCGTCGGTGCCGCTCGAGATGCCGCCAGGCCATGTGATCTGGAGCGTCGATCCGCACCATGACGGGCTCTACGCCTCGAATGCGCGTGAATGGATGCGCTTCGGCGATGATGGCCGCATCGCCCAGCGCGGCCCATTGAAGGAGCATCCGTGTCCCTGGATCGAATGGCCGCTGGGAGGCTATTTCCACCAGCACGCGCGGGTCTTTCCCAAGAGCGGTCCGAGGGATCCGAGCATCACCCGTCGGTTGTCGGCGCGAGATGCATGGACCACGGGGAAGTCTCTGATCATCCTCGGTCTCGATGGACGGCTCTGCGTGTCCGGACGCAAGCGTGGCGAGTTCACCGAGATCGCCGAACCGGTTCGCGGAAGCGGTTTCGGCCGCTCGGCAGGGAAGGACGACCTGATGACGGTGGATGATAGCCTCAATCCCTGCTCGGCGATCGTCACCGCGACGGCCACCACGGTTTCCGAACCTCCGTCCTCGCCGACCGAAGCGTTGCCGCCAGGACCCTGGCAGGTCGATCGCTGGCGCTATGCGGTTCCCAATGGACCGTCGCTCGAATGGGATGCGGCCAAGACCGGCTTCCAGCCGGAACGCCTACGTTCCTGGAAGGATGGACCCGGATTGGTGGTCGTGACCCGTTCCTTGGTCCTGTGCCTGGACGCGGCCGCGGCAAAGGCGGCCGGGCGGAAGTAAGCAGGCCGGAGGAACTCTCCAGCCAGGTCGTTCGTCGCCTCGTCGCCGTGCTGATCGAACCAGCAGTCGTCGACGCCACACTCCGTGTCGGTCCGTCCACTGCTGATCGAGCCACCAGTGGAGCGAGCGCATACGACCTGGACCTGACAACACGCACGCTACCGTGTGCGCATGTCCGACTCGGCCCGACCACCCGCGCTCGAAGCGATCGGATTGACCAAGCGGTTGGGCGGCCGATTGGTGGTCGATGCCGTCGACGTCGTGTGCGCGGCGGGCACGGTCGTCGGTCTGCTGGGCCCCAATGGCGCGGGCAAGACCACGACCCTGCGCATGCTCTACGGATTCCTGTCCCCCGATTCCGGCGCCATCCGCTATCACGGTCGGGATTTCGTCCAAGATCGGGAAGCGATCAAACGGACGATCGGGGTCTGCACCCAGGACGACACCCTCGATGAGGAGTTCTCGGTCGCGCAAAATCTCGCGATCTATGCCGGATATTTCCGGCCGCGCGTCCCTGACCTGGCCGCCCGCATCGCCGGGTTGATGGACGAGGTCGGACTCACGCCGTTCGCAGCGCAGCGCCCGGTGACGTTGTCGGGGGGCTTCCGCCGCCGCCTGATGATCGCGCGCGCGGTGGTGCATGGACCGAGCGTGCTCTTCCTCGATGAGCCGACCACGGGTCTCGATCCGCAGGCGCGTGTCGACGTCTGGCGTCTGGTCGACCAGCTGCGGACCCAGGGCTTGGCGATAATCCTCACCACGCACTACATGGACGAGGCCGAGCGGCTGAGCGACCGGCTGGTGGTGCTCGACCGCGGCCGTCGGGTGACCGAAGGAAGCCCGCGCGAGGTGATAGACGAGCAGATCGGCGAGCATGTGGTCGTCGTGCACGCCGATGCTGTGGACGCCGCCGCGTTCCACGGGTGGCTGGCGTCGCGCGGGATCGCGCTCCCTGCGGCGGTGCTCGGCCAACTGCACATTCCGCTGCGTGGCGCTCAACTCGGTGAGTTCACCGCCGCCTTTCCCGATCTGCGCTTCACCGTCCGTGAGCCCGACCTGGATGACCTGTTCATGCGCCTGGCGGTGCGGCGATGAGGCTGCCCGCTGCTCTTGATTGGCGTTCGTGGGCGGTGGTGCGACGAAACGCGCGCGTCTATTTCCGTACCTGGCACATCGGACTGCTGCCGCCGGCCCTCGAACCGGTGGTATTCCTCCTCGCGTTCGGCTTCGGTCTCGGCGGTTACGTGGCTGGCGTCCCGTGGCGGGGTGAGCAGCTGCCGTACATCGTCTACATCGCACCCGGACTGGTCGCCTATACCACGTTCACCACCCCGTATTTCCAGGGGCTGTATGCCGCCTATGTGCGCATGCATTACCAGAAGACCTGGGATGGTCTGCTGACCACGCAGGTCGAACTCGAGCACGTGCTGTGGGGCGAGATCCTGTGGGCGGGACTGCTCGGCGCATTGTTCGCGACGATCGTCACCGTCGTGCTGCTGGTCTGCCACTGCTTCGGAATCCTCACCCTCACCTGGACCGCCGCGGCACTGATACCGCCCCTGGCATTCCTCGCCGGATGCGCGTTCGCATCCTTGGCCCTGGTCTTCACCGCGATCGTGCCATCGATCGACCACATGAATCTGCCGGCGTTCCTCGTCGGGATCCCGGTCGCGGTCATCAGCGACACCTACTTCCCGATGACCAGCGAGCATCCGGTGATCATCGCGATCGTGGCCTGCAATCCGGTGCACCACGTCGCGGAGACCTTCCGTTCGCTGCTCGTGCTGGGTCATCCGGGGGCGAATCTCGTCGGGCTGTTGGCTACCACCGGGGCGCTGCTCGGGGTCTGCGCACCGCTGGCGCTGCACCTGCTCCGGCGGCGCGTCCTGGGCGAGCGCTAGGGATTCCGGTGACCGGTCACCGTCCGACCATGGTCCGTCCGCCAGTGGCCGCTGTACGCAGGCGCCAGCGCGACATGCGGGCACCCTGATCGGGTATGTAACGCGAGGGGTCGGCAGAGAGCGTCGTCGCGCACCCGGCTCCGCACGTGCGGATCCATGCGGTATCGCCACGCAGCCGGATCTCGAGGGGAGGCATCTCGCCGTCGATATGCGCGCTGCAGACCGGGCAGTCCTCGTTCCACGTCATGCCCTGATCCTGAGCCGTCCGGGACGAACAGCGTCCATTGAAATCATCGCGGTTGCACGCTCGCAGCTGTGTCGGACCTGTCCGGTCGAGCCACCGAAGGGGGCAGGCCGGGCGCGGAGCACGATCATCTCCACCGAACCTTCATGATTTCTTCGCTGATGATGGGTACCATCGGTCCAGGAAGGAGAAGGCCATGCGGAAGGACCATTGGAAAAGACAGCACGACATCGATTCGCATCAGGCGGCGATCGCGGAGCTCTTCGCTTCTGCGAAACGCAGCATGGATGCCTCCTCACCGATGATGTACCGGCTCTATCTCGGAGCTGCCCAGCGGCTGCATGAACGTTGTCATCAGCTCGAGCGACCTGGGATGCCAGAGGGGTCGAGGTCGTCCTCGATCCAGGCCCCGTGACGACGCGAAACGTTCGGGTTGCGGGATCGGTCCTGGGGATGGCCGAGCTCGTGTTGCTGCCGGCCGCCAATCGGTTGCTGGATCGGTTCGTTCCGGTGGCACGGTACCCGGTGCGCTGGGTGCTCGGCGAGCGCTGAAGCCCACCCCGCGGATCCTGTCCGGATCCTTCATCAGATCTTTGTTCAAGGGATCTAGCATTCCGTCTCGAGGGAGTGTTTCATGGCCATGAACGAGCGCAAAGTGGTGGATATCGCCGCCCTGCAGGCAGCCATCAGCGAAACAGACCACCAATACGGAGCTGTCTCGAACCTCCCCAGCTGCTTCCCCGGGCCCCGTGACCCATGCGTCTAAAGACCTGGTTGGCATGCGGGACCGTGCTTGCGATTGCCCCACTGGTGAGCGGGCTGCTCGAACGTTTCGTGGCCCCATGGATGGGTAACTGACCGATGGGGAGGGCTGTCGTGATAACCAGACGGGGGCAGCCATGATCCGGGATCCTGCCGATGACCGCGCGATCGTCATCAAGCGCATCGCCGATGAACTGGTATCGGCGGCCCGGAGGGCCGATCCATTCGATCATCTGTCGTCCAGCGCCCGCGTCGCGGTCTATCGCTGTGCGATCTGCGTACGGCACAGCCATAGCGATGCCGACGTCTGCGTCCTGGCTGCGAGGTCCCTGCTGAAGCAATACGTCGCTCGATGAGGCCAGGCGGCCTGGGGAGGCTCAGAGTACCGGCCCATGTGGCATGGGCGTTCTTCACCGCACCTTCATCCTCACCTCACATCCGTGCAGATGTTCCAACTTCCCGGGACCACGTCCGCTCGCAGCCAAGGAACACTCATGGAAAGCGTATCCCTGCCTTATAACCGCGCCGAGCTGCGGGATCCTGATGTCATCCTCAATCAGCATTTCCTGCGCACGTTGGAAGAGGAGGTCCGCCGTCTGTCGGTGTTCGACCATCCGTTCCTGATCCGGTTGTCCAAGGGGGTCTACGCCGAGCGCGGGGTGCGCATCGCCTTCATCCAGTTCTCCAAGCACATCAAGGTCTTCACCTCGTGCCTCGGACATCTCCTGGGCATGGCACCGGACATCCGCGATCGCGTGGTGCTGTTCGACAACCTCAACGAGGAGATGGGCAAGGGCGCGCTGCTGGGCACCCACTACATGCTCTACCTCAAGTTCCTCGCATCGATGGGCATCTCGATGGAGGAGATCGACCGTACGGAGACCCTGACCTCGATCGAGCTGCTCAACGATGGGCTGTTGCAGGCGGTGAAGCGCTCCTTCATCGGCGGGCTCGCCTGGCTCGGCATCGGCGGAGAGCTGACCATTCCCAACAATTTCCCCTACCTCTCCCAGGGAGCGCGCATCGCCTTCGCGAATCTCGACATGACCTTCTTCGAGCGCCACGGCCAACTCGATCAGGGCCACAACGACGACAGCAATCTGCTGCTGGCGATGAAGATCAAGACCCAGGCGGACCGTGAACTGGTGCGTTCGGAGGTGCACAAATCCCTCTACCTGCGCGGAGCGGTCTGGGACGACCTCGGCGCGTTCGCCGTGCGGCGCTGATCGGAAGGCCATGACCACGAACCGTTTCAGGTCATCGGGATCGGGCGCCGTGTCAGACCTCACCCCGGTCGAGGTCGAACGCGTCAGCGAGCGGGTGGAATCCCACAGAGGCACCGTGGCTCCCAGCCGACGCCTGCTCGTGGTCGCGGCGAACCAGATCCTGCCGACCCTGATGGTTCCGCTGATGCAGGGCACCGGCATGTCCGATTTCGCGGTCGAACTGCCAACAGACATGCAGGTCGCCGCGCATTGGCTTGCCACTCGTACCTTCGATGCCTATCTGTTCGAGGAATCGTCGCTCGCCCTGCTCGATGGGCTGCCTTCCGCTGCGCGGGCGCGCATCGAACGGCGATCCATCGTGGTCACGCTGCTCGAGAGCGCGCATCGGTCCGCCATGACCTGCGCGTCGTGCATCCCGCTCTCGCGGTTGACCCGCTTCTCGCTCGAACATTCGCTTGGGCAGGTGATCCGCCGGCACCCGCCGGCGCCGGCCGTCACCGCCGAACGCAGCGAAGTCTATGATGTCCTGCTGCGCTTGGCGCGCCTCGACCTGGGATCCCACCAGGACCTCGAACGCTCACTGCGACCGCTCACGGAAGCGGCGGCGGAAACGCTCGGAGTCGGCCGAACCAGCGTGTGGATGCTGCGTGAGGATCCGAAGCGCCTGGTCTGCCTGGATCTCTTCGACCAGGCCGCGGGCACCCACGCGAACGGCATCGAGGTCCCTGCGGACGCCTGTCCCGCTTACTGCATCGCCCTATCTGACCACCGCATCCTCTCCATCGCCGACGCTCTTCATGACGAGCGGACCCGCGAACTGGTGCCGATCTATCTGCGCGATGCGGGCATCGGCGCACTGCTCGATGCCCCGATCTATCTCGATGGCCGGGTGGCGGGATTGTTCTGCCACGCCCACCTCGGGGCAGCTCGACGCTGGACTGCGGACGAGGAACGGCTCGGCGCGACCTTCGCAGACTACGCCCAGCTCGTCCTGGTTGCGCATCAGCAGCGCACCGCTCAGCACGCCCTCGCGGCGCGTGATCTGGAGCTTGCGCAGGCACAGAAGATGGAGGCGCTCGGGCGTCTCGCCAGCGGCGTCGCCCACGATTTCAACAACCTCCTGACCGTCATCTCCGGTCGCATGCAGATGCTGGTGCGTACGGCGACCCGCGATCAGGCGAACGATACCGACCCGATCATGACCGCCTGCGAGCGCGCGCGCGATCTGGTCCAGCAGCTGATGTCATTCGCGCGCAAGGGATCCGACAGCGCGACCTGGGTGAATGTCGACACGGTGGTCACCGAGGTGGCGAACATGCTCGAACGCACCATCGGACCGGCCATCGAGGTCGTGTGTTCCCTGCAGGCGAAGTCCGCGGTGATCTACGGCGACGCGGGCGAGATCCAGCGCGCGCTCTTGAATCTCGGCATCAATGCCCGGGACGCGATGCCAGATGGCGGCCGACTGGTCTTCTCGACCCGGAACACCTGCCTCGAGGCGGGGGCAGCGCACCGGCTGAGGGTGGGCGTGCGCTCGGAATTCGTCGAGATATCGGTGACCGATACCGGCACCGGCATGAGCGATGAGGTCAAGCGCCAGGTCCTGGAGCCATTCTTCACCACCAAGGAGGCCGGAAAGGGGACGGGGCTCGGTCTCGCCTGCGTCAACACCTGCGCTCGCAATCATTCGGGCCATCTCGAGTTCACCAGCGACGTCGGTCTCGGGACCTCGTTCCGTCTTTTCCTGCCGCTCTCCGCCGGAGCTGCCCAGGCCGGGCAATCGCGATCGAGGACGGCGATCGCACCGGCGGGGATCGGATCGATCGTGGTCGTCGACGACGACGATCAGGTGCGCGCCACGGTTGCGCGCATGCTCGTCTTCCTCGGCTATCGCGTACATGCCTGCAGTGACGGATGGCAGGCCATCGACCATGTGGGCAAGCATCGCGACGAGATCGACCTGGTGCTGCTCGACCTGGTCATGCCGGAACTCGGAGGGCGGGACTGCATGCGCGCCCTGCGGCTGATCAGGTCCACGATACCCATCCTCATCATGACCGGATCGGTGCCCGAGCAGGCTCTGGAGGATTGCAGGTCCGTGGTCGCGATCGTGCGCAAGCCGTTCGTCATGAGCGAACTCGCCCAGGCGGTCGCCGCTGCCATGTCACCTCGCAGCTGAACCACTCATTGATCGGCTCCTCATCACACGTTGTTGCGTGGGCATAGACTCGCGGTCAACGGAGGAGCCATGGAACCAGCCATCATCGCCAGCGACATCGAGGATCTCGAGATCTCCATGCTCGAACTGCTCCTCCAGGCCTGCGGAGTCTATGAAGGGGATATCAGCCCGCTCGCTCGCGCCGCGATCTCCGAGGTCGGAGGTGTCGGATCGGACAGCGCGTTGCGGCGGTCGCGCCTGCGGATGGCTGCGCGCTGGCTGCGCGATCGCAGTCTGGCCATCGGCACGCCCAAGGATCGCTACCTGTCGATGGGATGGAGATCGTTGGGTCTCTGATCAGCCACGGACGTTCTGCTCATCCTCTGTGCGGCAACCAGCGGCGGTGGAGCATTCGCCGCAGAGACCCTGTCTAGCGGCGACCCTGACCACGTTGGCAGTAACTGCCCATTCCATCGCCTGTGTGCGAACCGAAGAGCCGCACCGCCCGTTCGAAGATGGAGCGGATATCATCGCGCGTGTGCCAGGAGCGCCGTATCCCTGGACATCCATCGACGCTGTGGAGGTGGCTTTCAGGCAGGGGATCCCTGGGCGAGCAGCCGCACGCGACCGGATCGCGCTTCCGAGCGACAGGCGCGGCTCAGCCGGCAGGGCGCAATGCGAACCAGCCGAGTCCGGCGGCGACAACCGTGAAGATCCAATAGTCGGTGGGAAACCACAGCAGCCAGTACCGGTGCCACGTGACGTTGACGCGATCGAACCGCCGCCACCCCCAGGCGGGATTCAAGAGGAACCACAGCAGGTCCTCGAGGATCCAGAAGACGATGAAGGCCGCCATCACCAGCGCCTCGTACCGCCAGCTCCAATCGCCAAGCACGAGCGCGGGAAAATGGAAGGCGGCGAGCATGAACGACAGCATCCAGGCATGGTAGCCGGTGAGGGTGCGGCCGCCGAAGAAGAGGTCGAGCAGCCAATGCTTCTCGATGCGCCACGTCGGCAGCGACGCTGCCCAACCCTTGTCGCCTTCGATATGGATCTCGACCTTCGCGAACAGGAAGGACATCGACGCGACGCCAGCGAACAGGCAGATGGCATGGAGGGTCGGAGTCATGCCGGCGTCGAGGTGGGCGCGGGTCCAAGCGTTGCGGCTGTCTGTGCGCCCTGGGGCAGATCCACGGTGAATGCGCTGCCCGCTGCGCCGCTGGTGAACGAGATGTCGCCCCCCAGGACCTCCACCAGCTGCTTGACGATCGCCAAGCCCAGGCCGGTTCCTCCGCTCTGGCGGCTGCGATGGGCGTCGACCCGGTGGAAGCGGTCGAAGATGCGGTGGTGGTGATCCTCGGGAATACCGACGCCGGTATCCTCGATCGTAGCCACCACCCCGCCGGACCTGATGGCCAATCGCAGCCACACCGTGCCGTCGGTGCGGTTGTAGCGCACGGCATTGGAAACGAGATTGCCCAGCAACTGACGTAGGAGCTCGGGATCCGAGACGATCTCCAGGCGTTCGGGCCCCTGGTACACCAGGTGCACGTTCTTGACCAGCGCGGTCGGCTCGTACTCGTCGAGTATGGCGTGGCATAGCGCGGTGAGGTCGACGGGCTCCGGGCGGACCTCCCAGGCCGCCTGCTCGAGGCGGGAGAGCGTCAGGACATCGTGCACCAGGCCCGAGAGCCGCTGCGCGTGCCGCGCGATGCGACCGATGAAGTCCTTGGACATCGCGGGATCGATGTCGTCGTCGACGCTCAACAAGGTGTCGGTGAAGCCCAGGATCGATGTCAGCGGGGTCTTGAACTCGTGACTGATCGATGCCATGAAATCCCGGCGGGCCTGCTCGGTGCGTCGGATCTCGGTGAGGTCGTGCAGCACCAGGACGACGATGCCGTTGCCGATGCGCAACGCCATCGCGCGCAGATGGCGGCGGCGATGCTCGAATTCCGCCGCGTAGGCATGCTCGGGCCCATCGCTATCGGACCGGGCGGAACCCAGCGGTTCCGCCACCACGGCCGCGGGGATGTGCTCGTAGAACAGCTGGCCCTGGACCTCGGCGCCACCGGCAGCGAACTGGCGATAGGCGGGATTGGCGTACACCACCCGATCCAGGCGGTCGATGCACGCCACTCCCTCGGTGAGGGCTCCGAGCGCGTTGTCGAGCAATGAGCGCTGATAGGCGAGCTCGTCGAGCGTCGCCTGCAGGCGTTCGCCGAGGTGGTTGAGTTCGTGTCCGAGCCGCGCGAACGCTCCGCCTCCGGTGAGGTTGGCCCGGTAGGCGAAGTCGCCGGCGGCATAGGCGCGCGACACCGCCTGGAGCTCCCTCAGGCGGGCGCGATCGCGCATCACCAGCAGCAGAACCATCAGTGCCGCCGCTCCTGCCACCACCAGCGAGGCGCTGGCCGTGCGGGAGAACAGATCATGCACGGCCGTCGACTCGACCGCGATCGGCGCGGCCACCCGGATCACCCGACCGTCGCCGAGATCCTTGGCGGCATAGAGCAGAGACCGTCCCACCGTATCGCTCGGCCGACGGCTGATGCCGATGCCTCCACGCCGCGCCTGCTGGACCTCTGGGCGGCTGTTGTGGTTGTCCATCGCTGCGGGATCGGCCTCCGAATCGAAAAGGACGCTGCCATCGGAGGCGATCACCGTGACGCGCCGATGTGGGAAGCGTGCCCGGTTCCAGGTCGCGAGGTCGACTTTGGAGCTGGCGCCAGCTAGAGCAGCGACCAGCTCGACCTCGGCGGTGATCGTCGCTTCCGTTGAGCGCTCCACCATCCGAGCGAGCTGACCACGCTGATAGGACAGGGACAGCCAGGCGATACCCGTCAGCACGGCGAGCAGCAGCGACGGAGCGAGCAATCCGGCGAGGACGAGCCGCCGTCGGCTCACGTGCGCCGACGTTCGTCGAACCGGTAGCCGATGCCGCGCACGGTCTCGATGCAGGCATCGTAGGGCTTGATCTTCGAGCGCAGGTTGCGCACGTGGACGTCGATGGTGCGGTCGGTCACCACCGAATCGCCGTCGCCCACGTGTTCGAGGATGTCGTAGCGGGTATAGGCGATGCCTGGATGCGAGGCGAGGAACTGCAACAGCTTGAATTCGGTGAGGGTCAGCTCGGACGGCTCGCCTCCGATGGTGACCCGGTGCCGCACGGGGTCGATCACCAGATCGTCGATCTGGATGCGTTGCTTCTCAGCCTCGATCTCGTCCTCGCGGTTTCGGCTCAGGCGTACCTTCACCCGGGCCAGCAGCTCCTTGATGCGGAACGGCTTGGTCACGTAGTCATCGGCGCCGATGCCCAGGCCCAGCACGATCTCGCTCTCGTCGCCCTTGGCGGTGACCATGATGATGGGGATCGACGACATGCCCTTCGAGGTGCGCAGGATACGGCAGACCTCGATGCCGTCGCGATCAGGCAGCATCAGGTCGAGCAGGATCAGGTCGAACGGCTGACGGCGAACCTCGTGCAGTCCGTCCGAGCCCGTCCCCGCGATCACCACGTCGTGGCCTTCGCGCTGCAGGTTGTACCGCAGCAGCGTCTGGATGTCGGGTTCGTCTTCGATCACCAGGATACGTGACACGCGGTCACCTCATTCCTTCTTCCCCGCATCGGCGTCCAGGTGCTCCTGGTGCTGATGGCGGATGAGTTGGCCGCGGTGGATGTAGACGGCTTCCTCTGCGATCGAGACGGCGATGTCCGCGATGTGCTCGAGGTGGCCGACCGCACGCAGCAGGTGGGTGTATTCCTTGATCAGGTCGGGCTGGGACTCCATGGAGGCCTGGATCTCCTTGTAGCAGTCCTTCGTCCGTCGATCGGCATCGTCCTCTTCGAGCAGGATGCTCTTGGCGATGTCGATGTCTCCGCTGACGAACGCCTCGATCGCTTCGTGGATCATCTTCCGCGCCAGGGCGCCCAGGGTGTTGAGGGCGGTGGGATTGCGCACGAGCTGATGCTTGGCGATGTAATGCGCGCGCTTGGCGATGGATTCGGCGAGGTCGCCGACCTGTTCGAGATCGGAGGTGATGCGGGTGGCCGAGATCAGGAAGCGCAGGTCGCGAGCCATCGGCGATTGCAGGGAGATGATCTGGTGGCAGCGCTCCTCGATGACGGTCTCGAGCTCGTCGATGCGCTCTTCGATCGAGCTCACCTCGTCCCGGACTTCCAGCGCAGGCTGCAGGATGGTCTTCACGCACAGCTCGACGGTCTGCTCGACGAGGTTGCCCATGCTCACCAGCGAGCGTTTGAGCTCGGCGAGTTCCAGGTCGAAATGACGGATCTGGGTCATCCGAATCTCCCGGTGATGTAATCCTCGGTCTGCTTCTGCTTGGGCGTGGTGAAGATGGTCAGGGTGCTATCGTACTCGATCAGCTTGCCGAGGTAGAAGAAGGCGGTGCGGTCGGAGACGCGCGCCGCCTGCTGCATGTTATGGGTGACGATGACCACGGTGTAGTCCTTCTTGAGCTCGGTGATGAGCTCTTCGATGCGCGAGGTGGCGAGCGGGTCGAGCGCCGAACAGGGCTCGTCCATCAGCAGGATGTCGGGACGGATGGCGACCGCGCGGGCGATGCATAGCCGCTGCTGCTGTCCTCCCGACAGGCCGAGCGCGCTGTCGGTGAGCCGGTCCTTGGCCTCATCCCAGAGGGCGGCCGATTTCAGAGCTTCCTCGCAGGCCTGGTCGAGCTGGCTCTTGGTATACCCGCCGGCGACGCGCAGCCCGTACACCACATTCTCGTATATCGATTTCGGGAAGGGATTCGATTTCTGGAAGACCATGCCGATGCGTTTGCGCAGGCTGGTGACCTCGATGTGCGGATTGTAGATGGTCTTCCCGTCGATCAGGATGTCGCCGCGATGGGAGATCCCATCGATCAGGTCGTTCATGCGGTTGATGTTGCGCAGCAGGGTCGATTTCCCGCATCCCGAAGGCCCGATGAGCGCGGTGACCTGGCGCTCGGGCATGTCCATCGAGATGGAGAACAGGACCTGCTGCTTGCCATAGAAGAAATCGTAGTCGCGGATGCTGACGTAGCCGCTATCCCTTCCCGTTTGGGGGGCTTCCGCCGGCGCGGAGACGATCGGCTTCGAAGTGATCTGGTCCATGAGGTACATGCCTTTCAGAACGCCGCGGTGGCGAACCTCCGTCGCAGGCGTTCGCGCAGGAGGATGGCCCCCAGATTCAGCACGATCACCAGCAGGATGAGGAAGAGGGTCGTCGCGAAGACCATCGGTCGGGCGGCTTCGGAGTCGGGGGACTGGAAGCCGAGGTCGTAGATGTGGAAGCCCAGGTGCATGAATTTCTGGTTCAGGTGGAAGAAGGGGTATTCGAGATCCAGCGGCAGGCTGGGCGCGAGCTTCACCACCCCGACCAGCATCAGGGGGGCCACTTCACCGGCTCCGCGCGCCATGGCCAGGATCATTCCGGTAAGGATGCCCGGAACTGCAGCAGGCAGGACGATACGCTGGATGGTCTGCCACTTGGATGCCCCGCAGGCGAGGCTGCCTTCGCGCGCACCGCGCGGCACGGCGACGACCGCCTCCTCGGTGGCGACGATCACCACCGGCAGGGTCATCAACGCAAGAGTCATCGCTGCCCAGCCGATGCCACCGGTTCCGACGGTGGGGTTGGGCAGGCATTGGCTGAAGAACGCCCGGTCGATCGAGCCGCCGACGAAGTAGACGAAGAAGCCGAGACCGAAGACCCCGAAGACGATGGATGGGACCCCGGCCAGGTTGTTCACCGCGATCCGCACCATGCGCACAATCGGACCCTGCTTGGCGTATTCGCGCAGGTAGATCGCCGCGAGGACGCCGAACGGCGCCACCAGCAGGCTCATCAGCAGGGTCATGACGAAGGTGCCGAAGATAGCCGGGAAGATGCCGCCCTCGGTGTTCGCTTCGCGGGGACGCTCGCTGACGAAATTCCAGAGGTTCTCGCAGAAGCGGCCGAAGCGCGATAGGAATCCCAGCTGATTGGGATAGTGGTGGTCGATGATCGAGCCGATCGCCACGGTGCGCGTCTCACCGGAGGCGAGGCGGTACTCCAGCGATTGTTCGTTCTGCACCTTCCTCAGCCGCTTCGCCTCGGCCGCCAGTTCCTGGTAGCGGGTCTTGAGCGTGGCGATATCGGCCTCCAGCGCCTGCTGCCGATCCGGTGCGGCGCTCTTCGCCCGCACTTCGAGCTCGCTGATCTCGGCGGCGTTGCGGCCGATGACATGCTTCTCGAGGTGATCGATCGCGGAGCGGCGAGCGGATGCCTCTTCGATCGCCTTGGCCAGGCCCGACCGGAACGACGGGTCCTCGGCGGGAAGTCCCGTCGAGGACCCGGTCTTGAGGGAGATGGGCGTGCCGATGGCGTTGCCGTTCTCGAGGCGCTCGATGAGCAGTGCGTCCGCTGGCAGGCTTTCAGACGTGATCCGGTGCACATCCAGATAGCGGAAGGCGAGGCTGTAGACCTCGCGGTTGCCGGTGTAGATCTGGATCTCCTCGATCGGAGCCTTGCCAGCCTCGGCTGTCTTCAGCTGCCGCTTCACCACCACGCCGTCGACCTCGATCCGCTTGCCCGACTCATCCGGGAGAACGAAGCGCGTCACCCGCTTGGGCCAGAACACGCCGACGCCCTGCGAGATGATCACCAGCAGCAGGCTCGCGACCATCACCAGTCCGATGGTCAAACCCATGGCGGTGAGCCACACCAGCGGTTCGCCCTTGGTGTGGTGGATCCCCTTGGTCTTGGGCAGCTGTGCGCTCACGTCACACCGTCCGATATTTCTCGCGGAGGTGCTGGCGCAGCAGCTCGGCGACGGTGTTGATGATGAAGGTCATGCCGAACAGCAGCATCGCTCCGAGGAACAGCGTGCGGTAGAGCGTTCCCCCTTCGGAGGCTTCGGGCAGCTCGACCGCGATGTTCGCCGACAGGGTGCGCATGCCGTTGAAGATGTTCATGTCGAGGATGGGCGTGTTGCCGGTCGCCATCACCACGATCATGGTTTCGCCGATCGCCCGTCCCAGGCCGATCATCAGGGCCGAGAAGATGCCAGCGGAGGCCGTGGGCAGCACGATCGAATACGCGGTCTGCCAGCGGCTGGCGCCCAGGGCCAGCGAACCGGAACGCAGGGCCTTGGGCACGTTCGACAGCGCGTCTTCGGCGATGGTGAAGATGATGGGGATGACGGCGAAACCCATCATGAAGCCGACCACCAGGGAATTGCGCTGCTCGAACGAGCAGCCGGTCACGGCTGGCCACCAGCGCCGGAAGTCGGCGATCCTCCCGGACCCGTTCGGATCGGGAACGGTGAAGACGAGCGCCTCGAGCACGGGCCCCAGCATCCAGCCCAGCCAGCACACGGCGAACAGCACGGGAACGAAGGCGATGAATTCGTATCCCGGGCGGATGCGGCTGCGCATCGACATCGGCAGCCGCGACCAGATCCAGCCCAAGAGGAAAGCGGCAGCGGGAACCAGCAGGGTGATCATCAGCACCGAGGGAACCCGCATCTCGATCAGCGGCGCCAGCCACTGCGCGGCGAGGAACCCCAGCACCACCGACGGCAGCGAAGCCATGATCTCGACCGTCGGCTTGACCACCGCGCGGAAGCGCGGGTGCATGAATTCCGCGGTGTACATCGCGCCCAGCACGGCGATGGGCACGGCGAAGAGCATCGCGTACAACGTGCCCTTCAAGGTGCCGACCAGCAGATTGATCATCGACAGCTTGGGCTCGAAGTCGTCAGATCCCCCGCTCGACTGCCATTCGAAGCGCGGGGCCGAAGCGCCTTCGTACCACACTTTCCCGAAGAGCGCCTGGAATCCGGCTTCGGGGTGGGGATCGTCCAGCGATCTGAGGTGGATCGCATTGCGATCGTCGAGGAACGCGAGGTGGTCGTACTTCGAGTTCATCACCGCGGCCCGCACCCGGTAGCCGAGATCACGCTCCCAACGGACGTGGGCGGTGGTGCCATAGCGCAGCGAGACGGTCGAACCGGCACTGACCACATAGGCTTTGTTGCGGGTGCTGACGGCGAAGGTCTCCGCACCCGCAGGCAGCGGAGCCAGCTCCTTGGTCTGACCGAAGGTGCGGATATCGCCGCCGTCGCGGTGGTGCAGGCTGAAGATGCGGTTGCAGCCCGCGGGATTGGTCAGGACCAGCGACACGTCGCCAAGCAGGAAGTCCATCGACGCGACGCGCCGGTCGACCTGATCGTCGAATGGTATGAAGAACTGCCGTTTCTCGTACGCCCCATCGTGCCGGTAGAAATAGCAGACGCTGCCCGTTGCGGTGGTGACGATCACGCTCTCGGCGCGATTGTCGATGAGCACCCGTTCCGGCTTGCCCGGCAGTTGGGGAGCCAGATCGATGCGCTCGCCCAGCGTGAGCTCGGCGGACTCCGAGAGTCCGCCGGAGGATTCCAGCACCGCCACCCAGACGTGATGCCGGCCGTCTGCCTCCTGTACCGCTGCCGCCAGACGCTCGTCTCCTGCTTCTGCATAGGCGACCGAGAGCAGCGGAAAGCCCGGTGAGCCCAGCTGCATCGGAGTCGATGTCCTCGCCGAGACGTCTAAAGTTCGCTTGCTGTGCGAATCGTACTTGGGGTCGTAGGCGATGGTGGCGATGGACAGGGCTCCGCTGTCGGTGCCGAGCGTCAATCGCTGATCATACACATTGTACGAGGACGAGGTCACGACTGCGCTCGCAGGCAGACCCATGGATACGGGTGCGGCCGCGCCGGCGAAGAAGACCGATCCGTCACGGTAGGCGACGAAGGGCATTTCACCCCATTCGTCGATGCCGAATCCGACCGTTGCCCCCGCCGGGGCCTGGACGATGCGGTCCTCGCCGACCTTCGCCCCCTGGAACAGGGGCAGGATCTGGAGCAGGATGAAGACGAAGATCCCGAACACCGCTACGATGATCGCCAGGCCCCCGACCTTGATGAACCAGGTCATGAAGCGGTCGACGACGAGGGTGGTGCGCGAGGTGGCGAAACGGTCCGCCGCTAGGCGGACTTCCGGAACGGGATCCATGCTGGCTGGCACTGTTTCTACCTGGCCCGCGCCAAGGCGATGCCCTGACGCGGGTCGGATGTCGTGAGGGGGCTACTTCTCGATCGAGGCGCGGGTCTTCTCAATCACGTCCGCAGGCATCGGGAAGAATCCGTCTTTCAGCACCACTTCCTGGCCGCCCTTCGAATTCACGTACTTCAGGAATTCCCCGGTCAAGGTGTCCAGCGGCTGGCCCGGCTTCTTGTTCACATAGATGAAGAGGTAGCGGGACAGGGGATAATTGCCGTTGAGGCAGTTCTCATAGTTCGGCGCAGCGGCCTCTCCCTTGTCGGACAGGGGGAGCGCCTTCACGCTGGAGGTGACATAACCGATGCCCGAGTAGCCGATGCCGCCGAGATCCGCGGCGACGCCCTGGACGACGGCAGAAGACCCCGGCTGTTCCTTCACGCTGCTCTTGTAATCGCCTTTTTTCAGAGCGTGCTCCTTGAAGAAGCCATAGGTGCCCGAGGCGCTGTTGCGGCCATAGAGCGAAACCGCCTTGCCCTTCCAGGCATCGAGGCCGAGCTGGCCCCATTCGGTGATGTCCTTGCCACCGCGCTTGTAGGTCGAGCCGAAGATGCTGTCGACTTCCGTCAGGCTCAGCTTGGCGATGGGGTTGTCCTTGTGCACGAACACCGCGAGCGCGTCGATGGCGACCTTCACCTCGGTGGGCTTGTAGCCGTACTTCTTCTCGAACGCGTCGAGCTCTTCCTTCTTCATCGAGCGGCTCATCGGTCCCAGCTGGCTGGTGCCGGCGATCAGTGCTGGCGGAGCAGTGGTCGAGCCCTTGCCTTCGATCTGGATCTTGACGTTGGGATAGATGGATTGGAAACCTTCAGCCCAATAGGTCATCAGATTGTTGAGGGTGTCCGAGCCGATGCTGTTGAGGTTGCCCGAGACGCCGCTGGCCGATTCGTAGGCCGGGATGGCGGGATCGACCTCGAGCGCCGGCACGGATGCCGCGCCGGTGATGAGGAAGGCGATGGCGAGAGAGGGGATTCGGCGATTGCGGACGTCATGGGCGCGGTACATGGAGTCTCCTGGAGTTGCACGGGGTGTACCCCGGAAATATGAAGACCTGATGAAGAAATCGTAAATTCAGACTCGGCAGGGCTCACGTGACAGGGTGGTGGCGACCTGGGGCGGCGAGCGCGCGCAGGGTCAGCAAAGCCGCCTCGATCAGCGCCGTGGCGTCGTCAGAGGCGTAGCTCTGGAATGACCTGCCCGTGCGCTCGCATCGGAATCTGCATCCGGCGACCCGTTCGGTGGTGGTTGGACCATGCACGACCAGGGGCGAGATTGGCTCGCGCACCCACCCCAGTGATTCCAGATGTGCGAGCAGCAGGCCCTGGGCGAAGGTGTCTCCGCGATAATGCGGCAGGGAGCCGCTCCTGCGCCTGCCGAAGATGGCCCGGTCGATCTCGGCGTCCGTCGCGTCCATCTGTGGTGCCCATTCATCGAAGGTGGTCATGCACTGGCGGGTGGGTCCGTCTCGGGACGGCCAGACTGATGGCTGGAAGGGGTCCAGCCGAGCGCATCGCACATGAACGCTGAAACTCTACTGAGCGGTCGCCAGGATTCGGTCGACCTGAGGGTCGCACCCGAGAGCAAAAAAAACCGCACGACCTTGCCGTGCGGCTGACCATCCGATCGGTGTGGGCGACCGGATGATCGTCGGCGAGCATGTCCTAGCCGATGAATTCGCGATGAAGATCCTGAGAATGAGCGTTGAAGCGGTCGGGCGCCGCGACTCCGGTGGCGAACTGCGGCGCTGCCAAGGCGAATTGTGAGCGGTGGGCCTCGACGGCATCGCAGATCGCGTTTTCGAACTGGGCGAATACCACGTCCCAGGGGATGTCCATCGCATCGATCCGCGCCTGGGCTCCGAAGCTGCGCAACGTCCGGGCGCTGGCCGCAGCGGTCTCAGCAGTTGCCAGGAATGCGGTCTCATCGCCGAATGCCACCCGCCATCCGTTGCGGGCATGGCGCAGGTAACGCTGGGGCGCGGCATAGTCGAAGGCAACGCTCGCCAGGCCGCTGGCCATCGCCTCCAGCACGACGTTGCCGAATGTCTCGCTCATGCTCGGGAACAGGAAGAGATCCGCCGAGGCGTAATGGCGGGCGAGATCCTTGCCGATCCGAGCGCCGGCGAAGATCGCTTCGGGGTGCTGACGTTGGTATTCCCCGCGCAGAGCCCCATCCCCGACGATGATCAAGCGGGCGTCGGGTCGGAATGCGCGGATGCGATCGAAGGCGGCGAACAGCAGGGGCATGTTCTTTTCCGGAGCGACGCGCCCGACATGGACGATCGCCAGGCCATTGGGACCCACGCCCCAGGCATCACGCAGCGCCGGATCCCGCCGCGTTGGAGCAAAGAGCTGGGTATCGACCCCACGCCCGAACAGGACGAGGTTGTTGTAGCCATCCGCCGAGAGCCCTTGCAGCAGATCGCGGCTGGGCACCAGCGTCTTCGCTCCGCGATTATGGAAGCTGCGCAGGTACGACGACACCAGGCCATGGATCAGCCCGACGCCATAATAGCGGCTATAATCGTGGAAATTGGTATGGAAGCTGGTGGTGACCGGGATGCCGAGCCGTCTGGCCATCACCAGGGCGGAATAGCCCAGAGGCCCCTCGGTGGCGATGTGCACGAGATCGGGGGGATCGGCCTTCCAGGTCCGTCGCAGGGTCAATGGCGCGGGAAATCCGAAGCGGAAGCCCCATTTCGGGATGAGGAAGCCGGGTCGGAGCAGCTCCTGCGCATCTGCCGGAAGGCACTCCGAGCGGGTATCGCAGGCATCCTGCGGTTGACGTGGGCGGATGACCGTGACCCGGTGATGTTGCGCAAGCGCCGTGACCAGGCGATGCAGGGTCATCGCCACGCCGTTGATCTCGGGCGGGAAGGTTTCGGTGACCAGCGCGATCTTCAGAGGGGTACGCGCGGCTGCGGTGCGGTCCATCTCGGCAGACTAGCCGCTCCGGTGAAGGGCTGATGTTTCCACGGTGAAGGTTTTCCATCATCTCATCATCGCGGGGCCCGCTTCGCTGAATCTTCACGAGATGCTCATCTTCGATTCACGCTCGAGCGATACTCCTCGTGCGATACTCAAAGCACCTCAGGAGCGACCATGCCTCGTCATAACGTCATTCAGGTCATCATCCCCGTCCTCGCCGTGCTGCTCGCCGGCTGCGGCGGAGATTCACGCCCCACGGCTGCCGCAGGCGACGGAGCCAAGGCCGTCCCCGGATCCTATTCCGACGGCGGCGGCCTGAGCCGGTACTACGGCGAGGAGCTGCACGAGAAGCGCATCTATGTCTTCGGAACCAAGGACATGCACAACGCCTTCAAGGCCACCCACACCGTCGATCCGACGAAATCGAAATCCTTCATTGGCGAAGGCCCCAACCGCGAGACCGTGGTCGTGCAGGCGGAAAAGGATCAGCCCGCCATGACCGCTCGCCTGTTGGAGAGCTTCAAGAAGCGCTACGCGCTCAAGTAGCCTGCGCAGGTAGCCTGCGCAAGTGAGGTGCAGTCACGGGATACCCAGCCATCGGCTGGGTATCTTGCTGTGTCAGGCTATCCGCTGAGAGGCCACAAAAAGACCCAGCCTGGGAGGCTGGGTCTCAACTCATGCAACTGCAAGAGCCCCCGGCCGCGGCTGCGG
>JACCZE010000003.1 GCA_013696105.1 Planctomycetota bacterium | reverse complement strand
TGGGAGGTCGCTTCGCAGGAGCTGGATGTACTCCTCAACGCGCGCATATCCCATCTCTGGTGGGTGAGATTCTTTTCGCTGATGGCCGCGGCGGTCACCGTCGCCGCCGCGATCACCCTCGTCACCTTCATCACCCGCAGCATCACCCTGCCCCTCGCGCGTCAGGCCGCCGAGCTGGCGACGGCAAATCGCGAGCTCACCGCGGAGATCGCCGAGCGATCGCGGGTCGAGGCCCAGCTGCGCCACGCCCAGAAGATGGAATCGATCGGACAGCTCGCAGCCGGCATCGCGCACGAGATCAACACCCCGGTCCAGTTCATCGGCGACAACAACCGGTTCCTCAAGGAGTCATTCGTCAGCATCCTGCAGCTGGTGAAGCATTACGACCGGCTGCTCGACAAGAGCGCATCGACCACAGCGAGCGACCTGACGCGGGAGCTCGCCGGAGTGCGCACGGCGGGCGATATCGAATTCCTGCATGACGAGATACCGAAATCGATCCGCCAGGCCCAGGAGGGCATCGAACAGATCGCCGAGATCGTGCGCGCGATGAAGGCGTTCGCGCATCCGTCGGACGTCAACCGGCATCCGGCGGATATCGCCGGCGGGATCCTCAACACCATCACCGTGTCGCGCAACGAATGGAAATACGTCGCCGAGATGGTCACGGATCTGCCGAAGGATCTGCCGCCGGTGATCTGCAACGCCGGCGAGATCAACCAGGTGGTCCTCAATCTGATCGTCAACGCCGCCCATGCGATCGGCGATGTGGTCTCGGGCGATGCCAAGGGCCGCATCACCGTGAGCGCACGCCAGATCGGGGATCGGGTCGAGATCAGGGTGGCAGACACTGGCAGCGGCATACCCGAAGCGATCCGGGACCGCGTCTTCGATCCCTTCTTCACCACCAAGAGCGTCGGGCGCGGGACGGGACAAGGGCTGTACATCACCCACGCGATCGTGGTCACCAAGCACGGAGGGCGGATCGCCTTCGAGACCGTGGTCGGTCACGGCACCACGTTCATCGTGTCGCTGCCGATCGCAGGGGCCGTGGGTGCCGGCTCGGGTCCCATGGTCGCCTGAACAAAACGGCTCTTCACGAACCCCTGGAATTCCGATCCCCAGCCGCTGCTCTGGCGACCCGACGCCGGCTCGCCGCGCCCGCTTCCGGACCAATCGGGGCCGGATTTGGATACCGGGCCCTGCGGCCGTGGATAGGATGTACGATCGAGGCGTCATGGCTGCCGAGAACTCGTCCTTGGTCTTCCTCCATTCCGAGCAGGGATTGCGCGGGAATTCGCGCGTCCGCTACGGCTGGTATCTGGTGGCGCAGGTCCCAGGAGGATGGTCGGCGAGCCATTCGATGATCGGCCCGATCGGCACCTACACCTCGCAGGCGGAAGCGGAAGCCGCATGCCGCGTGGTCGACGCCGATCGCACGCGGCATCCCGGCAGCCTGCGTCGTTCCGTCGCAGGCTGATCGCCCGGGTGCGCACGCTCCGCACGAGCGCACGTGGACCTGTCCCTGATCGATGCGGAAGCGGATGCGGATGCCGATGCGCGGCGGCTCGTCTGGGATCCGGGTTATACCCGACGCCTCGGTACCGTCCTTGTTGCGTACTGCTTCTGGTTCAAGGGAACCGATCATGCGCACTGGTGCTTCCGTATCGCCCCTCATCCGCATCGGGATCGTGCTTATCTGCCTGGCATCATGGGTCGCGGCCGCCCAGGGTGGCGGAAAGGTGGCGAAACCGCAGCGGCTGCTCGACCCCCGGACCAGCTGGTCTCCGACCAAGATCCCGTGGAGCAACGAGAAGGACCTCTCCGCGGTTGCACGCTTCTGTGCTGAACGCGGCCTCGCGATCGACGATCGCGGCGACGGTGCGATGCGCGTGCGGCTGTGCGGAGGGGCGAAGCTGACCGATCTCGACCTCGGTCTCAAGAATAGCGATAAGGCTCTGCGCCTGCTCGACGAGTGGACCGGCTGCAATTCGCTGTTCGTGATACGACCGCTGGCCCCCCAAGATGTGTACTGGGTGGTGATATTCGCCACGCGAGCCCAGATCGATGACTGGATCGATTGGTGCCGGCAGCACAAACTGCTGGCTCCCCCGGAGGGGGGAGTGGATCTGGCGAAGGCCTGCCAGGGCTTCACGAGTATCCGCACGACCTACGGTCACATCGCAACTATCGACCCCCTGTGGGACTGCAAGTCGGTCTACGCCACTTCGTGCATGGCGGTGGATGCATACTTTTACGAGCGATCGGCCATCGCTCCGTCGTGGATCCGCGAAGGCCTCGCTGCCGAGTTGCAGCTGATGATCTGTGGTCGCGTGGGAGTCACCAGCGTCGCCTACGCTTTGAAGGACAAGCCTGACTCACTGGGTTGGGGCTCGATCATCGCCCAGCTGATTCGCAAGCGCGATCGGCAGATCCGTCCGGCGAGCGAGCTGATGCGGACGGGACTGAGTGGACTGCCGAACCTGTCCTACCTGCAGATGTGGAGCCTGTGCCGCAGCCTCCGCACCTCGCAACCCTCGATCGCTGGCCCCGCCAACCCATTCGCCCGGCTGATCAACGCGACCGCCAATGGCATGGCCAGTGAGGCGGCTGTCGCCGAGGTGTACGAGGCGACCGAACCTCGGCTATCGACGGTCTGGCAGCAATGGGCGCTCAAGCAGAAGTGACAAGCGCAACAGCATCAGCCTTCGTCATGCGCGGCGGTCGTACAGCTCCTCGGCCAGCACCACCACCATGTCCCCGTCGGCGAAATCCCAGCGTGAGTCCTTCGGAGGATTCAGCTGGAGTCCGCCGCCGGGCTTGGCGCGGTCGCGGGCGATGCGGACGCCCAGCGCGACCTCGCGCAGACGCTGCGCCGAATAGACCAGGTCGTTGAAGCTGCAGGATCTGCCGGGGACGACATAGCGGCTGGCGGGCTTCAGGTAGATCTCGACACCGCCGCTGCTGAGCAGCTCGCGGTAGATGTCGGCGAGCATCGCCTGCTGCGAGATCTGCACCAGCTGCTGGCTGACCACGCGCGGACTGATCACCAGGTCGTCGATCTCGAGTCCCGACACCACGCCCGCGTTCAGCGGGTCGAGGATCTCGGCGACCAGGCGCGGCCTGGTCTGACGTCCGCGCAGCGCATCGCGCACCATCACCAGCGACATCACCGTCGCCGCATCCGGATCCGGCGAGCGGTGCGAGGCGTCAGCGAGCACGACGATGCAATCGTACTCCTGCGGCGCGAGCGACTTGATGCCCGTCCTGCTCCGGGCGTCGCCCTGCACGAACGCGGTCTTCAGCCGCTTCGGCGCTCCGCGTTGGGCCAACTGCGCGCGGGCAGCGCCCTCGTCGAAAGCGGAAACCACGGTGATCTCAGTCTGCGACCCGACGCAGGCATCGTGCTCCGCGAGCAGATCGTGGATGTTGTCGTTCCATCCCAGGACCAGGATGCGCTCACGCGGTGGCGGCAGGTACTTCTCCGCGCGTGAGATCTCCGAGGTGAAGACGGTCGAGGCGGGTTCGCCATTGCCGCCCGAAGAGCCATCGGTCGGCAGCAGCAGATAGGCCTTGGGCATGGCGACGGTCGAGCGGAACACCGGCCGATCGAGATCGTCGGTGATCGCATCCGTATGCGCGAGGAAGATCAGCCACTCGTCGGCTGCGATGGCGCGGCTGCGCTCCGGAGCGAGCAGGAAGTCGTAGCGCTCGCTGCCGTCCGCGCGTTTGGCCGCGGTGCTGATGCCCATCAGCACCGCGCGCGGGAACGCGTACTCGATGTCCCCGAAGCGCAGCCCGGCGCAGCGGGGCACCTTGCGGATGTGGATGCCGGCTCCCGTGAACGAGAAGATCTCATCGTAGATCGCGGCGATACCGCTCTGCCGCGACGCCTGGAAGAGGATGCGGCTGACCACCTCGCCACTCGAGACGATCGGCACCGCGCCGTGCGATGCCGCGCGGGCGACATCGATACCGCGCGCGCTGGCGATCTCGCAAGCGACCTTCGGTCGCTGACCCTTCCAGGGAAACGAGGCCAGGGCCAGCAGGGTCTTCACCGCCTCGATGTCGGCGTCGCCGCCATCGAGCGGCGTCGACACCACCATCACGCTGCGTGCATCGGCGCATGCGACGCGCTCGAGCTCGTGGTGGTTGGCCGGCGATCCGCTGCGCAGCACGATCTTCGCGCCCAACCCATAGGCTCCGCTCGAGCGCAGAGATTCCTGCATGTCGCTGACGTCCCGAGGTCCGAGGATCACCACCCGCGGCCGACGATGGCGCTGCGCGAGCAGCGAGATGACTTCGACCGCCTTCGAGCTCCACCCGAGGATCAGCACGTGACCGGATTCCTTCACCGGGCTGTTGCCGCGGCG
>JACCZE010000478.1 GCA_013696105.1 Planctomycetota bacterium | reverse complement strand
CCTCGGCGGTGAAGTCCACGTGTCCCGGGGTGTCGATGAGATTGCAGTAGAAGCCCTTCCAGTTCACCCACACCGCGGCCGCGGTGATGGTGATGCCGCGCTCCTGCTCCTCCTTCATCCAGTCGGTCGTCGTGGCGCCGTCGTGCACCTCGCCGATCTTGTGCTTCTTGCCGGTATAATAGAGGATGCGCTCCGACACCGTGGTCTTGCCCGAGTCGATGTGGGCGACGATGCCGAAATTGCGCATCTTGCCGATTGGGATGATAGCCATGGGACACTCCGAAGACGTCTGACGTGGACCGGCAAGCGACCGCGGCACCAAGTGCCGAGGCTGCTCCGGAAGGGTTCAGCATTCTGGCGCACGATCGCCCGAAACAAGCGACTGATTCCACTGATTCGCCTCTCGGGACCGCCCGTGGACCGTCATCCGCGCTTGGCGGTTACGCGTGGCGCTGCTGGCGCTACGATCGGGACCTCGCCCATGGCACGGCCGCTCTGCATCTATCACAAGAACTGCCTCGATGGCAGCGCCTCGGCGGCCATCGTCGGGCGCAAGGAACCCGACTGCGAATTCCTCGCCATGCAATATGGCCAGAAACCACCCCAGGTCCTGGACCGGGTGGTGTACATCGTCGATTTCGGACTGCCGCTCGAGCGCATGCGCGCGATCAAGGCCCAGGCCAAGGAGGTGGTGTGGATCGACCACCACGCGAGTCATCTGCCCGTGCGGGCCGCGCTCGGATGGGGCACGCTCGACACCAGCGAATGCGGTGCGTCGTTGACGTGGAAATGCCTGTTTCCACAGGCGCCGCCGCCTCCGGTGATCGCCTACATCAAGGACAAGGACCTGTGGACCTGGCAGCTGCCGGACAGTCGCGCGATCGCCGCCGGTCTGATGCTGCGGTTCAAGGGCGAGCGTTTCGAGGGTCTGCTGGACGTCGACCTCGACGAGATGGTCCGCATCGGACGCCCAGAGTTGGAGGCCATGGCGGCGCGGGTCGCGGCGACGGTGAAGACCGGCGTCGCGATCCAGGACGTCTACGGCATGCCCGGCGTTCGGGCCTTGGCGGTGAACTGCAACCAGGATCAGAACGACGTCGGTGATCACATCTGCTTGCCGGCATCGGCAGGCGGGATGGGATTCGATCTCGCAATCCTGTTCTATCGCAAAGGCGGTGGGCGATGGGTCCACAGCCTGCGCTCGGGAAGCAACGTCGACTGTGCCGCCATCGCCGAGCAGCGAGGCGGCGGCGGCCACCGCAGCTCCGCGTGCTACCTCGCCGACGATCCGTTGCTGCCGGCTCCGGCAGCTGGGGCGGAGCCCGCGCCCGCGCCGGTGCCGGCAGGGTCGCAGAAGAATGATCCCGCACGTCACTGATAAGCTGATATAATCCTCCGGACCGCGCAGGCGCCGCACCGTGAACCACCACGAGGCGCCGCCCGCCCGGCAGATCCCTGTGCACGCGGTTCCTCCGCCACCTCAGGGTTCGCGGCCCGTCCTTCCCGGACGGGCCGTTTTTTTAACTAGTCTCGCCCACCGGGTGGTCTGCAGCAGTAGCGGTAGGGGGAAGACGTCGCCCAGTCGCCATGACGACACCACGATGAGGATGCGGAGGCGAGGGCCATCCTCGGCCATCCTCGGCCTTCCTCGTCTTTCCTTGGCGTCTCAGCGCCTGGGCGGTTCAGCTGACCGCAGTCACTTCTGGCGCACCGGCGGCTCGCGGCCGAGTTCGCGCAGCACGACCAGCAGATCCTCCCAGCACGGCTTCTTCGCGCTCTCGTTGCGCAGCAGGTAGCTGGGATGGAAGGTGGGGATGACCGTGGTCCCGTGCCACGACAGCCGCTGTCCGCGCACCTTGGTGATGCCCGGCTGATCGGCGCCGAAGAGCGCGCGCAGGGGCACGTTCCCCAGGGTGCAGATCACGGTCGGCTTCGTGACCTGGATCTGGCGGTGCAGGTAGGGCAGGCACGCAAGGATCTCATCGGGTTCGGGATTGCGGTTGCCGGGCGGACGGCATTTCACCACGTTCGCGATGAAGACCTCGGCCCGCGTCAGTCCCATCGCGCCGATCATGCGATCGAGCAGCTGGCCGGCGGGACCGACGAATGGGCGACCTTGGGCATCTTCCTCGGCACCCGGGCCCTCGCCGATGAATAGCAGCTGCGGCGTCGGATGTCCTTCTCCGGGTACTGCGTGGGTACGGGTCGAACACAGGGTGCAGCGCGTGCAAGCGGTGGCTTCGGCGGCGATCGCCGCGAGCGAGTCTCCGCTGATCGCGGGGGCGGGCGCGAGGAGGATGGGGGAGGGGGAGACCGTGGGCTTGGGCGCAGGAGCCGGTGGTGTGACGCGCGGTGCAGGGGATCGCGAGTCGGAGGTCGGAGCCGCCGGCATGGTCTGCGGCCGAGCCGGAGACCGGGGCAGGGCACTGGGCGCAGCCGCAGGGCTCACCGCGGCGGATTCGCGCGCACGCGGGACGAATTCCACCCCGAAACCGCGATCGAGTTCGATCAGCTCCCGCAGATTGTGCACCAGGTCGCTCACATCCATGCGCGGATCCTAGACGCGGCGTCGGACGGGCAACGCAGCCCCGTCATCGTCATCCGCCCTGCACTTCCAGGCGCCCGCGCGCGCGCCGCCACAACCACACGTTCGCAGCGCGCAGCGCGACGAGCCAGGCCAGTCCCAGGATGAGGACGTGCGCGCAGCCCGGTACCCCGTCGGTCCCGAGCTTGCCGGTGTAGGCGATGCTCGGGTAATACGAGATGAGCGCGAACGGCAGCACCAGCGTGGTCTTGGCGAGCCAGGCGGGCAGGAAGGTCAAGGGGACCATCAGGCCGGACAGCAGCATGATGGTGTTGCGCTTCAGGCTCATCAGGCCGGTGATGTCCTCGAGGAAGAAGCTCGCCGTGCCGGCGAGCAGATTCAGCTCCGCATTGATGGCGAAGGCCAGGGCGAACAGCAGCGGGAACTGCCACCAGCCGTCGCCGGATGGAGGCAGGACGCCGAACAGGGGAAGCAGCACGACGCTCATCGGCAGTGCGAAGAAGCAGATGCGGAAAGCCGTTTCACCAGCGGCCTGCGCGAGCCATTGGCCATGGAAATCCAGCGGTTTGAGCAGATCGAGGGTGACGTCACCGCTCTGGAAGCGCGCGGCGATCTCGCTATCGGTGTTGGTGAAATAGGCGGCTCGCGAGATGTAGCCGATGGCCAGGTAGGTGGTCAGCTCATGCAGCGTCATGCCGCCGATGCGGCCATCCGCGCCGAGGCTTTTCGCAGCGAAGATGGCTTTCCAGATCGCGTACTGCCCGCCGACGAACACCGCATAGGTCGCGATGCCGGTGACATAGCGCATGCGGTAGGCCATGAGCTTGAGGAAGGTCAGGCGCATCAGCCACAGGTAGGGATGCAGGCGCGACGGCTCGCGAGGCCGGTGAGGGAGCGGAGCCTGCAGCACGGCGTCTGCCATGGGCTCACCGTGCGGTCGACCGCACGAGACGCAATGAGCGCCGGCGCTGCTGGCGGGCCGGCGCGCATGCGCACACTGCGGGCCATGCGTCGCTGGTTGTCGCTCCTCCTGGTGGTGCTCGCCGCCTGCACCCAGCAACAGGCTCCGCCGGACGCGCTGGTGGCGCAGATGCGCGTCGGTCTGGAACGGTCGCTCGCGGCGATGGGCGAAGCGCCGATGAGCCGTGCGGCGCTCGACCACCTGTCGGCGAACCTGTGCTGGCAGAGCGATGCCGCTTCGCTTGCGCGCGCGCGCGATGGGGCTGCCGGAGATGGACTCGCCGAGCGCGCGCGCGCGACCATCCGCCGGATCGAGGGCCACGGCCACGGGATCCGCCCGCCCGCCATGCTGACCTGGCTGTCCGCGCAGGGCGACGGACTGGTCCCGGAGCAGCGGCTGCTGCTCGAAGCATGCATCCAGCAGGCCCTGAAGGAGGAAGCGGCAGCGGGGGCGGCGCGCCGATGACGGACCGCGTGGCTGACGTAGCTGGCCCAAGGACTCAGCCGAGTAAGCTGGCCACATGATCCTCGATCAGATCGTGGCGCACAAACGCATCGAAGTAGCGCGGCTGCCGCCGCTCGATCGGCCCGCGCTGCGCGATCTCTCCGCCTGCCGCGGCTTCCGCGCTGCGCTGCAACGTGCGAAGTCCGACACCGTGCATGTCATCGCCGAATGCAAGAAAGGCAGCCCGTCGCGCGGCATCTTCGCCGCGGATTACGACCCGGTGCTGATTGCCTACCAATACGTCCTGGGCGGAGCGCACTGCCTGAGCGTCCTCACCGACGAGAAGTTCTTCTACGGCAGCCTCGCCGATCTCGAGAAGGTGCGCGCGGCGGTCACCATCCCGATCATCCGCAAGGATTTCGTCATCGACGAACGCCAGATCGCCCAGGCGCGTCTCGCCGGAGCCGACGCCGTCCTGCTGATCGTCGCCTGCCTGCCGGACGGCCGCCTGCGCGATCTGCACGGTTTCGCGCGCGACATCGGGCTCGACGTGCTCATCGAGGTCCACGACGAGCAGGAAGCCGTGCGCGCGCTCGCGGTCGGCGCCGACCTGGTCGGGGTGAACAACCGCAACCTCAAGGACTTCTCGCTCACCCTCGAGACCACCTTTGGACTGTTGCCGGCGCTGCTGGGCGGTGGCAGGGTGGTAGTCAGCGAGAGCGGGATCTCGACCCGCGACGATTGCCGTCGTCTCGAACAGGCTGGGGTCGACGCCGTTCTGGTCGGAGAAGCGCTGATGACTGCGCAGACCCCCGAAGCCGCGCTCAAGAAGCTGCGCGGCAAGCTGCTCTAGTAGCCCAGCGAACGGTCGGGCATCGCCGCTGACCCTGCGGCACGGTGCGCCATCCCGGCTATTCCGCCGTGCCGGGCAGCGCCGGTACGAACAGCACCGCGCCGAGCTCATCGTGCTCGACTCCGGACGTGGTGCAGGTGAGCGCGGTCAGCCGCTGGGTGCCGCCGTGCGGCCCGAGGGGGAGGACCATGCGTGCACCTGCTCGCAACTGTGCGATGAGGGCGGCGGGCAGTACTTCGCAGGCACAGGCCACGTGCACCGCATCGTAGGGTGCGCCCGGCGCGTAGCCGGCGAGGCCGTCGCCGTGCACGAGCCGCACCTGCGGAGCGATCCGTGCGAGCAACTGCGTGGTCGCGGGCACCAACGCTTTTTGGCGCTCGACCGCCACCACGGCTCCGGGCGCGATCAGGCGCGCGATCAGCGTCGCCGCGTAACCAGAGCCCGCGCCGACATCGAGGACGGTCATGCCCGGCGCGAGATGCAGAGCGGCCAGCATCGATGCGACCACCCGCGGCTGGCTGATCGTCTGCTCGGCACCGATCGCCAGGGCGCAGTCGTCGTAGGCGTGGGCGGCGATCTCGGCGGGTACGAACCAGTGCCGCGGCAGCTCGGCCATCGCCGCGACCACGCGCGGGTCCGGGCAGTCGCCGAGCTGGTCGCGGACCATGCGCGCCCGGCGCCGTTGATCCGCGGGAAGGTCGTCTCCCGGACGATCGTCGATCACGCCCGGCGACCGGTCAGGGTCACTCGTCCTTGCGGCCGGCCTTGGCCAGCGTCTTCGAGATCTGGACCTCGATGAAGTCGACGACCTTGCCGATCGACTCCATTCCCGCATCACCAGGCAGCACGTCCTCGAAGTTGATGCCGAATGCGTCCTCGAGATCCATCGCCACTTCGGCGATGTCGAGGTGGTTGTCGGTGATCTCTGGGCGCAGCACCTGGCCGTCGTAATCGAATTCGTCCTCGTCGTCCTCCCAGCTCGGCGGGGGCGAGGGCAGCTTGTGCAGCTTGTAGGCCATGATCTCGATGACTTCTTCGCGGATGCGCTTGCGTTCCATAGGCTTTCTTTTCAGTGAGTCTGGCGGGTGACGCTGGCCGGAGGGGCGGCATTGGCAATGCCGACCACCGCCACGTGCGACGTGGTCAGCCGGTGTAGCGGCGGAAGATCACCGACGCGTTGTGTCCGCCGAAACCGAGGTTGTTCGACAGGGCGTATTCGTAGCGGACTTCACGCGCCGTGTTCGGAACGTAATCGAGATCGCACTCGGGATCGGGAGTCGAGTAGTTGATGGTTGGTGGCAGGATGCCGTCGCGCAGCGCCAGGATCGACGCGATCGCCTCGATGCCGCCGGCGGCGCCCAGGGTGTGCCCGGTCATCGATTTCGTCGAGGACACCGCCAGCTTGCGCGCGTGCTCGCCAAACACCTGCTTGATGACCGTGGTCTCGCCCGCGTCGTTGTACTTGGTCGACGTCCCGTGGGCGTTGATGTAGCCGATCCTGGTCGCATCGATCTTGGCGTCGCGCAGGGCCATGCGCATGCAGGCGATGCCGCCGGCGCCGCTGGGATCGGGTGCGGTCTCATGGAAGGCGTCGCCGGTGCAGCCGTAGCCCACGATCTCGCCGTAGATGGTCGCGCCGCGCGCCTTGGCGTGGCCGAGTTCTTCGAGGATGAGAATGCCGGCGCCCTCGCCGATGATGAAGCCGTCGCGCTCCTTGTCGAAGGGGCGGCTGGCGGTGGCGGGCGAGTCGTTGCGGCACGACAGCGCGCCGATGGAGTTGAAGCCGGCGATGCCGAGATGGGTGATCGGTGCCTCGCTGCCGCCGGTGATCATCACATCGCACTGGTCGTAGCGGATGTGGTGGAATGCCGCGCCGATGCAGTGCGAGCCGGTCGAGCAGGCGGTGGTGATGCAGTAGTTGGGGCCCTTGGCGCCGTAGGCGATCGAGATGTCGCCCGCCGCGCTGTCGACGATCATCTTGGGGACCAGGAACGGACTGACCCGTGATGGTCCGCGGGTCTCGAGGGTGCGGCACTCCTCTTCGATGGTCATCAGGCCGCCGACGCCCGATCCGACGACGGTGCCGACGCGGAAGGGGTCGGCCCAGTTCTTGAAGTCGAGACCGCTCATCGCCATGGCCTCTGCCGCTGCCTTGAGCGCGAGGTGGACGAAGCGGTCCTTGCGGCGGGCGTTCTTCTTGTCGCCGATGGTCAGCGTCTGGTTGTCCAAGGGGACGACGCCGCCGAACTTGGTCTCGTGCTTGGACATGTCGAGCGTGGTGATCATGGCGATGCCCGAAGTCCCCGACTTCAGCGCAGCCCAATACGACGGGACGTCGAGACCATTGCAGGCCAGGACTCCCATGCCGGTCACGACCACTCTACGGTCAGCCATTCCACTACCTTACTGCTGCTCTGGACCCGATCGCTGGTGCCTGGCGGCGGCTGGGCCGCCGGGGGACTACTTGGCGACCTTGCCTTCGATGTACTTGACGATGTCGCCGATGGTCTTGAGGTCCTGGTCTTCCTCGAGCTTGACGCCGAACGCATCTTCCAGGTCCATCATGATTTCCGCGATATCCAAGCTGTCGGCGCCGAGGTCGGCCACCACGTTGCTCGCTTCAGTGATCGTCGCCTTGTCGCGGGACAAACGGTCGGCAATGATTTCGATGACCTTGTTCCGGATCTCGCTCACGATCGCTCCTCTGAAGGGGTGGCGTTGGGAAGGGCGGTAGTCTGGCGACCACCCCGATCGGGTCAAGGGTACTGGGGTCAGCGAGATGGCGCGCCACGGCTCGCCCGGTAGGGTGCACGTGTGCGCCGTAACGCCGCTTACACCGCCTGGGTGCCGACCGCGGCGTTCGCCGTGGTGTCGCTCGTGCTCTCGGGCTGCCTCGAGAAGCCGTCGTTGGCCAAGCCGGGGGCCAGCGGACACATCGTCTTCCACCTCTGGGGCAAGGCCGATGCGCCCCCGACCCTCTTCCGTACCGATGAGCTGACCCAGCAGGGGACGCGCTTCGACCACCTGGTCATGATACCGGTGGAGATCCGCCGGCCGTTCGAGGACGGGGTCGTCTTCATCCATTCGCCGCGCGGAGAGTACTTTTCCCCCAAGGCGGCGCCCGGGCAGGCCCCGCCCGAGAACACCGTGGTCCTGGAGGGACCGGTGCGCATCGCGGGCATGCTGCGGGGTGAGCCCGTGGTCGGCATCGGGCAGTCGGCGGTGATGCGGCGCAGCGACCTGCGCACCGAGCGCAAGCTGATCATGACCGACGTGGTGCTGGTCACCCACGGCAGCCTCGCCACCGCGCGCGAACTGTCGACCGATGAGCAGGGCCGCATCAGCGCGGTGGATTACCGGCAGCAGCCGAAGCAGTCGCCCGCGGTCGCCGCCGCGTTGGCCGCCTTGCCGCGTCCCCTGATATTCCCGGAATTCCGCGAGTCGGATCGCCAGAAGCGCGGCATCGGGGAAGAGCCGACGCCCTGATTTCGGTGGTTGGTGGTTGGCGGTTGGCGGTGACCACGAACCACGCACCTCCCAGCCCGTCTACGGAAGCCGGTTCGCCCGCCGCAGCGCCCACTCGACCGCGAACAGGGACACCAGCAGCACCAGCATCCACCAGGTGTCCCACAGGCCGGTGTCGATGGTCGCGCTGTCGGACCGCCTCAGGTCGCGCGGCAGCGCCGCCACCAGGCGCGCGGCATCATCATAGATCTGGCCGCCGGTGGTCTTGGCGAACGCCTCGAGACCCGGGCGATCCAGGCGCGGATCGCGTAGTTCGTCCTCGGGCGGCAGCACTTTGAGCTCGCCCGGATCGACCAGGCGCTGATCGATCCCCGCGGCGATCGCCAGAGACCACGACCCGGGGGGCGGAGCCGAGATGCGCGCCGAGAAGCCCTTGCCGTCCGGCTCGAGCCTGATCATCCGTTGGGCTCCATCCGGACCATCCAACGCGACCGCGACGCTGTCGGGCGCTGCGTCGGTGGTGCCGGCGGCGACCAGGTTGACGGTCACCGATTCACCGGGAATCGCGCGGCGCGGCGCGGCGAACAAGCGCCAGGGATGGTCGCCCCCGCGGCGACCGCTGGCGGCGTAGCGCAGCAGCTGACTGTGGAAACGGTGGAGGAACCGATCGCCCACCCCGCGGCGCCAGCGCCAGGTGTCGTCGACGGCGACGAGGATGGCCCGGCCATTGGGGTAGTCCTTGGCGACGACCAGCGGATTGCCGTCCTGGTCGGTCGCGAGCACCTCGGCCGCGGGCTTGACCGACACCAGCGGCGCCGCGCCCAAGAGCGCCGGCAGACGCGCCCAATCCACGCCGCCATCGCCCAGTCCGGGATCGAGCAGGCCGAGCCTGTCGGCGGTATCGCTGCGCACCAATCGTCGCGGCGCACCGGCGAGGAAACCGCGCGAGATGGTGGCCGCGTCGGGAATCACAGCGGGGAGCAGATCGCCGATCGGGCTGCCCGTGAATCCCGCCAGCGACCCCGTCTCGCTCATCAGCCACACCAGGCCGGCGCCTTGGCGCACGGCCTTCTCGAGGCTCTTGAGATCCGATTCGCGCAGCGACTCGGGACCCAGGTCGCCGATGATCACCGCGTCGTACGCCGCGAGCTCCGCGGTCGCGAAGGGCAGGACCTCGGGGCCTTCGGTTCCCCACCGGCGCCAGCGGCCATCGGCGAGGTACGCGTGCACGGTCATGGTGCGATCGCGCTTGAGCGCCTCGCGGACGTAGCGCAGCTCGTAGAACGGGCGATGCGCGAGCATCAGCACGGTGAGCTTGCGTTCGCGGACCTGGACGCCGATCTCTTGCGGCGGGGTCGCCAGATGCGTCGCGCCCGCCTCGGCCGAGGCGGTGATGCGGATCTTCGCCGGCCCTTCGCGCCGGAACACCGCTTCGAGCTTGGCCTCGACGCTGGTGAGCTGCACCGATGCGTCGACGAGCGGATCCGCGGTCGCGGTTTCGGGGTCGATCACCACCGAGACCGGCTCTTCGCCTTCGACCGTCATCGTCACCGTCACCGGTCCCGAGGTCGCTCCGCGGCGGCTCAGACGCACGATCACCGGCTCGATCTCGTTGAGCGCGGCTTCGCGATTGACCACGATCTCGTCGATGAACAGCTCGGCCTCGATCACCGCTGTACCGGCGGTCAGCACGGCGACCTGCATATCGCGCGATGGCCAGTGCCCAGCCGCGGCCGCGAGCGTGCTTCCCGCGGTGATGCGTCCATCGCTGACGATGATCACCAGGTCCGGCCGCCCCTCGGCAACCACGCGATCGAGTTCTGACGCCAGCACGCTGGATGCACCCGGCGCGGTGAGGATGCCGGCGGTCAGCTCCTCGGCCCCGATCGGCCCAGGTACACCGCCGATGCCGCGGTATTCGATCGCGAGCAGCGGATTCGTTTCGCGCAGACGCTCGAGGCGTTTGGCCAGTTCCGACGCCGTCGCGATGCGCGGAGCGCCCTTGGGTCCGTCGGCGCGGCTCATCGAGGCCGAGCGATCGATCGCCACCAGTGCACGGTAGGGCAGGTCGGTGGTGACGGTGCGGCGCCAGGCGGGTCCCGCGATGGCGATCAACAGCACGATCAGCGCGGCAACGCGGCAGGCGCGGGCGAGCCAGCCGATGATCCCCGTCGGCGCGGGACCGTAGCGGCGCCAGGCCCACCAGGCGAGGGCGCCGGCGATGCCCAGGAAGAGCAGGGCGTGCCAGGGTTCCGCGAGATGCTGGAAGGTGAACTGCTGCGACACCGTGCGCGCGCCATCAGCTGGTCCGCTCGTCGGCACGAGCCCGGCCGGGGACGCGGTCATCGCCGGCTCAGTGTCCATACGTCCGCCCGGCCCACGCGGCGAACAACCCTTCGCCGATCGCGGCGAGCAAGGCGAGCACCGCCAACGGCAGGCCGAGATCCGCTCCGCTCGCGCGCGGCAGCGCGGCATCCAGGCTCGCGACGCTGCCGGTCGCCGCGGTGCGTTCGAGGCGTCCCTCTTCGCGGCTGGGCAGGACGACCACGGTGCCGCCATCCGCTTCCCACGCCCCCGGCGCCGCCGACAGGGTCTCTCCAGCGCGGACGGTCAGCGACTCTCCCGCGCGCTTGAGCGTCGCATCCGCCGGGGCGCTCGCGCCGGCCTGCCAGAAGCGCGGGCTGTCCAGGCGCGATGCCAACCGGCGCACGCAGCGATCGACCCACATCGGCGTGGTGCCGCGCGCCTGCAGATCACGGTCCTGCGCCAGGTCGATCAGCTCGACCACCACCCAGCCGCGGCCGGCGGGCAGCGCGATCACCACCGGGGCCTTTCCCGCGCGGAGGAGGATCTCGGCGGACGCGGGAAGCGTCGCGGCGGGAACGGGATCTCGTGCGGCGATGCCCAGGACCTCGTCGATGTCGCGGTCGCCCGAGGCGTACGTCCCGCCGGAGACCGTCGATCCGTCGCCGGTGACGTCGACGACCAGATCCTTCAGGGCGCCATCGCCGCGCAGCAGCGCGAGGTGTGCCCACAGGATGCCGCCTTTGACCACCCAGTCGCGCAGACGCGCGCCCTGTGCGATCGGCGCGCGCAAGGCCACGACGCCGCGCTCGGGCAGCTGCTGCTCGGCGAACTGCGCGGGCTTGACCGTGGTCGTGGTGATCGCGCGTTCATCGGCCGCCAGCGCCGCGCCGAGGTAGTCCTGGGCGTCCTGCACCGCGAGCGCGGCGATGCGCGGACGCACGCTCACGGGCAGCTCGAGCATGTTGTCGTATGCCAGACCCTGGTCCGAGATGCGCACGCGCAGGCGGTGCTCGCCTTCGGGCAGCGGCGGCAGCGGGACGCGGACCGAGGCATCCTCCTGCGTCGCGGTCGCCGACGCGGATGGGACGAACGGTCCACCGTCGACCGCGAGCGCGACGCCGGTCGCGGCGCCGGCGACGATGACCCGGAGCTCTCCGGAGGATGCGGGCGAGATCTCGCCCATGCCGTTGACGCCCGCAACCACCGCGTTGGGGCCGGGATCACCAACGCGCCAGCGCGACACCATGCGGCTGGTGGGCGCGAGCAGCGTCGCGAGCGCCGCGCCGTCATCCTGCTGGAAGTCCGAGATCAGCACCACGTCGCTGCCCTGGCCGCAGGCGGCGAGGAGGTCTGCGGCCAGGGGCGCGCGCGCAGCGGAATCCAAGCCGCCGGGTAGTTCGCTCGCCTCGAGACCGGCGATCGCCTCGGCCGCCGCATGGGGGGAACCGCTCGCCGCGATGTCGACGCGCGCATCGACCGCGACCACCACCACCTCGCGGTAGGCGAGGGAGGCGCGCGCGAGCGCCGCCTTCGCCGCAGCCAACGGGCCCGGATCGGTGCCGCGCGCCGCCATGCTCGCGCTGCGATCGACCACCAGGGTGAGGCGCGAGCCGCCGCCGATCCCAGCGAGCGACGGGCGCATCACCATCAGGGCGATGATCGCGACGATCAGGCAGCGGCAGAGCAGCAGCAGGAAGTTGGTCAGGCGGTAACGCCGCTGCGCTTTGCGTGCGGCGGCGAGCAGCCAACGCATGGCCGCCCACGGGCGGGGACGCGGACGTTTGCGCAGCAGCAGGTGGATGATCACCGGAACGGCGATCAGCGACAGACCGCCGAGCAGCGCGGGATGGAGGACGCCGAACACGGGATGTTTCTTAGTCCGAGCAGGGAGGGGGGCCAGCGCTAAGACCGGAGCGACCCGCCGGAATCGCGCGGCGAGTGGCGAATGGCGTATGGCGTGCGGCGGCGAGACGGCGGATACCGGGAATGCGATTCCCCGGTTGGTGTCCGGGTCGCGACCGACATATTCCGGCATGGCGCTCGCCCACGACCTCATTCGGACGCTGTCCGCGCTCGTCGTCCTCGCGGGGCTTTCCCGCACCCACGCCGCCGATGCAGCGACCGCCACGGCATTCGACGGCACGACCCTCACCGGCGAGAGCGTGGTCGTCGCCGATGGCAGCGTGAAGATCGGGGGTGCGTCTCTCGCCCTGGCCGATTGCGATTGGATCGAGACCGGCGCGCGCGCGCAGGGATCGGGTCGGGCGGACGTGTGGGTGCGCCTCGTGGACGGCAGTTCGCTGCCGGCGTCGCGCCTGGCCGCCTCCGATGCGCCCGATGCGATCCTGCTCGAGGATGGTCCGCTGGGCGACCTGCGCCTGCCATTGACCGCGCTGGTCGGCTGGGGCGATGATCCCCGCGGAGACACGACCAAGGATCGTGTGGTGCTCGAGTCGGGAACCCTCGTGGGCTCCGTGCTCGGCGTGACCGACGGATCGCTGCGCTTCCAGAGTCGACTCGATCCGAAGCCACTGGCGTTTCCGCTGGGCGACGTGCAGGCGCTCGCTCTGGCCACGCCTGTCCGCCCACCGAAGGGCATCGTGCTGTCGGTCGACCTCGACCCGGCGCACCCGCCGCTCTACGTGCTGCCGAAGGTCGGATTCCCGCTGGCGTCCGCGCCCTCGGTCGCGACCGGTCCGGCGCTCGCCGGCTATCGCATGCGCGTCGAAGGCGGCAGACGGATCTACCTCGGAGCATTGAAGATCGCGCGCATCGAAGAGATCGGGGCCTTCGGTGTGGTCTGGAAGCATCGCATCGATGCGTCCATCGATGGAGGCCCCATGCTGATGGGCGGGGTGCGCTACGCGCACGGCATCACCGTGCACAGCAAGGCTCTGGTCGCGTGGGACCTCGGCGGCGCCTACGAGCGCCTGAGCGCGTACGCCGGGATCTCGGATAGCGTGGCGCCCGAAGGCGATTGCCACGCCTCATTGATCGGTGACGGCAAGGTGCTGTGGACGCGCGAGAGCGTCAAGGGTTCGGACAAGCCGCTCCCCGTGTCCATCGATGTCCGTGGAGTGAAGAGCCTCGAACTGCACGTCGATTACGGCGCCCGTTACGACATCGGCGATCACTTCATGCTCGCCGATGCGTGGCTGCTGAAGGTCAAATAGGGGTCGTCCCCGAACTGCGGCGCGCACGGGTGCTCGGCCGGTGTCGACGAGGCGCTGCCCGGTGAACCGATCCTCGACGGACCCGCCGGACGAGGCGACGCCTCTCCGTCCGGGTGCGATCCTGCCGGATCAAGCGGTCAGGATCAGGCGGTCGGCGGGGTCGCCGGCGGTACAGGAGCAGACGGAGCGGCGGCCGGGGGGGTGCCAGCGGCGGGAGCCGCTGGAGCGCCTGCCTCGTCGCGCTTGGCTTCCTCCTCGAGTTCCTTCGCCAGCTTGTCGAGATCCTCGAGGTCCTCGTCATCCCAGTAATCGTCCTCGCGCACGAGGAGGTAGGTGAGCATGCCGCCGCCGATGAGCAGGTTCATGCAGTAGCCGAGCAGCACGGAGAGGATGAGCCCCTGCCAGATGCCGGCGATCAGGCCCGGGCCCCAGTTGTAGTACGCCCGTTTATAGTCGGTGCCGCTGGTGTCGTCGTCGCGGCGGAGGAACACCGAGCGGTACGGCTTCTCCATCCCCCGCGCGTGGTAGTCGCGGTCCCAGGTATGGT
>JACCZE010000467.1 GCA_013696105.1 Planctomycetota bacterium | reverse complement strand
CTTCATCGCCGCGTTGTTCCGCAGATTGATCGCGGCGTCGGAGCGCGGCGCGCGCCCGGAAGCGGACCGGTGGCTCGCCTGCGTCTTCGACGCCGCGGACGTGCGCGAGGACGCCAGCGGCGACGCGGGCATCGCTCCGATCGTCGAGGCCGTCCGCCGCGAGCCGGAACGGCCCTGGCGGGTTGCCGGCCTGGCGCGCACCGCCGGCCTGCCGGTCGACCGCTTCACCCGTCGATTCCGCGCCGCCACCGGAGCGAGTCCGCGCGAATTCCTGGTGCAGGCGCGGCTCGACGCGGCGAAGGCCCTGCTGCGCATGTCCGACCTGCCGATCGGCGAGATCGCCACGCGGCTGGGTTTCTGCGACATCTACCACTTCAGCCGGCGTTTCCGCGACCACGTCGGCTGCGCGCCGACGCGCTACCGCGCGGGGGAAGAAGGATGAACAGGTTCTCCGTGCTCCGTCCTGGGTTCTCCGTCGGACGGCCGGACGGCGGATTGCAGGCTGTGGGTGCGCGTCGTCACGGTCGCAGTTCCACCACCAACCACCAACCACCAACCACCGACCACCTACACCCGATGGCCGCCGCTCACTTCCAGCACCGTGACCTTACCAGGTCGCTTGTTCGGCGTGGGCATACCGCACCAGGTCCACGTACCGGACGCATCGCATTTCCAGTCCGGATCCGCGCTCGGCTTGTCGCCGCGTCCGATCGCGATCTGGCTTCCGGGCTCGCCATCCGGGTCGGGGATGATCATCACGTGCCAGGTCTCGGACTTTCCCGATTCGGGAGTGAAGATGATCCAGTGCGTCGGTGTCCATTTGGGGCGCATGGAGCGATCCTAACGCCGGCCCGAGATCAGGCCATGCGGCGATCGGCGATGGTGGGACGACCGGGGTGGAGGGTACGCGCGCGGTGTCACCTGCGCGATCTCGCCAGCGCGAACCTGCTTGCTCCCGACTTCCACCTCCTGGACACCGGTGCACCCGTGGGGACCGATATGACGGCGCTGTCGGTGAACCGGATGGCCCCTGGAGCGACCGCGTGGGCGCTCGCAGGCGAGGTCTTCGCTACGGCGATCCGCGCCGGGTCGAGGCTATCGATGCTCACCAGCATCTTCGAACCCGGCGGCGAGGCCTTCGACCAGAAGATCGACCAGCGCAACACCATCGCCGGCCTCGCCATCGTCCCGGTCGCCGCAGGGACGCGCCCACGCCTATCTCACGACCTGCCGCGCGCAGATCGCGCAAGCGTTCGCCGGCGATCGACCAGGGCAGCTGCGCGATGCTGGGCGAAGCCTCGCCGCCTGCCAGCAGCGCGGCGGATCGATCTGGACCATCGCGGGCGGGCACCTGTTCCTGCGCGGACTGAGCATTCCGCCGGAGTTGTCTGCGATGTCGATCTACGGCCGCAGCTGGGAATGGGTGGATCGATTTCAGACATCACCAGCGGCCTGTGAGATCGTAAGGTATACTCTCGGCCGATAGGACTGACGTCGTCGCGGCGTCTCCTTGTTCGTCAACCATCGTTCCGGAGCCGAATCCATGCGACTGCTGCCTGCCCTCTCGACCTGCTTCGTCCTGTTCGCCGCGCTCGTCCTCCCGCTGTCCGAGGTTGCTGGAGCCGGGGCCCATTCCGGTGAAGCCGTGCGGATCTCGACCACGGTGGAATTCCTCGCTCCGTCCGGCTGGACGACCACGGACGCGACCGGAACGCGGTATGTCTTCCGGCGCACGACGTTCGAACCCAAGATCTACGCGCCCGAGTTCTGGGGTACCTTCCCGGGCTATTATTACGGCTCGACCATGCGCTTCACGGTGACCATCGCCAATACCGCGCCCAAGGGCTCCAAGCCGCTCACGGTCGCGATCGACGCGATCAGCAACGTGCTCGAGGTCGACGGCACCTTCGGGCAGCAGCTCGGGACGACCCAGGAGTGGATCATCGAGGGACTCGCCCCTGGTCAGAGCCGCACGCTGTCGGGATCGGTCGCGATCGTCGGCGACCACATCCCATCGGGCCTGGACATCACCAGCGTCCGCATCCGGCACCTGAACCATGGCCGGAACTCCGATGCCGGACTGATCAGCACCGCGCGCGCGATCTGGTGCCCGCCTGATGCGGATGCGGCGCTGCCAACGGCGAACGACTGATCATCCCCCGTCGATCCGTCCTGGGCTATCGCGAAAGTTTTCATCTATCAGGCGGCGGAACTCGGCGAGGCGATGGAATCCGCGCGCTGATCGAAGATGCTGGTGCCGGCATAGGCTTCGCGCCCGGGTGCTCCGGCGTAGGCACCGAATCCGCTCTGGCCCGTCGGCGCCAGGTGATGCATCAGCCCGAAAGAACCGAGCGATGCGCGCAGCCAGAGCCGCAGGCGAGCCCGCGCACGCGCAGCGGCTCCTCGCGGGAGTCGATCCAGCGCACCGGCGTCTCGCCGAGCTGCGCAGGCCGCCGATTCGCATCGATCCGCGCGAGGTCGCCGTCGTCCGGCCTCCCCGCCCGCCCTGGCATCAGTGCTTCCGGCCATGGTCTTTCTCCGCGCCCTGCACCTGGGCGTAGCGGTAATAGACCTCCAGGCTCAAGCAGCAATACGCGGTGCTGAGCACGCGGCCGATGTCGTGCCCGTGGAATTCGGTGCCCTCCCAATCCCAGCTGCCATCGAAGCATCCGTCGCCTGTACGCTGGGCAGCGACCAGCATATCCCGGACGCTGCCGTTCCAGCGTTTCCAGCGTTCCCCACCGACCTGGAATATCGCGAGGGTGTTGTAGTACATGAAGTAGGTGTTGCAGGGATATGCGGTCGGCGTTTGCTTGGCCATGATGTGGTTGGCGAGCGTCTCGAGCATGACGTCGCCGGCATGGTGGCCAAGGAACACCGCGCACACCGCTCCAACGCAGGCCAAGTGGTCGCCGTACAGCTTATCGGTATCCGACATGATGCCGTAGGGGAACACCGACTCGCCTTTGTAGGGATCGAGCTTGGCCCAGTCGGGGTTGCGGAGTTTCCAGGTGCGTTCCAGCCAGCGCTTCGCGCCAGCCATGCCGTTGCCCACGTCCAGCTGTGCGGCGATCGCGCTCTTGAGCGCCATCACATTCCATCCGCTCACCGACGAGTCGTTTCGTGAGGTCGCTTCTGCGTAATCCCAACCGAAACCGCCGTACGGATCCGATTTCGCATCGGCCTTGGGCACACCCGCCTTCAAATCGCGATTCTGACGCGCGAGGATGGTGTTCACCCCCAGCTGCGACGGAGTCTTCAACGCGGGATCCCCGGTCATGGCGAAGGCCTCCGTCAGAGCCATGGTCGCGATCGCGTTCTGATAGTTGATCGTGCCCAGGCTCCCGTCGGGCTTCTGCGCCGACAGCAGGTACTCGATCCCCTTCTTCACCGTCTGCTTGTACTTGTTCGGCGTCTGGTGGTCGTACCCGGCGCCAAGATAGCACAGCACCACGTATCCGGTCATGGCGATGTTGGTCTCGAGCTCGCCGAACTGCGAATGCTTCCCTGGTTCGCACTTCGGTGCTTCGATGCAGTTCTGGTTGTGCTTCTCGGCGTCCCAGGCTCCGCTCGGGCTCTGATGCTTCTTGAACCAGCGCAACGCCGCGTCCACGGCGCTCTCGCTGCCCTTCGAACCGCCGAATCGTCCGATCGCGCGCTTCTTGCCTCCACCGGCGCGCGCGCCGAACATGCCAGCCGATCCGCCGCCTGCGCCCACCGCCATAAATGCCCCGCTCCCGCCCAGCTCGGAATCGGCGACCGCCTCCTCGCGGCCCTTGGCGATCGGGCTGTCGGTCTCCTCTTCGCGCTCGGACACCTCGACCGGCAGATCGAGCTGCGAGATCGGCGTCGGGATCTCGGCTTCGCTGGTGGCTTCGAGTTCGACCTGGACGTCGAGCGACCGCTCCGGCTTCGGCGTCTCCCGAGGCGTCGGTGGCGGCTCGATGGTCGCGATCCGCACCGGAGGGAGATCCACCTCGGGCACCGAGACCAGGAAGTAGATCGAGCTCATCACGCCGATCAGCGCGAGGTGGAATCCGACGCTGATCAGCCAACCGGCCCAGCCTCCGCGCATGGATCGGGCCTCCTGCTCCGCGTCATCGGATGAGAGGTCGTCTTGGGAGATCGGCAGCGCCATGGTCGTCATGAACGGCTCCTTGTGGTCAGTGCAAAAAAATGGTGCCCGCATGGGCGTTGCCGGTGGCCGGGAAGCATCGTTAGCGAAAATATCAGTGTAAGATTCATATTTACATCTACTTGCATAATTAGTCGTGCGCTGGCCGACACTGGTGATTGTACCGGCTTCACGCACCCGGCTTTGGTTCCATCGCCCGACTTTTGCATAAATCACAATAGGTCGGATACTCCCGTGATGGATGCTCCCCTGGTGGCCCTCCCAGCCGGCATCCCGTCGTATGGCGGCAGCCATGGCCGTGAGGCGTGGCGGGCAGACGCTCCACCCGTACGCCGGCGCTGCGCCGATTGGCTGTTCCACTGGGTCTGCCACGGTGAAGCGCACTGGGAGCTGAAGGACGGCCGCCGGCTCACCGTCGGAGCAGACGGATTCGCGATCATCCCTCCACTGGTGGCCGCGACACTCTCGCAAGCGCAGCCAGGCCTCGTGCTCTGGAGCTGCCAGGTGTCCTTCCGGGCGCACGCTCTTGCGCCACCGTCGGGACTGCGTGGCGACGTGATCGCTCCGGGTGAACAGGTGCTCGTGCCGATGACATTCACCGCCGAAGAGGCCCCTCCGGTGCTGGATGCCTATCGCGCACTGAGCCTGCTCGCTCCGACGGAACAGGGCGCTTTGTGGCGGCTCGAACGAGCGGTCTTGCAGCTCATGGGCGAAGTCGCCGCTTTCGCGCGAGTGCGCACCCGGTCACGCGCTCCCGGTCGCGTGCTCGGCGCGGCGCTGCGCGAGGACGAGCGGCTGGTGACCATCCTGAGGCGCATCGATGCGGATCCCGCGCATCCTTGGTGCGTCGAGGACATCGCCCACTCGCTGTCGATCTCCACCCAACGGCTGCACGTGCTCTGCCGCGCGACCCAGGGAACGGGGCTCAAGGCCTACATCGTGCGCGCGCGTCTGGAACTCGCGCTGAGATTGCTCAGGAAGCGAGACGATGGACCAGCGCTGTCGATGCGGGAGATCTCCGAGCGCTGTGGATTCGCATCGCAGCATTTCTTCAGCCGCCAGTTCCGTTCGTTTTTCGGCGTCACGCCGAGCGATCATCGCGCAGGAGGAGCGCTCGGCGAGCGCGAGCGCGATGATTCCGATTGGGGCGAACCGACGGTCGTCCTGCCGGCGCGCGATGACGTGGCGCACGCACCATGGGTGACGCATCTCGGAGGATTCCGGCACACCGATGACGGCGTCGTTTCGACGGCGATGTCGGGCGATCTGCTGGTCTGCGACCGCCGGCTCGACGGGGATTGCGCGATCGAATTCGAAGGGATCCTGCCGACCGAAGTCCCGTCCTCGGACCTGTCGGTATTCTGGATCCGCACCGATGACTGGCGGTACGCCGGGCGGAGCCTCGAGCTGAGCCCGGAGGTCTATCGTCTGCAGGTGGGCGCCTCGGGGGCGTACTCGGCGATCATGACCGGCGCGCGGACCCACCTCGCCTACGACGACTTCCGTCCGCTCCCGGGGCGTACCTACCGCATCCGGGCCGAGGTCCGCGGCAACCGGCTGACGCTCTCCGTCGACGGACGGATTCGCTGCGAACACCGCGGGCTGTTCCCGCTCGTCGGCGGACATGTCGGATTGTACGCCTTCTTCCCGGGGGTCGCGTTCCGCGACATCCGCATCTTCGCGCGTCAGCCGCCGGCGCTGGTTCCAGCGACGGCGGTGGCCGACCATTATCTCGACCAGCGGGAGTACGCACCTGCTGCCGAGCAGTACGCACGCGTGGCCACCGCGCACGCCGGCACCCGCCTGGCGCAGAAGGCCCGGTACCGGCAGGGACTCAGCTTGCGCCTCGCGGGGCGGGACGACGAGGCTGATCAGGTCTGGAACCGCATCGCCGGCACCGCGTGGGACGAGCCGGTGCGGCTGCACGGACTGGCGCGGTCGTTCGCCGCGGCACGACATGACGAGGTCCTGTCGCGGATGGAAGACCTGTACGGCCGAAGCCGACCGGACACCCGCGCGCAGATCGCGATCAGCTGGGCGGGGTACGCCAGCGCCCTGACCGATGCCGCGCTACGCGATGGAGTGCTGGTCGTGCTCGAGCGGTACATCGACCTGCGCGAGCGGGTGTTTCCGGAGCGCACCACCGCGGACAACGCGGCGGCGGAAGCGATGCTCGCGCTCGGGCGCTTCGCGGACCTGCTGGAACGGTATCCGCGCCAGCGCAATGCCTGCGCGCGCGCCCTGATGTACCTCGGACGCGAGGACGAGGTCCTCGCGCAATTCCCCGACCAACCCATCGCCTGCATCGAAGCCCTGCGGCGCGTAGGCAGGTCGAGCGAGATCGCAGCGCGATTCCCGTGGTTCGAGCGCGGCATGGCGCTTCCCGGCGCGATCATGCGCGGAGCGATCGAACAGCTGTTGCAGGCATATCCCGGCCACGGCCAATCGCTCATCGCGCTGGGACGCGCACACGAGGTGTTGGCGGATCCCGGCGCCGGAGCGATCAACCGCATGCATGCGGCGATCATGCTCGGGCGCGAATCCGAACTCGAACCGGATGCCGCACGCGACGTCCACGTGCTGATGGCGCGCGGAGCTTGGCGCGCGGCGTTCGCTGCCCATGCAGGGGACTTCTGGTACGGGATGTGGCCGCGCCACGCCCTCGCTCTCGAGGCCGCGATCTCAGGCGATGCACATGGACTGCGCGAGTGGTCGCACGTCCGGCCAGACCAGGAACTGCACCAGGAACATTTCCACCTCATGCACTACCTGATAGTGCCGTTCCTGCGCGAGGTCCTCGGCGAGGTCGGCGCCACCTGCGCCGCCTGCGAGCTCGTCGTGTGCACCCGCCGCTGGGCCTACGGGCAGCTGCCGTGGCACAATGCCTCCCGCGTGCTCGGGGCGATCGATGACGCGCGCCACCTGGCCCAGCCGCATGGCGCCTTCGCCGCTTCCGACCTGCTGCTGTGCCACGGCATCGCTTACGAACTGGCAAGCGATACGTCGGCTGCGGCCAGTGCCTACCGTTCGTATCTGGAATTGCCGCGCCACCGACGCGGTACGGCCTACGATCCGCTACCGGAGCGGTTCGCGCATTGGCGGATCGAACGTCTAGCCGGCCATGGTGGATCCGCGTCCGGTCCGCGCACCGCGAACAGATGAGGTATACTCACCGATGTCCACTCCCCTGAACGGTGAACGCGCGGCAGCTGCGGCCTATGCGCGCACGGTACCGGCGGAGAGCTTTTCGCCCTCAGGGGTCCGCGACGCCGCTGCGGCGGCCGATGCGCTCGGCCCCCTGCCGCTGCAAGCGAAGCCCGCGGACGCACCGGAGCACACCCTGCGCGGCGTCAGCCTGACGCGGCGGCTGCTCGAATACGGATACACCAGCCGCCGCCCGGCCGCGGAGCGCTTCGAAGTGCGCAGCATGCTCGGCGCCGGCGCCAACGGCGACGTGTTCTCGGTCGAGGACAACAACCTCAAGCGCGAGATCGCGGTGAAGTTCCTCAAGGGCGCGGCCTCGCCGGACGCCCAGGAGATCGAGCAGTTCATCGACGAGGCCCAGATCACCGCCTCGCTGCAGCATCCGAACGTGCTGCCGGTGTACGAGATCGACGTCAACGAGCGCGGCCGCGTGTACTTCACCATGAAGAAGATCGACGGGCGCTCGCTGGGCGACGTGCTCGCGCTGTCGACGCCCGAACGGCGCGACACGCGCATCGCGACGTCCAACCAGCTGGTGTCGATCGTCGTCAGCCTCGGCCACGCGCTCGCGTACGCGCACCACCGCGGGATCGTCCACCAGGACATCAAGCCCGACAACGTCATGCTCGGGGATTTCGGCGAGATCCTGCTGGTCGACTGGGGCAGCGCGTGCCAGGTCTCCGACCCGCACCCCCGCCTTTTCGGCACCCCCCTGTACATGAGCCCCGAGCAGGCGCGGCTCGAGCGCTCCGACCCGTCGTCGGACATCTGGTGCCTGGGGGCGACCCTGTTCCACGCCCTGACGCTGCGCCCCCCGATGTGGAGCGACGACGCCGACGCGTTCTGGCGACGCAAGCGCGGCGGCGAGATCGATCCGCCGACGGACGCTGAACGCTCGGCCGTGCCCGCGCCGCTTTTGGACATCGCGATGAAGGCGATGGCCCCCGAGCGCGCGCAGCGCTACGCCTCGGTCGAGGCGCTGGTCCACGACCTCGAACAGTACCAGGCTGGACTGGCGGTGAGCGCGCACCGCGATTCGCTGCGCGAGAAGCTCGCGCGCTGGTACCGGCGCAACGCGCGCATGTTCTGGTCGCTGTCCGCCGCCGGTCTCGTCACCGTCGCGCTCGTCGCGACGCTCTACGGCGAGAAGATCAAGGAGATCTCCACCTGGGGGTCACCCGTCCTGGTCGAGGATTTTTCGGATGATGGCTGGCAGGCGCGCTGGAAGACCGCTCTCGGCGGATTCGTCCGACGTGAAGGCAGATTGGTGTCCACCAGTGATCTCGAATCGCTGCTCCTGTTTCCGGTGCGTCTGCTCGGAGACGCCGCGATCGAGTACGACTGCCAGGTCCTGCCCGGCGCACACACCGGCGACCTCTCGATGTTCTATGCCCGCGAGTGCGATTTCGACATCGTGCACCTGCCCGAGGAAAGCGGCTTCGATGCCTACCGACTGCTCTTTGGCGGCTTCGGCGGAACCCAGACGGCGATGACGGGGCCAGGCAATGTCATCCTCGCACGCCACGACCTCGTTCCCGTTCCAGGCCGAACCTACCACGTGCGGGTGGAGATCAGCGGCCGCCGCATCTCGTGCATGATCGACGGCGCCGTCGTCGCCGAGCACGAGGATCCGCTGCCGTTCACCAGCGGCTACCTGATGCTCTACGCGTACTTCAAGGACCACGCCTTCGACAATGTGCGCATCTACTCCCGCGGCATCGCCCAGAAGGTGTCGGCGACGGCGATCGGCGACGCCTTCCTGCAGGAACGCCAGTACGCGCAGGCCGCAGCCCATTACGCCAAGGTGCACGCATCCCATCCCGAGAAGCCCCTCGCTCAGGAGGCGCGCTTCAAGCAGGGGCTCAGTCAGTTCCTCTCCGGAGACCTCGCCGCCGCCTTGACGATCTGGGACAACATGCCACCTGGCGCGTGGGACGACGACATTGCCCTGCGACGCCTCGAGATCCTCTACCAGCAGAAGCGGCACGACCAGGTCGTGTCCGGGCTCGAGGATATCTTCGCCCGGTCCGGCCCGGCGATGCGCAAGCGCATCGTCATCCAATGGATGCTGTTCGTAGGCCCGCTGGCGTCCAAGGCTACCTACCTCGGGCAGTCCACGGATGGCCTGCTCCGCTACATCGATCTCCAAGACCGGCTGTTCCCTGGTGAGCGCCTCGCAGATCGCACCACCGCCGATGCGCTGCTCGCCCTCTCGCGGATGGAGGAGGTGCTGGTGCGCTTCCCCACGGAGCGCAAGGCCCGCCAGAACGCGCTCGCCGGCCTGCAGCGCTACGAGCAGCTGCTCGAAGAATTCCCCGATGATCGCGACATCGTCATCGAGGCACTCACCCGACTGGGGCGCTCAAACGAGATCGCCGGCCGCCTCGCAGGCGAGGAGGAGCCGATCTACGGACAGGTGGTGCGCGGCGAGGTCGATCGCGTGCTCGCGCAGCACCCGACGTCGCACTGGGCCTGGCTCGCCGTCGGACGCCTCGACGAGATCCTCGCGGATCCGAAGGCGCACAGCGAGATGCGCCGGCGCGCGGCGCTGCTGTCCGGTCGTCTGGATGCGCTACCGGCAGCGCACCAGGACCACCCGCTCACCCTGATCGCGTCGGGACGTATACATGAGGCGCTCGCGCGCTGGCAGGGAATCCCGCGCCACGAGCACGTCGTGCGCCAGGCCGCGGGGCTCGAGGCCGCGATCGCGGGACATGCGGCGCAGGCCCTGGACCTGCTGGATATGGAGCCCAGGGAAATCCAGCCTGTCAATCCATTCGCCCTCGGGCGCGCGGCGATGGTGCCGTTCGTCCGTCAGCTCATGGGTGACGTCGGGGCGGTGGAGCGTTCCTGCCGCCAGATCATCGCCGAGCGCCGCTACGACCACGAGCAGCACTTGTGGTCCGACGCGTCCTGCATCGCCGGAAGCATCGACGACGCGGCATTCCTGGCGCAGCCGCACCGGCTGTGCGCGCCGGCCGATCTGCTGCTCTGCCGCGCGGTGCGCGCGGAGCTCGCCGACCGCGCCACCGACGCGCTCGCCGACTACCGCGCTTTCGTCGCGCTGCCGCGGTGGCGGCGGTGCCTCGACCTCGACCCGGTGTGCGAACGCTTCGCGCACTGGCGCATCGAGGTTCTCGCGCCGCGCTGAGCGCGCGGACGACCTGTTTCACGGCGTGTAATAGAAGCGCACCAGGTGGAAGAGCACGGGCGCTGAGAAGCACAGCGAATCGATGCGGTCGAGGATGCCGCCGTGGCCGGCGATGGTGGCGCCGAAATCCTTCACCCCCGCGTCGCGCTTGATCGCCGACATCACGATCCCGCCGGCGAAGCCCATGAGGGTGATGCCTAGCGCCATGCCCGCGGCCACGGTCGGCGTGAAGGGCGTCATCCACCACAGCGCGGCGCCCACGCCGGTCGCGGTGGCGACGCCGCCGATGAACCCCTCCCAGGTCTTGTTGGGACTCAGGTGGGGCGCGATCTTGCGGCGCCCGAGCAGCTTGCCCCACACGTACTGGAAGACGTCGCTCAGCTGCGCCACCGCCACCAGGAACAGCACGAGTTCGGCATTGCGTCCAGCGTAGCCGGGGATCTCGAGCGAAAGCAGCGCCGGGATGTGGCTCACGCAATACACGCAGATCATCAGGCCCCATTGGATCTTCGCGGTGCGCTCGAGGTAGTCGCGGTGGTCGCCGCTGAGCGTGCCGCGGATCGAGACGAAGAGGAAGACCCACACGGGGATGAAGATGCTGAGCATGCCGAACCACGGCATGGCGACGAACCAGTACTGCAGCGGCACCACCACGAAGAAGGCCCAGAACAGCGTATGGTGATCCGATCGGCGGGTGGGGGTGAGGGTGATGAATTCGCGCAGCGCCAGGAACGACAGCAGGGCGAACAGGATGGTGGTCGTGGTCGGGCCCGCGATCACCGCCGCGAAGACCACGATGCACATCAGCCACCACGCGCGCACGCGGGCGTTGAGATTGGCGACCGTCGCGCGGCCGCGTTCGCTGCGCGCCGTGCGGGCGAGGATTGCTCCGATGATGCTCGCGATCAGCAGGATCACGAGGATGCCGCCGCCGACCGCCGCGATGCCGACGCTGATGCCCATCATGCGTCCGCCGCCGCCGAGAGAGCGGCGACCGCCGCCCGCGCGCGCTCGAGGAACGCCTGCTTGTCCTCGGCCTCACCCAGTGCGATCGGCTCGCCGAAGGTCACTGCCGCCAACAGCGGCACGAGCAGGATCTCGCCCTTGGGCAGGATGCGGTTGAGGTTCTCGAGGTGGACCGGGACCAGCTGCACCTCGGGATGGCGCTTGGCGAGGTGCCAGAGTCCGGGCTTGAACGGATTCATGCCGGCGTCGTCATCGACCGTGCGTGTGCCCTCGGGGAAGAGGATCAACGACGCGCCCTCGGCCAGGGCGGCTTCCATGTCGCGCATGGGATTGTTCTCGGCGGTGATCTTGGCGCGGCTGATCAGCACCGCGTGGAAGACGTCCTTCGCCAGGCGGCGCCGCAACGGGCCTGCGTCCCAATAGTCGCGCGCGGCGATCGGGCGCGTGCGTGCGCGCAAAGCATCGGGCAGCGAGGCCCAGATGGTCGGTCCGTCGAGATTGCTCGCATGGTTGGCGAAATAGATGCGCTGGCGCGCCTCGGGGATGCAGCCGATCCACCGCGCCTGCGCCCCGGTAACCAGACGGATGAGACTGGCGATCACCGGTGCTCCGCCGTGCTCTCGCGCTGCAGGTGCCGGGCGATGGCGCGGGTGCGGCGGACGCAGGTCACCGCGGTTCCGATCGCCACCACCACCAGGGCGGCCCACAGGACGATATCCGATCGCGACCACCAGACCGCGACCGCGGCGCCGAGCGCGGCGAGCGTGATCGCCGCCATGCGCTGCGGCTTGGCCATCGGACCGAGGAACAGCGCCTGTGCTCCATGGGTCTGGCCGAGGGCGCGCAGGTACGCGGTCAGGATGGCGAGCGCCGCGCACCCCCACGCGATGTCCACCGCGTGCCACAGGTTCCGCGCGGCGAACCCCGCCCCGACCAGCACCAGCGCGTCGGCGATGCGATCCGGGATCTCGTTGTAGAGATCGCCGGTCGCGGTCCGACGTCCGCCTTCGATCGCGACCATGCCGTCGAGCATGTTGCACAGCAGCCGCAGCTGGATGCACACCGCCGCGCCGACGAAGAGCGCGCAGCGCATCCCGGTGGCGTCGACCTCGGCCGAGAGCACGAAGCATGCGCACGCGCCAGCAGCGGCGAGGATGCTCATCAGCGAGATCCCGTTCGGGGATGCTCCCGAACGGGCGAGCCAGGCCGCCACCGCAACCGCCCATCGGGCGCTGCGCGTCTTCAGGGGTCGTCGCTGGACAACCGGGTCAGCCATGATGGGGATCCTAGAGCAGGAGCCCGGCAGAGCGACCAGATCGGTGGACGTTGCCGCATGGTCAGGGTGGGCGCGCGTGAGGTCGGTCTTGGGCGTGGTCCGCGGATGGCCAGCGCATACACTGTAACCGCTGAGCCGATCCGCCGTCAGCAGGGTCAGAGGAGCCCATCGTGACCAATCATCTCACCGACCATCTCACTGAGCCTCGCACCGAGCCTCGCACCGAGCCTCGCACCGAAGATAGCACCGAGCATCTCCAGGCCGCTGCCCCCTCGCCGTGCTGCCATCCCGCACCACCGGCGCGGTCGCACGGCACGGCGGCCCAGCCGCATGGCGCGATGGCTCCCCAAGCGTCTGCGCCGACGTCCGGCGGCATCTGGTGGCGGGCGGCGCAGAACACCCTGGTCTGCCTGTTCGGCTGCACCATCGGCGACGTGGGCGTGGTGGTGGCGAGCTGGATGTGGTTTCCCCACGCGCCCATGCTGCTGGTGATGGTGGTGGCGATCATCGCGGGCCTGATGACCTCGCTCGCACTTGAAACCTGGTGGCTGGTCCGCCGCGGTCAGGCATTCAGGTCGGCGCTGCCGATGGCGTTCTCGATGAGTTTCATATCGATGGTCGCGATGGAGACGGCGATGAACCTGGTCGACCTCGGACTCACCGGCGGTGACCGCGGGCACCTGTCGGCGGTGGACTACCTCGGCATCCTCGCACTCGGCGAGATCGCCGGCTTCCTCGTCCCGTGGCCCTACAACGCCTGGCGGTTGAAGCATGGACGATCCTGCCACTGACACCGCCGCACAGCGGGTCGCGCGCCTGCTGCCGCACCTGGATGCCTTCGTCGGTTTCGCGCGCGCGCGCGTGGGCGATCCGGCCCTGGCCGCGGACCTGGTCCAGGACGCCCTGACCAAGGCGCTGGAGCATGCCCACGAGATCCGCGACGACGAGCGCATCGAGGCGTGGTTCTACCGCGTGCTGCGCAACACCATCGCCGACCTGGGCGCCAGACGGGCACGCTCGCCGGTGGTCGATACCGGAGTCGATGATCTGGCCGCGCGCGATGAGGACCGGACCGTCGCCTGCGCCTGCCTGAGCGCGGTGATCGCCGACCTGGATGCACCGCAACGCGACGCCATCCGCCTCGTCGACCTGCAGGGCGTGCCTGCGGCCGAGGCAGCCGCGCAGCTGGGCATCAGCGAGGGGAATCTCAAGGTGCGTCGCCACCGCGCCCGAGAGCAGCTCCAGCGCCTGCTCACCAGCGTCTGCACATTATGCGCCCAGCACGGGTGCCTCGACTGCCAGTGCCGGAGATCGTCACCGTCCTAGGCGACCCCGGCCGACCACGAGGCTTTCCGCTAAACCGTTGAAATCGCTCGGCACGTCGCCGGAAGCAGCAGCGGCCGAGGACGAAGCGGTCTGACGAGCCGGCAGGAACGTCCCTGCCGGCGGTCCTCAGTCATTTCGCAGCGGGCGTGGCGGCGCCGTCGACGTCTGCGGCCGGAACCTGCTTCGCTTCCTTGATGACCTTGTCGACCTTCTTCACGTAGCCGTCCGGATCGGCGTTGAAGATCTTCACGCAGCCTTTGCACATCTTGATCTCGCGACCCTTGTGGGTCTTCGTGATCAGCACTTCCTTGTCCTCGGGTCCACAGGTCGCGCAGTAGTCCAAGGGATAGGCGTTGGGGTCGGCGGGCGCCGCAGCTTTGGGCGCGTCAGCCTTGGGCGGCTCGGCGCCGGGAACGGGGGCATCGCCGGCGAGCGACGGCAGGGCCGCGCAAGCGACGAGCAGGGCGGGGAAGGCGAGGCGGAGGAGACGAGAGATCATGCTATGGTCCTTTCGGATAGGTGCCGTGACGCGGAAACAGGAGTGATCCAGCAGGAGAGGTACCGCCGGTGAGCCGTGTTCCGGACCAGGGGGTCATGTGAGCGGACGGTCGGTTACGACGGTTACGTCGGTCACTCCAGCCGGCTGGTCATCGCGCTGGCAGAGGCGATAGAGCGCTGGCAGCACCACCAGGGTCAGCAGGGTCGAGGACAGGATCCCGCCGATCACCACCGTCGCGAGGGGCATCTGCACCTCGGCGCCCTGGCCGGTCGCCAGCGCCATGGGGATGAAGCCCAGGCTCGCGACCAGGGCGGTCATCAGCACCGGTCGCAGACGCAGCATGCAGCCCGCGATGATCGCTTCGTCCACGGTTCGGCGCTCAGCGCGCAGCTGGTCGATCGCACTCAGCAGCACCAGCCCGTTGAGCACCGCGACGCCCGAGAGCGCGATGAAGCCGACCGCTGCGCTGATCGAGAACGGCACTCCGCGCAACCACAGCGCGACGATCCCGCCGGTCAGGGCCAAGGGCACTCCGGTGAACACCAGCAAGGCCTGGGTGACGGAACCGAAGGTGGCGTACAGCAGCACGCCGATCAGCAGCAGGCAGATCGGCACCACCACCAGGAGTCGACCGCGCGCCGCGATCAGGTTCTCGTACTGGCCGCCCCAAGTGATCCAGGTCCCCGCCGGGACGGTCACGCTGGTGGCGATGCGCGACCTGGCCTCGGCCACGAACGAACCGAGATCGCGGCCGCGCACGTTCGCCTGCACCACCACGCGCCGCTTGCCGTTCTCGCGGCTGACCTGGTTCAGTCCTTCGCCCACCTCGATCGTCGCCACCGCCGACAATGGCACAGTACGGTTCGCGAGCGCCAGATGCCGCGCTGCCGGCGAGGATCCGCTGGTGAGCGCATCGGGGTCGTCTGCGACCGGCAGCGGGATCGGCAGGCTGCGCAGGGCGTCGAGGTCACGCCGCACCGACTCCGGCAGCCGCACGACGATCTCAAAGCGCCGGTCCTGCTCGAACACCACGCCGGCGTCGCGGCCTCCCAAGGCGGCGGAGACGACATCCTGTACGTCGGCGACCGAGAGCCCGAGGCGCGCGCAGGCTTCGCGATCGACGCCGATGGTCAGCGAGGGAAGGCCCTCGACCTGCTCCGTACGCACATCCGCCGCGCCCGGCACCGTGGCGAGGATCGATTCGATATCCGCCGCGGTGGTGAGCAGATCGGCGAAGCTGTCGCCGAAGACCTTCACCGCGAGATCGCCGCGCACGCCAGCGATCAGCTCATTGAAGCGCAGCTCGATCGGCTGGGTGTACACGAAGCGGTTGCCCGGAACCTGCTCAGCAACCGCTTGGATCTTCGCCAGCAGCGAAGTCTTCCCCAACCGCGGGTCGGGCCATTGCGAGCGCGGCGCGAGCATCAGGAACGCATCGGAGACGTTGACCGGCATCGGATCGAATGCCGCCTCGGCGGTGCCGGTCTTGGAGAACACGTGCGAGATCTCAGGCACCGCCACCAGTGCGCGTTCGACCTCCATCTGCATCGCCTGCGAGGTCTCCATCCCGGTCGACGCGATGCGCACCGACTGCACCGCGATGTCTCCCTCGTCGAGCTTGGGGATGAATTCCTGCCCCAGCCCCCGGAACAAGAGCAGCGAACCGCCGAACAGCGCCACCGCTGCGGGAACGACCAACCAGCGCCAACGCAGGCTGCCGCGCACGAGCGGAGCGTAGCCAGCCTTGGCCCAGCGGATGGCGGCGTTCTCGTGCTCGGCGACGCGTCCGCGCACCAGCAACGCCAGCAGCGCCGGCACCAGCGTCAGCGACAGGATGAAGGCGCCGCACAGCGCCAGGATGACGGTGATCGCCATGGGGTGGAACATCTTCCCTTCGATACCCTGGAGCGCGAGGATCGGCAGGTAGACGACGGTGATGATCGCCTGGCCGAAGACCGCGGGGCGCAGCATCTGACGCGACGAGATCGCGACCTCCTCGAGACGCTCATCCAAGGTCAGCAGGCGGCCGAGGCCCCGCTGACGGTCGCCCAGACGGCGCAGGCAGTTCTCGACGATGATCACCGCGGTGTCGACGATGATGCCGAAGTCGATCGCGCCCAGGCTCATCAGATTGCCGCTGATACCGAGCTGCTTCATGCCGATCGCGGCCAGCAGCATCGACATCGGGATCACGATCGCGGCGATGAACGCTCCACGCAGGCTTCCCAGCAGCACAAAGAGCACCGCGACCACCAGCACCGCGCCTTCGGCGAGATTCGCGCGCACCGTGGCGATGGTGGCGTCGACCAGCACGGTGCGATCGTACACCGGCCTTGCGACCACGTCTGGCGGCATGGCCGAGGCCAGGCCGGCGACGCGCTCGTGCACCGCCCGCGCGACGGCGCGGCTGTTGCCGCCGAGCAGCATCAGCGCCGTGCCCACCACCGATTCCTCGCCGTCGATCGAAGCCGCGCCGGTGCGCGCCTCGTGGCCGATGCCGACCGACGCGACATCGCGTACGCGTATGGGCGTGCCGCCACGGGCGGCGAGCGCTATCGCCTCGATGTCGTCGACACCCTGCACGCGACCGTCTGATCGGACCACGTATCCCTCGCCATTGACCTCGATCGGCAGCGCGCCGATCGAAGCGTTGCCGCGCTCGATGGCATCGACCAGATCGCGGGTCGAGAGCCCGTAGGATTGGAGCCGGGCCATGTCGGGCTCGACCACGTACTGCTTCTGGAATCCGCCGATGGAATCGACACCAGCGACGCCCCGCACCGAGCGCAGTTGCGGGACGATGATCCATTCCTGGATCGTGCGCAGGTAGGAGGCGCGGTCCGCACGTGTCGTCAGACGCTGGCCTTCGGGCGTCACATACGTGCCGTCAGCCTGCCACCCCGGCTCGCCGTCCTCGGCTTGCGTGGCTCCCGCGCCATCCGGATGGGCGAACGACACGGTGTACATGTAGACTTCGCCCAGTCCGGTGGCGACGGGGCCGAGGCGCGGCTCCGCCCCGGGGGGCAGATGCGCACGCGCCTCGACCACGCGCTCCGAGACCTGCTGGCGGGCCCAGTAGATGTCCACGTCGTCGTCGAACACCACGGTCACCTGCGAGAATCCGCTGCGCGAGAGCGAGCGGGTATGTTCCAGACCAGCGATGCCGGCCATCGCCGTCTCGATCGGGAAGGTCACCTGCCGTTCGACATCCAGCGGCGTCAGGGCCTCGACCGCGGTGGTGATCTGCACCTGGTTGTTGGTGATGTCCGGCACCGCGTCGATGGGCAGCCGGACGAGGGCCCAGCCGCCGGCGAGCGCGGCGGCGAACGCTGCGAGCACGATCAGCCCGCGCGCGCGGATGGAGGAGGCGACGATCGAGGAGAGCATCAGGGGACTCCGCTCATGGGTCGCAGCAGCCCTTGGAGCCGGCCTTGCCGAGCTCCGCCTTGAGGATGAACCCGCCTCGGACGACCACCGCGTCGCCCTCGGCCAGGCCCTTCAGGATCGGCACCAGGCCGTCGCTCGCCGGACCGACTTCGACCACTCGCGGCAGGAACGACCCGGGCGTCGTCCCGGGGACGAACACCGTGGGCATGCTGTCCATGCTGAACACCGCCTCGCTCGGCACCGCGATCGGCGCCTGGCCCTGGGCGGCCGCGGGACGGATCTCGACCTGCGCGAAGGCCCCGGGCTTGAGACCGGTGGCCGCGGGCACCACGACGCGCACCGGAACCGATCGCGTATCCGCATCCACCGTCGCCGACACCCAGGCGACGGTGCTCGCGATCGGCGACCCGATCAATGGCGAGGTCACGACCGCCGCATCGCCGGCGCGGATCGCACCGGAGGACCCTTCGGGCACATGCGCCACGACCCAGACCTGGCCGGGATCGACGATCGTCACCAGGGACTCCTGGTCCGGGCTCGCGATCCTCCCCATGGCGACGTCGCGCGCGATCACCATGCCGTCGATCGGCGCGGTGATGGTCATCCGCGGCGATACCGTTCCGCTGGAAGCGAGGGCGTCGATCGCCGAGGCTTCCATGCCCATCAGCACCAGTCCGTTGCGCGCGCTCTGCGCGGTGGCCTTCGCAGCGGCGGCGGCGCCAGCCGCACGCTTGAGGTCCGCTTCGCGACGCTGCCGTTCCGCTGGCGCGATCACCTGCTCGAGGCCTTTCGCCCGCTCGCTCGCCTGGCGGGCGAGTTCGGCAGCGGACACCGCGGCGTCTGCGGTCGCCAACGCCTGGAAGAAGTCGCTCTGCGCCCGTCCGAGTTCGGCGCTGTCGATCACCAACAGGGGATCGCCGGCGCGCACCGTATCTCCCAGCTTCACCAGCACCTGACTGATGCGGCCTGCGACCACCGTTCCGACATGCGCGGTGGCGTCCGGATCGTACGACACCCAGGCGGGAGCGCGTACCGACTGCGATGCGCGGTGACGGCGCGCGGCACCCACCTCGACGCCGAGGCGTCGCGCCCCGTCGACTCCGAGCTGGACGGTGGGGGAATCGGCGACGACAGCGCGATCGTGGCCGTCGTGATCGGGATCGGCGGCGGAGAGGCAGGTGCCGAGCACGAACCCCGCGCAGATGATCGATACGGTCTTCATGGCAGGATCCCTTCGGTGCCGGCGGCGGTGATCAGATCGTTGACCGCGTCGGCGGCCTCGGCCAGGGCACCGACGCGTTCGGTTTCGATCTCGAGAGCGGCGCGGCGCACATCGAGCAGCTCGAGCAGTCCGGTCTCTCCCGCGGCATACCCGCGCGTCGCCAATCCGAGCAGGTCGGCCGATCGCTGGCGCAGCGTCGCGCTGGAGACCGTGGCCAGGGCCAACGCGCGCTCATAGCGGCTCCACGCCGCGTCGATCTCGCTCGCGATCGCGCGTCGCGCCGCCGCCAGCTCGGCTGAGACGCGGGCGACGCGGGCGGATGCGGCTGCGATGCCGCCCTGATTGCGGTCCCATACCGGCACCGCGATCACCAGCCGCGCGCCGAACTCGTCCGCGTCGGCTTCGCGGGCGGCGAAGACACCGGCGTCGATATCCGGTCTCCACGCGATCTCGGCCGAACGCGTCAGCGCGCGCAATGCGCTCTCCTCTGCGTTCAGACGGCGCAGACGGGGATGTGCGTCGACGAGGGAGTTCACCGTGGCCCGGGAGATGACCGGCACCTGCTCGATACGGTCCGAGAGGCGCAGCTCGGACGCCGGCAGCCCGATCAGATCCGCGAGGGTCGCCAGGCTGGCCTCGCGGCGGCTGGTGGCGGCGGCGGCCTTGGTGCGCGTGCGCTCCAGCTCGAGCG
>JACCZE010000413.1 GCA_013696105.1 Planctomycetota bacterium | reverse complement strand
GCCGTGGATGACCACGACCCAGTCGCGCGAGCCCTCGTGGGTGCAGACCATCGCCCACTGCGATGACGCATCGGCGGGAGAACGGAAGTCGAGGCGACGGACCCCGTCGCCGAGTCCGGACGTAGGCGTCTCGGCCAGGATTTCTGCGGGCACGGTTTCGTCTTCCTGACCCATGTACGGAATCGTCCAGGGGCTGGTGGCCTGTCGAGCCAAGATTGCTGCTGTGAGCGAAGGTCCATCGACTGGCATCGACTGGAAGCGCGCACGACGGCCGAGTCGAGCGCTCGCGACCGAACGACGGGGAGCTCGCGGCCCTGCGACGACACCAACCGCGGTGACCATTGCCGATCAGAATCGACCACCTGACCCAGTGGGCGTGCACGCGCTCGCCAAGGCATCGGATTCCATGCGTCCCGCTGCGGGTCGACGGCTGCGGTGGGTGACGAATCCGTGGTGGATCGTCATCCATACTCCTGGAAAGAGCGCCCTCGATCCTACGTTCCACCTATGCGTACCCTGCACCCGCTGCTGATGGCGATCGCTTTGTCGGCTGTCTGCGATGCGGCCGCGGCGGACAGGACGGCCGAGACTCCTGGCGATAAGCCGATCGCCCTCTCTCTCAAACCGGAGCGCGCGACCACGGCGTATCGGGTCCAAGGCGACCAACCGATCGAACATCCGATGGGTGATGGTCTATCCCTCGCCGGTCAGCGATTCGCGATCCGCACCACCGACAAGGGGATGCTCGAGATCGACCTCGCAGGTGATGGAAAGTTTGCTGCTGTCCGCGCCGGTCCGCTCACGGTCGCATTGGGACAGTCGGGTGACAAGCGCCGTGCGAAGATCGACCTGTTCGTCACTCGTGGGTCGAACGGGGCCTGGTCGTACCGCACGATCACGCGCCTGCGTGGCCAGCTGGGCGACACCCAGGTGGCGATCGTCGATGTCGACGGCGATGGCGTGTTCAACGAGCCAGGTGTCGATGCCATGGCGATCGGCGAGGGCGAGTACGCGTTTCCATTGCCGGATGCGGGCGAACGCTGGTGCACGGCGACGCTCGACGTCACGGGCCTGGCCTTCGGTCCGATGGGCGAGCAGCCGACGTTGGTCGGAAAACCGCTCACGACGACCATCCCTGAAGCGATGCCGGTGCTGACCGGGATCAACGAGGAGCGGCTGAAGGCTGGCCTGACTCCGCGGCCCGAGAACACCGTGCTCAGCGCGCCGTTGCAGAAGCACATCGCGTATATGGTGGGCACCGGGACGCTCGCGCACCCCGAGCAGGCGGGCTCGCCGAACTACAGCGCGGACGGTCACGATGCCGGAATGAACAGCATCCTGAGCATGGGGAACCCGGCGCCGGGCGTGGCGGCAGGCATGGTCGCGACGTTCTACCACCGGCAGGATGTGGTCCGCCCGGACACGCGCGGATTCGGCGTCGGCTACGGCGGCCGGTTCGGTGGCATCGACGGTCGACGCGCGCTCGCAGGTCAGCCGCGCTGGCCGGTCATCATTCCGGTCCCCGACCAATCCGCGGTGCCGACGCGATTTGCCCACGAGTCGCCCGATCCCATCGGCGGAGACCGCGAGGCCGGGTTTCCGATCACGGCATACTTCGGCACCGACGCGCTCACCATGAACACGTGGAAGCTCGAACTGCTGGACAAGAGCGGTCCCAAGAGCATCGACTGCTACGTGTTCGACGGAAAGGTCGGAGGCGATGTCTCGTTCAACCGCTATCAGCGGGTCGCCGGCCTGATCGCCAAGGATCCGTTGCAGTCGGCGTCGCTGTACCGCGTCTCGATGACCGTCGACGTCGCCGGTACGCCGTGGACCAAGACCTGGCAGTTCTCCACCGACGGATACAAGACGAAGTGAGTCTCGCCCGAACGGCTCGACCCCGGCTGAAGGCTTGACTGCGATCAGGATGCCGCGGTGGCGGTGCTGGACTTCTCGCCCAACAGCTGCCGCAGGTAGTTCAAGCCGAGGGTGATTCCGGCGGTCGGCTCCTCGATGCCTTCGAACTCGAGCGACAGGAAATGGTCGTATTTCGCGCGTTTGAGCAGCTTGATCTGCGCCGGCACGTCGATGACCCCGTGGCCGACGATCGCGCCGCGTAGCGCGATGGTCTTGGGCGTCGCGAACCAGCCGGTGGGGGGCGTGCGCTTCTTCGGACGCGAATGGAAATCCTTGGCGTGCACCATGACCGCGTATTTCGCCAGCTTCGCCACGGCGGCGACCGGGTCCTGGTCGAGGCAGAGGAAATTGCCCATGTCGAGCGTGACGCGGAAGTTCGCGAGCTTCACCGCCTTGACCAGCGCTTCGACGCGCTCGGCGGTCTGCAGGTAGAAGCCGTGGTTCTCGACCGAGGTGATCACGCCGAGGGTCTTGGCGTACTCGCTGACCTCGCGTACCGCCGGAGCGACGACTGCCAGGACCTGGGCGACGGTGCGCTTGTCGCCGTCCTTGGGTCCGCGGGTGACGTCGTGACGCATGCTGCGCACGCCGAGCGCAGCAGCCACATCGACGTGGCGCTTCACCTGCTCGACCACGGAGCGCTGCTCGGCCGGGGGGACGAGGAACTCGCCGCCCACGCAGTAGCTGGGGATCTCGAGGCCGGCATTGCGGCAGTGCGCGCGCAGCGCCTGCGCCCGCTTCACCGGATCGGCGGGCGGCTGGTCGTCGAGACCGGCGAACTCCACGCCCTGCACCCCGGCCTTGGCGATCCAGTCGATCGACTCCTCGAGGGTCTTGCGCTGCTCCTGGCGCCAGCGTGACAGGCTGTAGGTGCTGACGGCGAGCTTCATGGGATCTCCAGGGAGGGGGAATCCGATGGTGCCATGCCCTGCTGGGGGGCAATCGCGGGTCGCGCTGGCCTGGCCAGCGGGCAGGACGTGGGGTATCATTCCCTATGGTCGATGATCCCTGGATCGGCTCGGTCGTCGGGGGGGTCATCCTGCTGTCCCGGCTGGGCAGCGGCTCGATGGGGGTGGTCTACCGCGGACGCAGCGAAGCCCTCGACCGCCATGTCGCGGTGAAGTTCATCCGCGAGGACAACACCGCTGAAGAGCGAGGCCGCTTCCTGCGCGAAGGCCGGGCTGCCGCCAAGGTCGCGAACGACCACGTCGTGCGCGTCTTCGCCACCGGCGAGGTCGGAGACAACCTGTACATCATCCTCGAACTGGTCGAGGGCGAGACGCTGGCGCAGCGCATCGAACGCGACGGCGCGCTCGATCCGTGGATGGTCGGCCACATCGGCGTCGAATGCGCCCTCGGTCTGGCGGCCATTCATCAGGTGGGCATCATCCACCGCGACATCAAGCCCGACAACATCCTCATCGGCCTCAACGGCCGCGCGAAGATCTCGGATCTCGGCCTGGCGAAGGTGCCCGACGAGGCCGGCCTGACGCGCACGCGCGCGGTGGTGGGCACGCCGCTGTATGTTGCGCCCGAAGCGGTCCTCGATCCGCGCGCGATCACCGCCGCGGCCGACATCTACGGCCTGGGAGGGACGCTCTATCACGCCGTCGCCGGAAAGCCGGCCTTCGATCTGTCCGAGCCGTCTGCGATCATCCGCGCCAAGCTCGAGGATGCGCTCGTGCCCCTGCGCCAAGTGCGTCACGGCATTCCGACCGAGTTGGCTCAGCTGATCGAGCGTTGTCTCGAGCGCGTCCCGCAATTGCGGCCCACGGCCGATCAGTTGGCGACGGACCTCTCGGGCATCTTCATGCGCCTGGGCCGCGGGCGCTGACAAGACCGAGCGTCGGCCTCGTCCAGCTTCAAGAGCGCGGCTGGGGCGGTTCCGTGGCGCGAGCGGCGGCGAGCCGTTCCTCGATCGCTGCGATCAGGCGGTCGATCGGGCACGGCTTGATCAGGTAATGATGCGCGATCTTCGTGCCCGGCGACAGGAAGCTCGGCCCGTCGAGCATCCCGGTGAGGGCGATGCGGCCGATCGCGGGACGGTAGGAGCGCAGGTAGTCCAGCAGGTCGAGGCCGTCATGCCCTTTCATGTTCATGTCGGTCACCACCACCGATACCAGGTTCGCGGTAACCAGCGCCACCGCATCTTGCGCTCCCCCCGCGGTGAGCACGCGCCAGACCGGCCGATTCACGTGCATGGCGCGCGTGAGCGCCGCGATCGCGTCCGGTTCATCATCCACGAACACGATGGTCACCAGGGCGTCGGTCATGGATCCCTCAGGCCAGGTCGGCCATCTCCGCAGGAAGCGTCACCGACACCGATGTGCCCAGCATCCCCAGGTTGACCACCAGTTCCAAGGTGTTCTGCCGCCGCACCACCACGCCCGTGCATCCGCTGAAGGTCCCGTAGCGGATCTCCACCAGCTTGCCGGGAACGAGTTCGGGCCGCACCATCAAGGGCACGGTCGACGCCCGGACCAGCTTGCACAGACCGTTCAGGTCCCGGGCGAGGTTCCCCGGTTGGACCACGTCGATGATGCGCACCACCCGGCGAGTATCGTAGATGTCGTACTTGCGCTCCGGCGTGGCCGCGACGAACACATAGCCGCCGAGCAGGGGGACCAGGCTGGTCTGCCGTCCTTTTCCCGGATAGTGCCGGATACGACGCTCGAAGAAGGTGCACCCCGGGATGCTGCGGATCCGCAAATCGTCCATCAGGCGCTTCTCCTGCTTCGGGTAGGAGTGCAGCACCAGCCAGGCGTCGGTCGGCAGGTCGTCGCAGAACCCTGCGGGCCAGTCCTGGACGCATCCGCTGGAGGTGACCATCGTCGCGCTGACCATCGACCGAGACGATGGCGATGTGACTCGGTGGTAAAGCGTTACATGCACGTCAGGGGATAGCAGCCTGCGCCGGTCCCCCCCAGGTCCCCTGTCACGGGCCTCTCGGGCAACCCGTTGTTGATCGACGCAGCGTGAGCGGTGATCCGACCCGCGGCCGGCCCGTCCCGCGTTGCTTTGAAAGGAAGGCCATCGATCATGAGGGATTGCTTCTCCACGCCGCGCATCGACCGGGGCGCATCGAGCCCGGATGCGCCTTCCAGGATGCTTCGCATGCGCGTCGTCGCCGTCGGTATCGCACTCCTCCTCTCCATCTGCATCGGCTCAGTCCGCGCCCAGGACGGCGCGCCTGCCGCCGCGCCGGCCAATGCTCCGGCATCCGCCCCTGCGGCCGCGCCGCCTGCCAAGACGAAAGCGCCGACCACCATCTTCGGTGCGATCGCCAGCGCTCCCGGGAAGCTCATGGAAGGCGGTTGGACCGTCGCCATGCAGCTGCTGCTGTCCGTGCTTGCCGGCGCCTACGCGATCGAGCGCTTCGTCCACCTGCGGCGCAAGGCGGTCACGCCCGATGGGCTGGCCGAACGCGCCGACGCGCTCTGGCGCGAAGGGAAGTTCCCCGAGATCGTCGCGCTGTGCGAGCGCACACCGAGCACGCTCGGCCGCATCATCAAATTCATCGTTCTGCATAAGAGCAACCCGCTGACCGACGTGTCGCGCGCTATCGGCGACATCGGCGGACGCGAGATGCGGCAGCACATCCAACGCGCGTACCCCTTGGCGGTCGTGGGCATGATCGAGCCCCTGCTCGGCCTGCTCGGCACCGTGCTCGGCATGATGGAGACGTTCGCCGCGGTCGCCGATGCGGGCGCGTTGGGCGATGCGTCCGTGCTCGCGCACGGCATCTCGAAGTTCCTGATCTGCACCGGTGTGGGACTCTTCATCGCCGTGCCGTGCCTGATGCTCTACCATTACTTCAAGCTGCGCTCGACGTCGATGATGCACGAGCTCGAAGAACAGGTCGATGACCTGCTGCATGGCTGGTTCCTCAAGCGCGAAAGCTTCGCCGCGTGAACATCCGCGTCGAAGAGGAAGAGACGATCGAACTGCCGATCGTGCCGATGATCGACTGCGCCTTCCTGTTGCTCGTGTTCTTCCTCATCGCGACGACGATGAAGAAGCCGGAGAGCCAAGAGAAGCAGGTCAACGTCTACAAGATCAGCGTCCCGAAGGCCGAGGCCCCCCAGACCATCTCCACCGAGGACGCCCGTCGCATCCTGGTCACGGCCGAGGGCGACGTCGCCCTTCCCGGGGGCAAGAAGGCGGACGACAAGTACCTGACCCTGGTCGCGCTGGTCGACGACCTCAAGGTCTATCGCATCGAGTGCGAGCAGAAGCAGAAGGAGCCGGTGATCGTCATCGTCGGCGACAAGGACGCGAAGTACCAGCGCATCATCCAGGTGTGGAATGCGATCAAGAACGCCGGCATCCGCCAAGTGAGCTTCTCGGTCGAACCGGGCAAGCCGAACGACGGATAACCAACCGAGGGACCTCATGAGCGACGCAGCATCCACCCAGCCAACCGGATCCGATGTGCCCGCGCCGCAGCGCCACCGGCGCAGCAAGCTGCGCACCTTCCTGATCCTGTCGCTCGCCGCCCACCTGGTGATCGGCGTGGTCTGGGGCATTCCCGAATACCTGGCCTACCGCGCCGAGCAGAACCGCATCGCCGAGGAACTGGCGAAGAAGCAGCGCGCCCACGAGGCCGAACTGCTCGCGAAGGAACAGGCCAAGAAGGACGCCGAAGCAGCCACCAAGAAGGAGGTCGTCGCCCAGCTGAAGCAGGATTTCGCCAAGATCGCCCGCGACGACGTCACCGGCAAGGCCGCGGACGAGCTGTTCGAGGAGGTCATGGACGATCTCGGAGGCGATCTCGACGCGTACGCGGGCGAACTCGACAACGAGGATGCCAACGACGCGGCGCTCAACGAGCGCATGTCCGAGCTCAAGCGCAAGATGGTCAACGCCATGCTGGCCAAGCTGCAGGAGCGCAACGCCCGCAAGATGGCAGAGGCCTTCGTCAAGAAGGTGAACGACCAGATCGCCCCCAAGGTGGCCGAGCACTACCGCGGCGAGGTCGAGCGCAAGATCGGCGAGCCGCTCAAGAAGGCCGGCGCCGAGATCGTCGCGCAGGAGAAGGCCCAGGCCGAACGCGAACGCGCGGAATTGGTCGGCGCCCTCGACGCAGCCTCCAAGGACGCGGCGAACGCCGCCAAGGAGCTCGCCGACGCCAAGACCCGTGTCGCAGCCGCCGAGAAGGCCGCCGTCGAGAAGGATACGGCGGCGAAGACCAACGCCGCCAATGCCGCCAAGCAGGAGGCCGCAGCGATCGATCAGGCCGCAGCGGCGCTCGCCGATGCCCAGAAGGCCCTGGCCAAGGCCGGCAAGGAGTCCCCGGCCGCCGAGGTGAAGCAGGCGATCGACGCCGTGAACACCGGCGCAGCCGAGACCGCCAAAGGCGAGACGGCCCAGGCGAAGGCCGCCGCCCGCACC
>JACCZE010000396.1 GCA_013696105.1 Planctomycetota bacterium | reverse complement strand
GTCGAGCAGGCCGCCCCGGCGCCCACGGAACCGACCGCGGCGCCGGCTGAAGCCGAGGATCCGCTCGCCGTCTGGCAGCTCGCGCTCGACCAGGCGCTGGCGGCGGATCCCGCGCTCGCGGCGGCGGTGCCCTCGCCGCAGCTGATGCTGATCGACGGGGTCGTGACCATCGTCGGTATCGCCAAGACCACCGCCGCCAAGAACCGGGCGATGATCCTCGCGTTCCGCGCCACCGGCGGCAAGCGCGTCGCCAATCTCATCGAGATCGATCCCGATCTGTGATCGCGCCTGTGCTCCGCACGGGGTGACTCGCGCTCGTCGGCTGACGTTTCCCATCGCCACGCTACCGTGCGGCATGGACCGACGCGTCATCATCCTGGCCGTGGCCGTCGCGGGCCTGCTTGCGGCGATGCTCCTGTTCAAGGTGCGGGTGATGATCGCGGGCGGGAAGTACGTGGTCGTCGCCATCGTCATCCTGCTGCTGGTCGCCACCGCCGCGGGCCTCTTGAAGAATCGCGATCGCTGAACAACGTGCCGCTCGCCTCGTGCCGCTCGACAGCGGCACGTGTCCGCGCACGATGCGCCGCCGATGGATATCGAGATCCCAGCCGAGCTCACCGCCTACCTGCGCGCGCACCGGCACGTCCTCGCCGATGAGACGCCGCGCATGCGCGTGCTCGCGGGCGGGGTCTCCAACCGCACCGTGCTCGTCGAACGGACGGTTTCCGCCGCATCACCGGCGTCGTGGGTGATGAAGCAGGCACTCGAGAAGCTGCGCGTGGCCGCCGATTGGCGCAGCAGCCCCGAGCGCATCCACCGTGAAGCTGCAGGCATGCGCGCCCTGTACGAGGTCGCCCCGAGCGGCTCGATCCCGCAGCTGCTGTTCGAGGATCACGAGCACCACCTGCTGGCTATGACCGCGATCGCGCAGCCGCACGAGAACTGGAAGGACCTGCTGCTCGCCGGCCGCATCGACGACGACCTGGTGGACCAGTTCGGCAGGCTGCTCGGCGAGATCCACCAGCGATCGCACCAGCGCGCTTCCGAGCTCGCCCCCGCGTTCGCCGATCGCTCGTTCTTCGACAGCCTGCGCATCGACCCCTACTACCGCACCAGCGCCGCCGCGTGCCCCGAGGCGGCGGGGTTCCTCGCCCTCCTCATCCAGGAATCGGATGGGATCCGCACCGCCCTGGTGCACGGCGATTACAGCCCCAAGAACATCCTCGTGCGCGAGGGGCGGCTGGTGCTGCTGGACCACGAAGTCATCCACTGGGGCGACCCCGCGTTCGACCTCGGGTTCGCGTTGGCGCACCTGCTGAGCAAGGCGCACCACCTGCGGAAGGATCGGGCGCGATTCGCGGCGGCCGCCGTGCGCTTCTGGATGTCGTACGTCCGCGCCGCGGCGGCAGGTGCCGACCTCCAGTTGCAGCCGCGGGCGGTCCGCCATGGGTTGGGATGCCTGCTCGCGCGTGTCGCCGGACGATCGCCCTTGGAATACCTCGACGCCGTCGCACGCGCGAGGCAACGTGCTGCGATCGTCACGCTCATGGCGTCTCCGCCACGGACCATTTCCGAACTGACCACCGCCTTCCTGGCCGGGATCTCCCGCGCCGAAGGCGAGAGGAGCGACCGTGCCGACGATTGAACGCCTCGACGCCCTGGAAATCCTCGACAGCCGCGGGCGGCCCACCGTGCAGGCGACGTGCGTGCTCGCCGGAGGCGCGCGGGCCAGCGCCTCGGTTCCGTCCGGGGCATCCACCGGCGCGGCCGAAGCGGTGGAGCTGCGTGACGGCGACCGTGCCAGGCATCGTGGACTCGGCTGCCAGCGCGCGGTCGCCAATATCGTCGGCGAGATCCAGGGCGCGCTGGCGCGGCGGAGCTTCGCCGCGGACGCGGTGGGGCAGGATGAGTTGGATCGGGCGATGATCAGACTCGACGGTACGCCGGACAAACGCCGCTTGGGCGCGAACGCGCTGCTTGCCGTGTCGCTCGCCTTCGCACGCGCGGTGGCGATCGAGCGCGGCGTGCCGCTCTACCGCCACTTCGGCGATCTGCTCGGCGAACCGCCGCGCCGCATGCCGCGCCTGACCGTGAACCTGTTCAGCGGCGGCAAGCACGCCGGCGGTCAGGTCGCGATCCAGGACGTGCTGGTGGTGCCGATGGCCGCATCCACCACCGACGCCAGCCTGGTCGCGACCACGGCGGTATTCCACGCCGCCGGCGCGATCGTGCAGGGGCGCTACGGCCAGCGCCTGCTGCGCGCCGACGAAGGCGGCCTCGCCCCGCCGTGCGCGAGCGCCGAGGCGATGATCGCCGATGCGGTCACCGCCATCCGCGACGCCGGCCTCGAGCCTGGGCGCGATGTCGCGCTCGCCATCGACGTGGCCTCGAGCCACTTCTACGCGGACGGGCGCTACACCCTCGACGAGGCCACCCTCGACGGCGCCGGCATGGTCGCGCGCATGCGCGAGTGGGTCGGACGCTATCCCATCATCAGTCTCGAGGACGGCCTCGCCGAGGACGATTGGAGCCATTGGCCGGCGCTGCGCGCGGCGATCGGCGGCCGGACCGCGGTGCTGGGC
>JACCZE010000388.1 GCA_013696105.1 Planctomycetota bacterium | reverse complement strand
GGATGCGACTGTGGGGGCACGGTTGGTGGGGGACGATCCTCGTGCACTCCGTTCAGTTCCTATACGGACGGCCGGTGTGCTCAGGTGCCCCAGATCGAGGTCAGGGGCCAGGCGTCCAGGCGGGTGAGCCGGGCGGTGCCGCCGTCGGCGAAGAGGGAGAGGGAGGTGCTGGCGGCGGCGGGGTAGATGCGGCTGGTGATCGCCAGGCGGCCGTCGTTGGCGAAGAGTTCGAGCGAGGAGCGGTCGATGAACAGGTGCAGCCGCAGCGTGCGGTCGACGCCGGAGACCTCGCCACCGAAGATGCCGCGGGGGCCGCAGCCGGAGCGGTCGAGGTCGACGGTCAGGCGGGCGGTGGCGCGGTCGAAGCGGATCACCGTCTGCTCGTCGCCGCTGGCGGAGGCGCGCACGCGCAGGCCGAACGAGGTCGCGGTGCTGGCGGCGAGGTCGAAGTCGGCGATGAGTTCCAGGCAGGATCCCCCGGGAGCGTCGAGCGCGTGATCGCCGGCGATTGGCTGGGGGCCGTGCGACCAGGGGTCGCCGCGCAGCGCGGACAGCTCGGGCAGGGGGGACATCAGCACCTGCCCGTCGTCGGCCAGCGTGAGCACGCGCGGGATCGACATCGCGCCGGCCCACCCGCGGGGCTTGGTCGGGAAGGTGGATTTCCACGAGTCCATCCAGCCGATGACGATGCGCCGGCCGCGCGGGTCGAGCAGGGTCTGGGCGGCGTAGAAGTCGGGGCCGGCGTCGAGGTCCCGCCAGCTGCGGCGGTCGAAGCGGCCGGTGGCGTGGTCGAAGGCGCCGGTCATCACCACCGTCTTCGTGCGCTCGAGGCTGAGCGAGACGATGAGCGCGTCGACGCCGCCGAGCGGAAACAGGTCGGGGCATTCCCACATCGCGGCCTGCGTGCCGTCGCTCTCGGTGCCCTTGCCCAGGTACTGCCAATCGCGCAGATCTCCCGAGCGGAAGATCAGCACGTTGCCGCGGCCGCCCTGGCAGGAACCGGCGACCAGGTACCAGTGGTCGCCATGGCGCCAGACCTTGGGATCGCGGAAGTCGGCGGAGCCGTCCACGGGCGGCCGCGCGATCACCGGGTTCGCGGGGTCCTTGGTGAAGGCGACGCCGTCGCGGCTGGTCGCCACGCATTGCACTTCCATCTGTGCGGCGCCATCGACGTGTCCGGTGTAGATCAGCGTCAGCACGCCGTCGTCGTCGACGGCGCTGCCTGAGTAGCAGCCGCCGCCCTTCTGCGCGCGATCGTAGGGTTCGCTGGGAGCCAGCGCGATCGGCAGGTGTCGCCACCGCACCAGGTCGCGGCTGGCCAGATGGCCCCAGTGCATCGGTCCCCAGTCGTTCGAGTAGGGATGGTGCTGATAGAAGAGGTGGAATTCTCCGCGGAAATGGATCAATCCGTTGGGATCGTTCATCCAGCCCGCCGGCGCGGCGGTGTGGAAGACCGGCCGATGCGGACAGTCGGCGGGAGACGCCGCGTGATCGAGAGCGTGATGGGCACCGGAAATCGCCGTCTGGTGCCGGAGCGACCGTTGGGAATTCATCTGAGACTGCTCGGAAGCAGGATCCGGGGTCTGCGGTTCGTGGATCATGGATCGACATCCCCAGTCAAGCCGGCGGTCCGTTCGGCGACGTCGGCCAGCACGGGCAGATCGTTTCCCGCCCGATCGAGGTAGACGTACGCGCAGCTCGACCAGTCGTCCTGCCGTTCGAGCAGACCATGCACCGCGGTGCTCTGGGATAACGGCAGGCGCTCCGGGCCGGCGATGACCACGGGTCTGCCCGCCGCGATCAGCTCGGCTTTGAAGGTCGGTCCGAAGTTGCCCATCTGCTGCATGCTCACCCGCAGGTCGCGTTGGAAGTACACCGGGTCGGGGATGTGGTAGCGATAGAAGCAGAAGCGCATCGCCTGGTGGTCGGCGAGGTGGCAGCCCTGGTACAGGTGGTCGAAGCGTCCGAGCTCCCAAGCGGTGCCGATGTAGTCCTCGGTGCCGGTGCCGCAGAGCGTGGGCAGCTCGCGGTCGCCGTCGATATAGGCCTTGAACTCGCCCTCGCCCCACCAGGTACGCAGGTTGGATCCCTGATCGGCGATGACGCCGACATTGAGCCCCAGGAAGCGTCCGCGGCCACGGATCGTGGGCAGAAACTCGTAGTCGCGCTGCAGCGTGGTCCGACGCTCGCGCCGCCAATGCGCGTGCAGGTACAGCATGTCGTCGTCGTGGCGGTCGCCGATGGTGTAGTCGACATCGTAGTAGAGGTGCTCGAGGTCCTTCGCGCTCTCGTTGGTGATCACCACGCGCATGCCGGTGCGGAACGGCATCGGCAGGCAGCAGTTGAAGCTGCGGCCTTCGGGGCTCGAAAAGCACGCGCTCTGGAACGCCACCTGCCGGCCGAGTCCGGTGCCGAAGAAATCGCCCAGCGGGGCGCTGACCGCCGACGTGGGCGAGCCATCCCAGAAGATGTCCAGGCGCAGCGAGCGCAGCATGAGCGGGCTGCGGTCGCTGACCGTCACCCAGATGCGGCGGATGGTGCCGGAGGTCTGCGCCACCTCGGCCATCACCCGTCGGCTGCCCGCTGCCATCGGCAGCGAGGCGGAGCCCTTGCGGCCGCCGTTGGCCGCCCCGCCGGCGCCGCGGGCGCCGGATGGATTCTCCGGGCTGGCCCAACGCGTCTCGACCCCAGGGGGCATGCGGAACAGGGCGGTTGTATCGATCACGTCGATGCTCCTTTCAGGCGTATTTCCTCACAGAAGGATAGAAGTCGCCTATTGCCGACACCATGCACGCGTGAGCATGGTCGCATGCACTGGAGTGACCAACGGGCTCAGCGCCCAGATGATGGCAGCGGCCATGTCCACCAACGCGGGGTCGAGACCCTGGGCGACTCCCTCGTCCTCTCGGCGCCTTACGTGGTGATGGTCGAACAGCAGCCGCCGGGCGTCGACGGTTCGAACGCGATGCCGTGGTGCCGCCTGTTCCTGGTGTCCCCCCAGGCACCCGCATGCGATGCCGCCGTGACCATGGCTGGTCCGCCGCGTCACCGCGTGGCCCTCAAGCCCGGCACCGCGCTGTACATGCCCGCGAACGTGCGGCTGCATTTCTTCTTTCCGGTCGGCATGCGCATGATCGCCTGGCACTTTCGGCTCGAATGGGCGCCCGGGGTAGATGCCTGCGCCGATCTGACGCGGCTCGTGCGCCGCGACCTCTCGGCAAGCGCGTACGACGAGCTGGCCGGTGCCGTGGCGGGGGCCGAAGCGGGAGCGATCGCGCGCGCGCGCGGCGCGATGCTGGCGATCGTCGGCTCGTTCATCGAGGAGCCCGTCGCCGACGTCGCGCGACGCCTGCACGCGCGAGCGCGGTTCGCGGGCGTGCTCGCGCGCATCGACGAACGGCCCGATGCCGGGCTGTCGGTGAGCGAGATGGCGCGCTCCTCGGGGCTGGGCCGCGAGGCGTTCAGCCGACGTTTCCGCCGCGACCTCGGTATGACCCCGCGCGAACACCTGCGCCGCGTGCTGGTGCGCCACGCCTGCCAGCGGCTGATCGCCGGCGAGGCGGTCGCGGCGGTGGCAGAGGCGCTCGGCTTCTCGAGTCCGTACTGGTTTTCGCGCTTCTTCAAAGCGCGACTGGGCGTGCCGCCGAGCGCGTTCGGCACGCTGGTGTGATCGGCGTCCAGCGACCCTTTACGGAGCCGAGGCTCAACCGGCCGCAGCGGCTCGCTTGTGCCGGCCCTGCAGCACCGCGTACAGCGTCTCGACATCGGCCTGGCTGACGCCGGGCAGCGAGTTCGCCTCGCCCAGCGTGCGCGGCTTGGCCGCGGCCATCTTCAGCCGTCCTTCGTGGCTGATGCAGGCGATCGACGCGAGGTCGAGATCGTGCGGCAATGCGAGGTCGCGGAAGCGCGTGAGCTGATCGATGCGCGTCTGCTGCCGTTCGAGGTAGGTCGCGTAGCGCAGCTCGATCCACGCCTCCTCGGCGATCAGCGGATCCGCGCCCGCGAGTGCGGGGATCACCACGCCCGCATCGACGAACGCCAGGCCCTCGCCGGCGATCCGGCGCGCGAGCTCATCGGGGACGGTGGCGACGAGCGCGCGGATGGCGCCATCCTTGGCGTCGACCGACGCACCGCGCGCGTCGGATACGAGTCCAGCCCGCGCCGCGAGCGGAGTCAGGCGGCGATCCGCATTGTCCGAGCGCAGGTGTAGGCGGTGCTCGGCGCGGCTGGTGAACATGCGGTACGGCTCTTCGGGGCAACGCGTCACCAGGTCGTCGATCAGCACGCCGATGTAGGCGTCCGCGCGCGAGAGCACCAGCGGCGTGCCGCCGGTGGTCCCGGCGCCGAGGGTGAGCGCGGCGTTGGCGCCCGCCATGATGCCCTGCGCGGCGGCCTCCTCGTAACCCGAGGTGCCGTTGATCTGGCCGGCGAGGAAAAGGCCGGGGATGGCGCGCGCTTCGAGCGCGTGGGTCATCTGCTCGGGCGCGACCACGTCGTACTCGACCGCGTAGCCATAACGCAGCACGTGCGCGTGCGCGAGTGCGGGGATCAGCGCCAGCACCGCGTCCTGCACGTCGATCGGCAGGCTGGTGCTCAGGCCGTTGACGTAGATCTCCTTGGTCGTGCGGCCTTCGGGCTCGAGGAACAGGTGGTGGCTGTCGCGGTCCTTGAAGCGCACGACCTTGTCCTCGATCGAGGGGCAGTAACGCGGGCCGACCGAGGCGATCTGTCCGTTGTACATCGGCGCGCGATGGAGGTTCGCGAGGATCGGCGCGTGCGACTCCTTGGTGGTGTGGCAGATCCAGCAGCTCAGCTGGCTCTGGGTGATCGCGGGCGTGAGGAAGCTGAACGGCTTGGGCGGCTCGTCCCCCGGCTGCTCCTCGCACAGGTCCCAGCGCACGGAGTCGGCGTGGATGCGGCAGGGCGTGCCGGTCTTGTGGCGGATCAAACGTAGGCCGAGCGCGCGCAGGCTGTCGGACATCCCCAGCGCCGGCTGATCGCCCATGCGCCCGCCGCCGGTGCGGGTCTCGCCCTGATGCATCAGGCCCTGGAGGAACGTCCCGGTGGTGAGCACGACGCGCGGAGCAGATAGGGTGCGACCATCGCGCAGCGAGACGCCGGAGACGGCGGGACGTGCTCCGTGCTCCGTGCTCCGTGCTCCGTCGGAAGGCAACAGCGCCGGCTGTCGGCCGTCGACGGAGGACGGAGGACGGAGGACGGAGCACGTGACGATTCCCACCGCCTCCCCCTGGATCGGGAACACGTTCGGCGTGGACTCGATGCGCTCTTTCATCCAGGCGGCGTAGGCGGCCTTGTCGCATTGCGCGCGTGGGCTCCACAGCGCGGGGCCCTTGGACAGGCCGAGGGTGCGGAACTGGATGCCAGTGGCGTCGGTCGCCAGGCCCATGAGGCCACCGAGCGCGTCGACCTCGCGTGCGAGCTGACCCTTGGCGACGCCGCCGATCGACGGATTGCACGACATCTTGCCGATGGTGTCGAGGTTGCCGCTGACGATCGCGGTGCGGCAGCCGAGGCGCGCCGAGGCGGCTGCGGCCTCGATCCCGGCGTGGCCGGCGCCGATCACGATCACGTCGAAGGAGGTCGATGACATGGGCCGCAGAGTATGCAGCCAGGGGATGCCGGGCCAGCGACGGCGAGCCCCGGCCCCTCCAACCGATCCTCGGGCAGTAACAGGGCATTACGTCGACCCTGGCCATATGATGACGGTCGGACGAGGTCCGTGCGGGAGCGCCCCCGGGATATCTCCTCGTAACGGATGGGGACCTGGCGACAAAGCAGGGCAGATGGACCACTCCGAAGACCCGGACAGCGCATTCTCGACCCTGGTCGCCGAGCACCAGGCGGTGCTGCGGACGTTCGTCCGCATGCTCGGGATCCATCCCATGTGGGTGGATGACGTCTCGCAGGAGGTCTTCCTCATCGCGTACCGGAACTTCGCGGCCTACGATCCCGAGCGAGAATTCCTCACCTGGCTGCGCGGCATCGCGCGCAACGTCGTGGCGAACGAGCGGCGCAAGGAAGGCAGGCGGAGCCGGCTGATCCGGCGTGATGTCGCCGAGCTGCTCGCCCGGGCGATCGATGACACGCAGCCCAGCTCGATGTCGCTGAGGGAAACGCACACGGCCTTGCGGTTGTGCATCGATGATCTCCCGGCGCACAGCCGCGAGCTGGTCCGCCTCCGCTACGAGGAGGATCTGGACTCCGACGCGATGGGGGCGGACCTCGGCCGCGCGGGCAACGCGGTGCGTCAGGCGCTGTTCCGGGTGCGCGAGGTCCTCCGCCGCTGCGTCGAAGGCCGTATCGGCAAAGAGGCGTGGCCATGACCGCCCAGACTCCCGAAGAGCTGATCTCCCTCGTACTCGACGGCCATCCCGACTCGGCTGACATCGCGAGGCTCCTCCGGGCCATCGACGAGGATCCCAGGCTCCTGCGGCTGATGCGGCAGCACCTGATCATCAGCGAGGTCGCATCCCAGGTGGTCGCTCCGGAGCGCCGGTGCGAACCGTTCATCGCCGGCATGTGGCAGCGCCATCGGGCGGAACAGGATGCGCTCGCGTACACCGAACGGGTGATGTCCAAGATCCGGCATGAGCGCACGCGGGCGATACGGGCAGCCAAGTCGCTGGTCTGGGAGATCGGCGGCATGTCGGCCGCCGCGCTGCTGCTGGTGAGCCTCATGATGCTGACGGTGCGCTCGGTCGCGGAGCGGATGCCGATGGCCCCGGTCGCTGAGAACGCTGAGAACGTCGATGCCGAGCGCGTGCCTCGAGCGCTGGATCTCCGCATCGCCGCATTCCTGCAGCGCAGGAGCGTCGAATGACCGTGATCCTGGAAGGGATGCTCCGCCGCGCCGAAGCTCTGGGGGCCAGCGATTTCGCATTGGAGCCCGATGACGGTTCGGCGCTGGTAGCGATGGCGCGCATCGATGGTGTACGCTCGGTGATCGGTCGGATCCCTCCTGGAGACGCCGTCGTCGCCATCGCACGCCTGAAGTCACTGGCCGGCCTTCCCGCCTACATCACCGACGAGGCCCAGGATGGGCGCATCGACGGGCGCGCCTTGGGCATGAGCGGCGACCTGCGCGCATCCTTCCTGCCGACGGTCCGCGGACAGCGTGCGGCCATCCGCCTTCCAGCCATCGGGCAGCTGCCGACTCCAGACGGTCTGGGCTTGCCCGATGGGGTGGTCTCAGCGCTGCGCGCTCTCGCACGGCGCCCCGATGGTCTGATCGTGGTCGCTGGGCCGACGGGTTCGGGAAAGACCACTACGCTGCACAGCATCCTCGCCGAGCTGGCCCAGCAGCGGCCTGACCGCCACGTGCTGACCATCGAGGATCCGGTCGAACGCCGAGTGGCTGGTGTCACTCAGATCGAAGTTGCGATCCCCAGGGGTTTCGGCTTCTGCGACGCGCTGACCGCGGCGTTGCGGCACGACCCGGATGTCATCGTGGTCGGAGAGGTGCGCGATCCCGGCACCGCGCTCGCCTGCGTGCGCGCCGCACTCACCGGTCATCTGGTCTTGACCACGGTCCATGCCGGCCGGGCGGCCGAGGTCGTGCCGAGATTGATCGAGATGGGAGTCGATGCCGACCTCCTCCTGCCTGCGCTGAGCGCGGTCCTCGCGCAGCGTCTGGTGCGCCGTCGCCATTTGGCATGCCGCGCCGAGGGATGCGCCGCATGCACCGGTGGTTTCAGCGGACGCCAGGCGATCGCCGACCTCCTGCTGGTGGATCAGGATTCTCGCGCGCTCCTGCGACGCGGCGTGGATGCGCCCCTGTTCGCGGATCTCGACCGGCAGGCCGCCGAGTTGGTCTCCCAGGGCGTGACGACCACCGACGAACTCGACCGGGTGCTCGGATGAGCGTCTTCCTGCATCCTCATCGCGCGGATATCCTGGCCGCGGTCGCGCTGGTCGCTCGAGCCCGGGAGCCGCTCGCCGACGGCTTGGTGAGCCTGACCGCCGGAGACCCGCACCTGTCGCGGTGGGCGTCCCGGCTGGCTCCCGCGTTGCGCTCCGGAACTCCGGCCCCCGATGTCCTGCGCCGGGCCCGACTGCTGTCACGCCACGAGACGCGCATCCTGGCCGCTGATGCGGATTTCGTCGCCGCCCTGGATCGCATAGCGAGCGCCGCCGCGTCGCCGCCGCGCGGAATCTGGTGGGTCAGGCATCTGCCCGTCAGTTGTGCGTTGGCGTTCGCCCTGCCTGCGACCGCCTGGTGTCTGCTGCTCGCCGCCAATGGGATGGATCTGCACTACGCCACGGATCAACTCGGGATCACCGTCGGAAGCATCGGCAGGTTGAGCCACCAGCCGCTCGCGAGCGCCTTGCTGCTGGGGGCGATGCTGCTGGCCATCACGGCTGGCGACGCGGCGGTGCGTGGTGTGCGAGGCTTGCGCCACCTCACCCATTTCTGGTGCCCGGAAGTCGATCGCCAGGTCGCGTTGTTGCGCCTGATCCAGCACGCCCGCCTGGGCGATGACGCACCGGTGCGGCTGGATCCGCTCCGCTCGGCCTTGGCTCGGGTCGGCGTCGGCGCCTGGCGGCCTAACCAGCCCGTGTGGGATCGCGATTGGCGGACGTGGATGTTCCTCACGCGGTGGCGCCTGTCCCCCGACCTCCGGAAGCAGTCTGCCCAGCGCCGCGATCTCGCGAGCCGGCTGACGCTGCTCGGCATCGTGGACAGCGATCGGGGTCGACCCGATTGGGACGCAGCAGAGACGCTGTGCCGCGAGCGGCTGGATGATGCGCTCTCGTCCTCCTACCTGCTGGTCCGCCCCGTGCTGCTCCTGACGGTCTGGACCGGCTTCATGGGCATGGCGATGAGCGTGCTCGCTCCGCTGATCCGGGTGGCGAGCTATCTATGAAAGATACGCTGGCCTTTCTGATGCTGCTTACTTTGGTCCCGGTCGGGGTGGTGTGCGTGGTCAACGCGGTGTGGGCGGTGATGCGCGCGTTCATGGCCGGTCCGGCCGCAGAGGCGGTTCGTCTGGTGGCGGGCCGCATCGCGGAGTCCATGCATCGCGTGCAAGCGATCGAGCTCGCCCTCGAGGGCCTGCGCCCGCTCCTGCCGTGGCCCTATCCCCGGCGTCTCCAGAAGGCGGCCGATGCCCTGCGCGCGAACCGGCCCATCACCACCGTCGAGGCCCTGGAGATCGGCAGGCTGCTGCCCGCCACGATGGTACCCCTGGCGAAATCAGCAGAACGGCTCGGCCCCACGGTGCTCGAGCATTGGTTCAGATCGGTGTCGGTCCCCCCGAGGGTGCGCGTCTCGATCGGTCGCCGGATAGCGCCCGTGCTGCTGACCATCGCCGCCATCGTCCTCGTCATGATGTTCTTCAGCGTCTTCATCGCACCGAAGTTCGAGCTGATGGCGCGGGAGATCGATCTGGACTTCACCGGCGTCGGTGCGTGGGCGTGGCTGCAGATCCTGGCGGGTCCCTGGGCCGGATTGACGCTCATCATCATCGTCATCGTGCTGGTCTCGCTGTGGTCGCGCTGGCGCTGGGTGATGGGACGCAGGATCCTGCGCGGGGAGATCATCCTCAGCGCGGTGCGCAGCGGAGTGCCGGAGGATGCGATCGCCGCCGCCCTGGGTGTACCCCGCGCCAACGCGTCACTCACCTCCATCTGTCATGCTGCCGGTTGGAAGGTCGCGGACGCGGATGCCCTGGCGATCGCGCTGGCTTCGAGTCGTGAGCGCAGTGATCGGCATGGAGTGGTGCTGATGGCGGTCTTCGAGATCGTCGCACCGCTGCTGCTGGCGATCCCCGTCCTCCTGCTGGGGCGAGCGGTATTCGGTCTCCTCATCTCGATCATCAACTCCCTCGAGAACCTATCATGAGACGACGCGGAACCCTCACCGTCGATGTCGTGGCGTCCCTCGCCGCCTGCGGATTGATCCTGGCTACGGTGACCGAAGCCGCTGCACAGAATCGCGGCCGACAGCGGGAGGAGGCCCGTTCCTCCGAGCTCGATGTCGCTCAGAATCTGCTGAATGAGGCACGTCTCAGGCTGCGTCTCGGCGAGGGGACGCTTCCGGAGCGTGCGGGATGGACGTGGTCCCGTCGTATGCTCGCGGATGGGGTGGTCGAATTACGCGTCAGGTCCGAACAGGTCTCTCTCGCTACCCTGATCACATCGCGGGACGAGCCATGATCAGGCGCGGCATGACCCTCCTGGAGATGGCGATCTCGATTGCGATGGTCGCCTTCGTATTGGAGCTTGGCGCAACGGCATTGAACCAGATCTCCAAGTATGCCCGCGCAGAGGCGCAGCCGGCGCGGATCATCGACCTGGCATGCGATCGGCTGCGTCGCGACCTCGAAAGAGGGGGGCGGATCCATGGCGGCGACCTGGTGGCCGGCGGGGTCCGCTGGCGCGTCGTGGAGGGCAGACTGATGCGCGGCGCCGTGCGCACCTGCCATGTCCAGAGCGCGGAGTGGACGAGCGACGGCAGGACGATCCAGGTGGTCCTGCAGCCGGTCGGACTGCCCCGACGCGAGGTGCGCGCATGTCCATGAAGCGATCGATGAATCGGCAGGGGATGGTCATCACCGCGGTGATCTTCATCATCACCGGGGCCGCGATGATCGTCGGCATCACCATCGCCGCGCAGGGTGCCCTGCGCCGGGTGGAGGTATCGGATCGGGCGGCGCGCGTCCAAGGTCGCGAATGGTGCATCGGGGCATCGACCCTGGCAGAAGGCGCGCAGGTGACCTCTGGTGCGTGGAATGTGACGCGCGCGACCGGTAACGAGCGGACGGCGAGCGGGCCTCGTGGAACCTACCGCATCTCGGCGGACGGCCGTGAAAGCTGGATCCCCAAGGGAACCCGACGATGAGCCACGCTGCGGACATCGAATGCATCCTCCGCACCATCGCCGCCTCGGCTCTGGAGCGGCGGCCGCTGGGTCCCGATCTGCGCGCCCAATGCGGCGCCCTGGGTAAGATGATCGCCGACGAGCTTGATGCGGGCAAGGACGTCGCGAGCGCTTTGTCCGGCCATCTCCCCGATGAGCTCCGGGCTGCGCTGCGGGGCCCCCGTCCCTCCCTGGAGCGCAGCGCATTGCTCACCGCCGAACGTCTGCGCCTGGACCGCGCCGCGCGTCTCGCCTGGATCGATGCCATCGCCCATCCGCTCCTGACCATGATCGGCGTCGTCGTGGCGGTGGTGGTGATCCTCCGCGTTTCGGGTCACGGATTCGCCGCGCCCTGGCTGATCGTGGGGATCGGCGTGCTCATCGTCGGCGCAGCGGTGGTGTGGCTGTCGCAGTCTCCCTATGCCGCGCGCTGGCTGCCGTCGCTCGCCAGTCTCGGCTACCATATGTCGCAATCCCAGCGATTCGAACGTGCCGCGCTGGTCGCCCGCTGGCGGCTGCCGGAGTCCGAGCTGATTCCCGTGCTGGGATCCGACGCGGCGGGACTCGGGACGGTGCTCCGTCACCCCGAGGCCGAGCACCACTGTCGCCAGCTCGCCGATTATCACGCTTCCGCGGCCGTGCGGTCCCGACGCCACATGGTGCGCATCCTCTCGGGGATCGTCTATGTCGTGGCCGGAGCCCTGCTGCTATCGGCGGCGGTCGAACCGATGGCTGGGCTGGTCGATGCCCTGTGCGCCATGAACGACATGGAGTAGCCGCTCGGCGGCTGTGATGGCCCTCATGGCCGAGCCGGGCGTTTCAGCGCGCGCACGAAGTCGACGAAGCCCGCCGCCTGTGCCTTCAGGCGCTCGGCATAGGCGGGGTCGATCAAGCTGCCGTCCGCGGCGAAGCGCTTGAAGCTGTCGCCGATGAACAGGCGCGTGGGGAAGATGTAGGCGTTGCGGTAGCCGGCCACGCCCTGGAAGTGCTCCACGGACCTCAGGCTGGAGAACTGTCCCGCGCTCAAGCCGATAAAGGCGCATGGCCGGCCGCTGAAGCCCTCGCGTTCGGGCAGCATGTCCACGAACAGCTTGAGGATGCCGGGATAGCTGCCGTTGTATTCCGGCACCAGGAACACCGCGGCGTCCCCGGCCAGGAAGCGGTTCACCAGCGCGGTCACCGCCGGCTTGGGTTGCTTGTACGCGGTCGGCTCGAGGAACTCGGGTCCGAGATTCATCTCGAGCACGTCGACCTCGCATCCGAGCGCGACGTAGTCCGCCACCACCAGCTTCGCGAGCTTCGCGGTCAGGCTGCCGGCGCGGTTGGTTCCCGGGACGATGACGAGGCGCATGGGAAACGTCCTACGTTCTCGGTTCTCCGTTCTCTGTCGGACAACCGGAGCATCGCGCGCCGTTGGCTGTCGACGGAGAACGGAGAACTGAGAACTGAGAACGTGCGATTATCACGCCAGCCATTCCGTGTGCACGAACGTCCCGAGCTTGTCCATGCGCTCGTAGGTGTGGCTGCCGAAGGCGTCGCGCTGGGCCTGGGTCACGTACGCAGGGAGGCGCGCGGTCGCGTAGCTCTCGATGTAGGCGAGGCTGGCGGACAGCGCGGGCACCGGGATGCCGGCCGCGATCGCGGCGCCGACGACCTTGCGCAGGGCCGGGACGGTGCGGGTGATGTCGGCGCGGAACTCGTCGGCGATCAGCAGGCTGGCGAGGGTCGGCTGCTTCTTGAACGCGGCGGTGATGCGGTCGAGGAAGACCGCGCGGATGATGCAGCCGCCGCGCCAGATCGCCGGGATCGAACCGATGTCGGTCTGGTAGTTCCGCTGCGCCGCGCAGGCCTTGATCATGGTCATGCCCTGGGCGTAGGCCGAGATCTTCGCGCCGTACAACGCCTGCGCGAGATCCGCGGTGGCGATGCCCGAGACCTTGGACCGCGGCAGAGCGAGAATCCTCTCCGCGGCCTCGCGCTCGGTCTTCACGCTCGAGACGATGCGCGCGTCGACCGCGGCGGTGATGGTCGGGATGGCGACGCCGGCTTCGAGGGCGGCCATGGTCGTCCACTTGCCCGTGCCTTTCTGGCCGGCTGCGTCGCGGATCGCGTCGAGCAGGAATCCGCCGGACTTCTCGGGGTCGGCCTTGTCGGCGATCTGGCCGGTGAGCTCGATCAGGAAGCTGCCGAGCTCGCCGCGATTCCACTCCTTGAAGGTCTTCGCACAGTCGGCGTGGCCCAGGCCCAGGCCGCGGTGCATGAGGTCGTAGCATTCGGCGATCATCTGCATGTCGCCGTACTCGATGCCGTTGTGCACCATCTTGACGAAGTGCCCGGCCGAGCCCGCGCCGCACCAGGTCACGCAGGGCTCGTCATTCCCGGGACCGGCCTTGGCAGAGATCTGTTTGAGGATCGGCATCAGCAGGTCGACCGCCGCACGATCGCCGCCCGGCATGATCGAGGGGCCGATGCGCGCGCCTTCTTCACCGCCCGAGACGCCCATGCCGACGAAGCGGAAGTTCTTGCCCGCGGCGAAGGCGTTGCGCCGGTCGGTGTCCGCCCAATGGGCGTTGCCGCCGTCGACCAGGATGTCGTCCTGTTCGAGCAGGGGGGCGATGCCTTCGATCACCGCATCGGTGCCCTTGCCGGCCTGGACCATGATGATGATCCGCCGCGGCCGCTTGATCGCCTTGACGAAATCCGCCAGCTCCTTGCACGGGATGAAGCGCGCGCCCTTGGCGTGCTCCCACTTCATGACCTCTTCGGTCACCGACCAGGTGCGGTTATAGAGCGCGACGGTGTTGCCGCGCGATTCGATGTTCTTGGCCAGGTTGCGGCCCATCACGGCCATGCCGATGACGCCGGCGTCTGCAGTCGCGTTCATGTGTCCTTCCGGGTGGAGCGGCCAAGCCTGGGGAGGACCACCGGCGGGTCCAGCGGCAACGCACGGGTCGGAGCGACGGAAATCACGAAAACCCGGCGCCTATCGTGCCGGGTTTTCGCGAGGGCGACTTTTTTACCGGGGGACGGAACACCCTCCCGGACCCCCCGCGGGTGCTTCTTCGGCACCCTGCTATCGGCTATCAGCTAGCGGCCCGCCCATCGCCCATCGCCCATCGCCTCCTACTTCCCAGCCAGCGCCACGATGTGCTTCACCAGCTCGGTGCGGAAGGCCGCGGTATCTGCAGCGGAGAGCACCGCGGTGCCGCTGTCTTCGACGGTGATCGGAGCGAGGGTCTTGGCGAGGAACGCTTCCGCGGCGGCGGTGTCCCGTTTGCCCGTCTTCGCCGCCGAGATGCGGCCGGCGAGCGTCTTGAGGTAGCGGTAGTCGGCGATGCCAGTGGCGGTGCGTTCCCACATCACGGTGGCGACAAATCCGGCGGCGCTCGCGCTGGGGTACACCTGCGCCCACGACCCCTCGGTGTCCGAGAAGTCGTAATAGGGATCCGAGTTCACGTACGTCCAGCCATTGCGCAGGAATCCGGACATGCCTTGTCGGTGCAGCGCGAAGAACCAGCGGCCAATGTCGTAGCGAGAACCCCCGGCGCTGTAGTCCCAGGCCTGCTTGCCTGCATCGACGCACAGCTTCAAGGATGCAGGCGTGTGATGGGCGATCGAGACACCGAGCATCGAGAAGTACGGATCACGTCCTTCTCCGGGCGAATAGAAACCACTGAACGTCGTGCCAGGAGCAGCGGCGGCGTACAAAGCGATGAGCTGGCGGCACGGCTCGATGTTTCCGAATTCAGGGCGTGGTTCATCGATCAGATAGTACGATCGCGGCGGCCACCCGCGCTCCTTGGCGTGCGCTTCGACGGTGCCGTATGCGATGGTGACCAGCTCGGCGAACCCCACCCCCCATTTCTGCTTCGCGCGGCGATCGTTCTCGCCGAGCGCGTCCTTGCTGCGATCGTGACCGATGCCGAGGTCGAGGTCAAAGCCCTGGTAACTGTCGCCGCGCTTGTTGAGCCCGTGCTTGATGGCGAGGGCCATCCAGCGATCGGCATCGGCCCAATCGATGGTCGCAATGCCGCCCGAGAGCGCGGTCAGGCGCATGCCGGGTCCGCCGGTCACCGCGTTCAACCCGTGATCGGCCTGGTCTTTCAACATGGCGTCGGCGGTCGTCCACCAGATTGCATCCAGGTCCGGGTACAGTCCGCGCGTGTGCCCGGCGGTGGTGCCGGTGCAGCTGAATGTCGCGTCGTCGGCAGCATCGAGCACGAACGGATGCACGGTGAGCGAGATCGGCACCGTCAGCGGTGTGCCTCCCCCGGCGAGGGTCACCGAGCCGCGGTAGTCGCCGGGCTTGGTGCCGGTGGGGATCCGCACCGTGAGCCAGAACGCGCGCGTGAACCCTGGCTTGAGCGGCAGCCGCTGCCGCGGCTCGAGGATCAAGGGGGTGAGCGTGGCTTCGCGACCGATTCCTCCGCGCTTGGCCAGATTGCGCACCGCGCGTATGTCGATCGCCGAGGATGAGATCGAGCTGTCAGCAGACGCGAGATCCGACACGGTCGCGGTCACTGCGTCGACGGCTTTTAGCGGCAGCAGACCGACCTGGCCGGCGATGCGTTCGCCAGCACAACCTGCAAGCGCGAGAGCCGCTCCACGCTCGCTATCGCTAGGCGAGGCGGTGCACGCGATGTCGATGTCGCTCGAACGCGCGAAGGCGATGAAACCCCGCGCCTGCTCCTCGGCGGTGGCTTTCGGAGCCGGGTGATCGGTTTTGGGCAGGGCGAGCGAGATCTCGTTGCTGAAGAGGTCTTTGCGTCGCGCGTCGAGGGCCTTCATGAACGCGGCCCCCTCGACGGCCTTCGCCTTCGGATAGACGACCATGTAGCACATCGCTGAGCCGAATGGGCCGTCACCATGCACGGAAACAGCGAGCTTGCCGTCGGCTTTGACCGCCGCCTCAAAGCGTCGCACCGGCGTCGCCGGCTTCACGCGCCGCTCCCACAGGTCCATGCCCGGCTCGTCCTCATCCCGCTCGAAGCGCAGGTAGCGCTTTTCGAGGAAGGCGACTCCGTCCCAGGTCTCATCGAGCACCGTGTCGCCATTGAGCGTGACGGTGCGGTGCTTGAAGCTCTGTGGGGTCGCCCAAGCACCGAACGCGTCGATGCAGAGCTCGACCACGTAGGTGCCGGCGCCTTCGGCCAGATCGACCACGAAGGATTTCCCGCTACCGAAGTCGCCACCGAGATCGTCGGGATTTGCCGGGCGTTGACCGCTCTCGGGACCGATCCAGCCGTATCCCTTGCCTGACGCGTAGATGTCCGCTTCGGTCACGCCGGTGAATCCGGAGAAGACTCCCGATCCCACGGGTCCGAAGTCGAACGCCCGCAGTCCGGCGCACGCGGGCAGTCCCGTATCCTCGAGTCGGGCGTCATCGAAGTACAGCGACGTGCTCTTGCCGTCAGGAGTCGGGCCCATGAAGACCATGAAGATGCGCAGCATGCTCATGTCGAGCGCACGCTGCTCCGAGAAATTGCGCGAGTTGGAGCACAGCAACCCGGTGAGGTTGATGCGCACGGTCGACCACCCGGGGCGGGCTGAATAGCCGTCGTCGTTGTAGCGGCTGCCATAGTCCTTGCTGCTGGCGTCATCGGCCCGAACCGAGAAGCCGACGGCATGATCCTGCGGATTGAATATGTCCATCGCGAAGATCGGGCGTTCACGGAAGCGCGACAGTTCGCGCCCGCCCTGGAAGGTGAGGCCAGGATATCCCACCGGGTCGGTAACGATGCGCAGGGAGCGCTTGCCGCGCTTCGCGTGTTCGTCGACCACGACCACCCCGGGAGGCGCCTCGAACGCCTTCGCATCTTCGCCTTCGAAATCGCAGATCATGAGGGGATCTGCAGCGGTCGTAGCGACGGTCAGGCACAGCAGGATGAGCAGACGCATGGGACCTCCTTGCGATGAACGGCATGATCCGGCACAGGTGACGCACCCATCCGACCCGGCCTGGCACCACCAATGCCCTGGGAGCAGCGCCACTACGGGGTGAATCAGATTGCACATGCAGGCCGGATCGGCGTTTCGGATCTGGCTTCCCGGTGATTTTCCGGCATAACCGCCGCTTCGTGAGCGACCAGGCCCTTCTCCAGAACTGCGACGCGTGCGAGCACGAATTCCGCGTACCCACGCGACTGATCGGCAAGAAGGTCCTGTGTCCGTTCTGCCTGCGCCGGCTGGTGGTGGTGGCTCCGGCGGCGGCCGAGGATCCGCTGTCGGGTCAGGAACTCGCCAACTGCCGCCTGCTGCGCCGTCTGGGCACCGGCTCTCTGGGCGTGGTCTATGAGGCGCTGCAGACCAAGCTCGAACGGCCGGTAGCGATCAAGATGCTGTCGAGCCGGGCGGCCGCCGATTCGCGCATCGTCGAACGCTTCCAGCGCGAGGCCAAGCTCTGCGCGAGCATCCGCCATGAGCACGTGGTCGGCGTCCACGATTTCGGCTTCGAGCGCAACGTCCATTACCTGACCATGGAATTCGTCAACGGTCCCACGCTGTCGAACGTGATCGACGAGGCTGGCCGCCTGTCCGTTGGCATCAGCAGCCGCTTCATGATCCAGGTCGCGCGCGCGCTCGAGCACGTGCATGGGCTGGGGATCGTGCACCGCGACGTCAAGCCGTCGAACATCCTGGTGACCGCCGACGGCGTGGCCAAGCTCGCCGACCTCGGCCTGGCCAAGAAGGTCGACCTCGGCCCGAACGACAAGCAGGCGCTCCTGACCAAGCAGGGCATGGTGCTCGGTTCGCCCGCCTACATGCCGCCGGAGCAGATCCACAACGCCAGCGAGGTGACGCGGTCGGCGGACATCTATGCCCTCGGCGCGACCTTCTATCACGCGGTCAGCGGCTCTCCGCCGTTCAACGGCACCAGCGGACTCGAGGTGATGGCGAAGGTGCTGCGCGACCAGACCCCTCCGGTCACTGATCTCGCGCCCGATCTGCCGCGCGGCGTCGCCGAACTCATCACCAGCATGCTCGACAAGGACCCGGCCAAACGGCCGCGCGACGCCACCACGGTCATCGCCCGGCTCGAGGACGTGCTCAAGGAATCCAAGACCCAGAAGACGCCCAAGCCGGCCGCGGCGCAGGCGCGCAGCCGTCGCGGATTCTGGGGGATCATCCTGCTGCTGGTGATCCTGAATTTCGCCATCTACGTGCTGGTCCTCCATCGCTGGGGCCGGCTCGAGGCGCTCGAAGCCCAGCTGCGCGCGCTGGGGCTCTTCTAAGGCCGCCGGTTCAGGAGCCGGCGCCTGATCGCCTTCTCCCTGACGATGCATCCACCGCAGCCGCTTGCAGCGCCGTCGTCGACCGCCGATGGTGATGGCGATGAACACCAACGTCGCCACCAGGAATCCTCTGTGGCTGCGCATCTTCCTCGGCGACGTGGCGGTGTGGTTCAAGCTCGTCGTGATCGCCTGCCTGGTCGTCAACGCGGCACTCTATGGCCTGCTGGCGGCGGCCATCGATGCCCGCACGGCCGGATTCTGCGTCGGCTGGATGATTCTAGGCGAATTCATCTTCTTCCTGGCGATGGCCTTGAAGTGCTACCCGCTGCTGCCCGGGGGCCTGCTCGCGATCCAGGCGGTGGTCCTGGGCCTGACGTCCGCCGACCATGCCTACCAGGAGACGCTGCACAATTTTCCGGTGATCCTGCTGGTGATCTGCGTGGTCGCCGGCGTGGTCTTCCTCAAGGACTGGCTCGCGGTGGTGTTCACCGCGCTGCTGTTCTCGACCCGTTCGAAGATCGCCCTCTCGCTGATGTTCTGCTCCGCTGGCGCCGTGATGTCGGCATTCCTCGACGCGCTCACCGTGACCGCGGTGATCATCGCGGTGTGCACGGGGTTCCACGATACCTACCAGTCGTACCGCTCGAAGGCGCACGGACAGGACGAGCGCGAACTGGATGAATTCCGGGCCTTCCTGCGTTCGCTCGTGATGCATGCGCTGGTCGGCACCGCGCTGGGCGGAGTCATGACCATGGTCGGCGAGCCGCAGAACCTGTTGATCGCCCACGTCATGCGCGATGCGCTTCCCGATGCGCTGGACGCGCACTGGTCCTTCATCGGGTTCGCGATGCAGATGGCCGTGGTGACGGTGCCGACGCTGATCGCGGGGCTGATGACCACGGTCGTCTGCGAGCGGTTCGCGCTGGTCGGCTACGGCGTCCGGCTGCCCGAACGCGTGCGCGAGGTGCTGGCCGCCGACGCACGCGAGCGCGCGGCGGCGCGCACGCCATCCGACCGCTTCCGCCTATGGGCGCAGGGGGCGTGTGCCGCGCTCCTGGTCGCCGGGCTCGCATTCCACGTCGCGGAAGTCGGCATGCTTGGCCTGGGGCTGATCGTCCTCGCGACCGCATCCACCGGCGTCAATGACGAGCACCGCATCGGCCAGGCCTTCACCGCGAGCATGCCCTTCACCGCGCTGCTCTTGGTGTTCTTCGTCATCGTGGCGGTGATCGCCGACCAGCAGCTGTTCGGCCCGATCATCGCAGCGGCCCTGAACCAGCAGGAATCCGCACAGGTGATGAGCTTCTTCGCGGCGAGCGCGGTGCTCAGCGCGGTGTCGGACAACGTGTTCGTCGCGACCGTGTTCATCAACGAAGCGCTCGCCGCGCACCGCGCGCACGCGGTCACCGACCAGCAGTTCGAGCACCTCGCGATCGCGATCAACTGCGGCACCAATATCCCGTCGATCGCCACGCCGAACGGCCAAGCCGCGTTCCTGTTCCTGCTCACCAGCGCCCTCGCGGCCCCGATCCGGCTCGGCTATCTGAGGATGATGACGATGGCTTTGCCGTACACCATCGTGCTGACCATCGTCAGCGCCGTGGCGACGTGTCTGTTCGTAGCGTAGCGCGGCGAGACCACGGCGAGACCACGGCACGGATAGGTGGTTACGTTCGGTCTGTTGTTTTTGCGCAGCCTGCTACCCTCGCGCGTAGGCGCTGGTAGCTCAACTGGATAGAGCATCAGACTTCGGATCTGAGGGTTGGGGGTTCGAATCCCTCCCGGCGCGCCATCTCCCCCGCAGTATCGTGACCGTGGCCAAGCGATGAGGCGTGATTTTCACGCATGATTCCGCGGTCTTGTCCGTACCCGCTGCACGTTAGCATGGCCGCCCTACCCCGCGGAGAGTCGCATGCAGGTGTTCGAACTCGAAGGCCATTCGCCCTGGATGTACGAGGTGCAGCCGCAGCTGCGTGGACACGTCCACGCGCGTTCGCTGCGCGCCTTCGCCGCCGGGGACGCCGCCCGCGACGCCATCCGCGATCGCGCCGCGCTCGAACAGCGGCAGAAGCGCGTGCGCGCGAGCTTCATCGCTTCGCTCGGCGGCCTGCCTGCGATGGACACGCCGCTGGATGCGCAGGTGGTGGGCGAGGAGCGGGGCGACGGCTTCCGCGTGCAGAAGATCATCTTCCAGTCGCGGCCGAAGGTGTACGTCACCGCCAACCTGTACCTGCCGGACGGCATCAGCGGGCGGACCGGGGCGGTGCAGTTCGTGTGCGGACATGCGCGCGAGGCCAAGCATTGGCCGCAGTACCAGCTGGTCATGCATTGCCTGGTGAAGGCAGGACTGGTCGTGCTCGCCCAGGATCCGATCGGTCAGGGCGAGCGCGTGAGCTACCGCGAGCGCGGACTCGAGGCGGAGTCCACCGTCGAGTGGGGCTGCCCCGAGCACGATTACGCCGGCGCCCAGTGCCTGCCGCTGGGCGACAATATCGCGCGCTACTTCCTGCACGATTCCATGCGCGGCATCGATTACCTGCGCAGCCGTCCCGAGGTCGACCCCGACCGCATCGGCGTGACCGGCAATTCGGGCGGCGGCACCCAGACCGCGATGATGATGCTCGCGGACCCCCGCATCGCCGCGGCGGCGCCGGGCACGTTCATCATGAATCGGCGCACCTACCTGCTCTGCGGCGGCGCCCAGGACGCCGAGCAGATCTGGCCGGGATTCTCGGCCGAGGGCTTCGATCACGAGGACATCCTCCTGGCGATGGCGCCCAAACCGGTGCGCGTGCTCGCCGTCACCTACGACTTCTTCCCGATCGAGGGCACGCGCGAGACCGTCGCGCGCTGCCGCCGCCTGTGGGAGCTCGCGGGCAAGCCCGCGAACCTCGACCTGGTCGAGGACCAGCAGATCCACAACTACACGCCCAAGCTCGCGCAGGCCTCGGCTGCGTTCTTCTCGCGCCATCTTCTCGGCAAGGAGGTCGTCGTCGATCCCGCCTCGATCACCACCTTCCCGCCGCAGCGGCTGTGGTGCACGCCCACCGGATACGTGCGCGACCATTTTCCCGACGCGCGCGCGGTGCACGAGCACAATCGCGATCGCCTCGCCGAGCTGCAGCGCGCGCGCCAGCAGTCGGGATCGCGCAAGGCCGCGGTCGAGTGGCTGCGCGGGCGCGTGATGCGGGATCGTACCCCGTGCGATCTCAACCCGCGCATCTATGGCGCGTACGAGCACGACGACCTGTCGATCACCGCGTCGCTGTGGTGGTCGCAAGCCGACATACTGGGCCACGGCATGCTGTTCCGGACCCATGCATCTGCATCCGCCGGCAAGACCCTGCCGGTCACCATCGCCGTCTGGCAGGACGGCACCGCGTGCCTGCGTCCGCACCTGGCATGGATCCGCGCCACCTGCGCCGCGGGGCGCGCGGTGCTGGTGCTGAACACCAGCGGTGTCGGCGCGCTCGCGGCGCCGAACTCGACCGCCCCCTTCGGCCCGCTGCACAAGCTGTGCACGGACCTGATCTTCCTCGGCGACGACCTCGCGCTGATGCGGACCTTCGATACCCTGCGCGCGCTCGACATGGTCGCGCAGTGGCCGGGCGTGTCGGCATCGGACCTGCGCGTCTACGCCCACGGCCGCGAAGGCATCTACGGCCGGCTGGCGGCGGTGCTCGACCAGCGCATCGCGGCCTGCGAGGTGGTCGACGGCACGCCCAGCGTCGCCGACTGGGTCGGGGCCCGCCATTACGACGCTGCGCGCATCTACGACGTGGTCGTCAGCGGCCTGCTGAAGTACGCCGACCTTTCCGAACTCGAAGCCGTGTCAGGGCGGGCGGCAAGCGGAGGGTAGGGCGATTGGTGGTTCGTCGGGGTCTCGGGGGCGCAAAGCCCCTGAGGCAGGGGGCCTGGGGGACGGCAGTCCCCCACACAACGTCGACCAAGCGAAGCGAGCGTCGACAGGCGATGCCGCCGCGCAGCGGCGCCGCGGCCGTAGGACGCGGGTTTGGCCGTCCCCGGCCAAACGCAGCGCCGTTCAGTTGCGGACTTGGACGTACCCCAGATCGAGCGCCTTCTGACGGCCCTTGCCGTCATCGTCCTCGTCCAGGTACAGGTCCATGGTGATGGTGTTCGCGCTGTCGATGTGCGAGATCACCTGCTTCACGCCGCCGGTGCGCTTCAGGTCAGTCTCGTCCTGGAGCATCTTGGACTCCGAGGAGTCCTTCTTCACGTAGGTCTTCACGATCTGCCGGGTCTGGCCGCAGCCGCTGACCAGGAGCGCGAACACCAGCGCGGCGACGACGAGGACAGGACGGGCGAGCGCGCGGACGTTCATGGCTGACTCCTGGCGCGGACGATAGCCGCGAGGGGGCAAAGTCCACCGCGCACGAGGGGCACGTGGACGTTGCCGCTTGAGCGCCCTGCGTGCGACCCAGACTTTCGCCCGCCGGGGACGACTGGCGCTCGGAGGCCGCGCGAACGGGCCGACGGAGCGGGAAACCGCGAGGGAGTCCCCGGGGTCCGCATCTGCGGACCGATCGCCGCGCGCCTGGGCAGTCCCCAAAACCTCCGGTGCGCCGGACAGTAGGAGCGCCCCATGACCCAGAGCCATCCGTCGCAACGCCACACCGCCCCGCGCGCCCTGGTGCAGGCCGATCCCGACGCCGCGCGCATCATGCAGGCCGAGTGGGATCGCCAGCAGTACACCATCGAGCTCATCGCCTCCGAGAACATCGTCTCGACCGCGGTGCTGGAAGCGCAGGGCTCGGTGCTGACCAACAAGTACGCCGAAGGCTATCCCGGCAAACGCTACTACGGCGGCTGCGAAGAGGTGGACAAGGCCGAGGAGCTGGCGATCCGCCGTGCGCAGCAGCTGTTCAAGACCGATTACGCCTGCAACGTGCAGCCGCACTCGGGGTCGCAGGCCAACATGGCGGTGTACATGGCCGCGGGCTTGGCCAAGGGCGACAAGGTCCTGGGCATGAGCCTGGACCACGGCGGCCACCTGACGCACGGCTACAAGCTGAATTTCTCCGGCCTCGACTACACCATCGCGTCCTACGGCGTGACCAAGGACGCGCAGGTCATCGACTACGACGCGCTCGAGCGCCAGGCCCTCGAGTTCCAGCCGAAGATGATCATCGCCGGAGCGTCGAACTATTCGCGCACCCTGGATTTCGCGCGCTTCGCCGCGATCGCCAAGAAGGCCAACGCGCTGCTGTTCGTCGACATGGCGCACATCGCCGGGCTGGTCGCCGCTGAACTGCACCCGACCCCGTTCGGCCACGCCGACTTCGTATCGACCACCACCCACAAGACGCTGCGTGGCCCACGCGGCGGCATGGTGTTCTCGCGTTCGCCCGAACACGCGAAGAAGGTCAACTCGCGCGTGTTCCCTGGCATCCAGGGAGGTCCGCTGATGCACGTGATCCTGGCCAAGGCGGTAGCTTTCGGAGAGGCGCTCAAGCCCGAGTTCGCCGACTACATGAAGCGCGTGAAGGATTCCGCGCGCGCCATGGCCGAGACCTTCGTCGCCGGCGGCTGGCAGGTGGTGTCCGGCGGTACCGACAACCACCTGTTCAGCCTGAACGTCATGAGCCAGGGCGTCACCGGCAAGCAGGCCGAGGACAAGCTGCACGAGGTCGGGATCACGGTGAACAAGAACCTGATCCCCTTCGATACCCAGCCCGCCCAGCAGGGATCCGGCATCCGCATCGGTACGCCCGCGGTATGCAGCCGCGGTTTCGGCGTCGCCGAGAACGTCGAGGTCGCCAAGCTCATCGACCGCGCCCTGCGCACCGGTGGCACCGCGGCGGAGCTGGCGCAGGTGAAGGCGGCGGCGCGGGCGCTGTGCGAGCGCTTTCCGATCTATCGCTGAGAACACGGGTCGGAGGGCCCCCGAGCCCCTAGGCTGCAGGCTGCAGGCTCCAGGCTCCAATCGCCCTGCGCAGAGGATTCACGGGCGCCGCAGCGCCCGAGCCGCATGTACGGATCCGATCAACGCTTGTGGACGCACCTCGTATGATTCACATGGCGGCCGGCGCAGCCGAGCCTGCCGGAGGATATCCATGAGATCAGCCCACGCAGTCCCCATCGCCGCCCTCGCGCTGGCCCTGTCCAGCACGGCAGCGGCCGAGGATGCGCTGATGGCCGAGCGCATGCCGGACGAGACGGACGGCGTGATGGCCGAACACCTGCCGCATGTGTCCGGGATGCCGGTGTGCGACGTGCGCCTGTCAGCGGGCGTGATGCAGGCGCCCAGCGTCAGCGAGCGCGTGTCCGATTCGGCCGGCACCGCCACCTACGATTGGAAGGGCACCGACGACCTCGGATTCACCGGTGCACTCTATTTCATCGGTGCGCCGGAATGGGCGACGACCAGCGGCGGCTCGCTGCTCCTGGGCACCGGCATCGCCTACGAGAACTTCGACATCACCCCGCAGCGCTACGAGACCGGCGGTCTGAGTTACGCCAACGCGCGCACCGATATCGAACTCGATCACCAGGTCTGGCGCGTCGACCTGATGATCGGCTACGGTTCGCCGATGCGGTACACCGACCTCGGCGATCTCCATGTCGAGGTCCTGCTCGTGGGCGGCGGCGGCCTGGCCTACACCCGCACGCAAGGCTTCAGTTCGACCAGCACGCCCGTGCGCGAGCGCGGCATCGGCTGGACCTACGTCGTCGGCCCGCGCGTCGGCGCCTACCTGTGCTCCTCGCACTGGCTGTGCGGCGTGCACGCGGATTACCTGCTGTCGCATGCCGAGGTCGACGTCGACCTGCCCAACGGGGCGAAGAGCTCGCTCGAGATCGATGGCATGGGCTTCGTCGCCGCCGGCGATATCGGCTATCGATTCTGATCCTGCAGCTCACCGGACAGCACCACTCGAGGTCCAAGGCCCCATGCGCTCCCACCGCCGCCCATCGTTCCCGATCCTCGCCTGGTTGCTGGCGCTCCTCTGCGCACCGGCTTGGGCAGCCCAACCGACGGTGACGGTGACGCCGAACAGCGGTTCGACGACCTCGAATCCGATCTCGTTCACCGTCACCTTCTCGCAGGCGGTCACCGGCTTCGTGCTCGCCGACGCGGTGGCGAGCAACGGCAGCCTCGACACCTTCTCGGGAAGCGGAACCACCTACTCCATCACGGTGATCCCAAGCAGCCAGGGAGCCGTGACGCTCACCATCCCTGCCGGCGCCGCGCAGAACAGCACCGCCGAGGACAACCTCGCTGGCAGCGGTTCGGTGACCTACAACCTGCCGCCCGCCCTCGCCATCACCCCCACCGGGACGTCGAGCAACGTCTCGCCGATGGTGTTCACCTTCACCTTCAGCGAGACGGTCAGCGGCTTCACCGTCAATGACGTGACGGTCGGCAATGGCACCAAGGCCGCAGCGTTCGCGAGCGTATCGCCGGGCGCTGACATCTACACCCTCGAGATCACGCCCAGCGCGCAAGGCGCCGTGACCGTCAACGTCGCTGCCGGCGCCGCTTTCGATGGCCTGGGAGCGCCGAACACCGCCGCGCCCACAGCGAGCGTCACCTTCGATTCCGCCGTGCCCACGCTCGTCATCACGCCCAACGGGACGACCACCGGCGTGACGCCGATCGCTTTCACCTTCACCTTCAATGAAGCCGTCGTCGACTTCACCGCTGCGAACGTGACCGTCACCAACGGCACCAAGGGCGCGTTCGCTGGTTCCGGTGCGAGCTACACCCTGCAAGTGGCCCCCGTCACCACAGGGGCGGTCGGCGTTTCCGTTCCTGCCGCGGTAGTGCACGACGCTGCCGGTAACGCGAGCGCCGGATCATCGGCCACGGTGACCTACAGCACGACGCAGCCGGTGCTGTCGATCACGCCATCCGGTACCTTCCAATCCACCGCCGCGATCGTCTTCACCTTCGCCTTCGATCGCGCCGTGACCGGATTCACCGCATCGGACATCACACTCACCAACGGCTCGGCGGGAGCGCTGAGCGGTTCGGGCACGACGTACACCCTGCCTGTGACCGCCAGCGCCCAGGGTGGGGTGACGGTCGATGTCGCGAATGGCGCGGCGATCGACTCATCGAGCAATCCCAGCACCCCGGCCACCGCGACCGTGACCTACGACACCACCAAGCCCACCATCACCGCCACGCCCGCGGCTGGCGCGATAACGGGCGCCGACCCGATCCTCTTCCTCATCACCTTCAATGAGACTGTCACCGGCTTCCCTGCGGGCGCGCTCACCGCGACCAACGGCACCGTCGGGGCGGTCACCGGCAGCGGCACCACCTATACCGTCCCTGTCACTCCCACGGACGACGGCGACGTGGTGCTCTCGATCCCCGCGGACGCGGCCCGCGACGCCGCCCTCAACGGCAACCTCGCCTTCTCGCGCACGGTGAAGAGCGATCGCAAGGCACCAGTCCCGACCATCCTCGCCTCCGCGACGTCGATCGCGCCCGGAGGCTCGATCCTGCTGCGCTTCCTCTTCACCGAGAGCGTCACCGGCTTCACCGCCTCCGACGTCGTCCTCGGCGGCGGCGCGGTCGCCGGGGCCCTGGTGGGCAGCGGCCCCGCCTACCAGATGCTCGTCACGGCCCCCGCTGGCAGCACGCTGGTGACCGTCGACCTGCCGGCGGGCGCGGCCGTGGACATCGGCGGGCGTGCCTCCCTGGCTGGTGCGAGCCTGGCGTTTCCGGTGCTGTCCAAGAGCGTCGAGCCGAATCCCATCTCGCCTGCTGGCGACGATTGCGGATCCGGATCCGGCCTCGCAGCGTGCCTGCTGACGCTTGGCCTGATCGCTGTGCGTCGCCCGCGTCGTTGACGTAACCCCTGTCAGCGGGCATGCGTGTGCGTATGTTGCCGGCCCGGACCCGGGTACCGGCTTGCCTGGCCGACAGGGGTGTTCTACTTCGAATAGCGCGACTGTGCGCGGACCACAGGCACACGAACTCCCGAGAGCTGTCGCATGCGAACCTTGGCCATCGTGAACCAGAAAGGCGGCAGCGGCAAGACGACCACGTCCGTCAACCTGGCCGCGGCGCTGGGTGAGCGCGACCGCCGCGTGCTGCTGATCGATCTCGACCCCCAGGCCTCGGCGTCGATGTGGTACGGGATCAAGGACAGCGGCAAGGGCCTGCTCGACGTCTTCACCGGCGATGCGGCGCTGATCGATCAGGTGCAGGAGACGCTGGTCCCAGGAGTCTGGGTCATCCCGTGCTCGACCTGGCTTGCTGGCGCCGAGAAGGCCCTCGCTCCCGAAGCGGGCGCCGAGAGCATCCTGAAGAAGCGCTTGGCGAAGCTGCCCAAGGATCGCTGGGACTACTGCCTGATCGATTGCCCGCCGACCCTGGGAACGCTGACCATCAATGCGCTCACCGGTGCCGACGAGGTGATGATCCCGGTGGAATCCCACGTCATGGCGCTGGCCGGCGTCGCGCAGATCCACAAGACCGTCGAAGTGGTCAAGGAGCGGCTCAACCGCGAGCTCGAGATCAGCGGCATCGTCGCCTGCCGCGTCGACGCGCGGACACGCCATTCCCTCGAGGTGGTCGAGAAGCTGCGCGAGCGCTTCGGCAAGACCGTCTACAAGACCGTCATCCGCGAGAACATCCGCCTCGCCGAGTGCTGGTCGTTCGCGAAGCCCATCACCCAATACGATTCGTTCAGCTACGGCGCCAAGGACTACCGCGATCTCGCGGCCGAGGTGCTGAAGCAGGAACGGGCGTTGGCGAAATAGCACCGAGGGGGGCACGATGATCGCGAACGATGCCGCCCAGCCTGCTGAGCATGCAGATACCCTGTTCGTGCTGGTATCCGATGCGGACCGTCCGAAGCGTGCGCGCCGGCCGTCCAAGCCGCGCCCTGGCCCGACCGTGACCCTCTCGGTCGCGGTTCCGAGCGAGCTGGCAGATGAGCTGAAGCAGACGATATCGGTGCTTCCCGGTCAGAGCCTGAATGCGCTCCTGGCCGAAGCGCTGCGGCGCGTGCTCGCGAGCCATGGCTCACTGGAAGCCCCCCGCCGACGCCATGCCCCGGGCACCGATGACTGCCTGATCGTCATCGCGAGCTGAAGAGGCGTCACCCGATGAGCAAAGTCCGGAAGAACACCACGAAGAAGTCCAAGCGGGCACCGCCGGCGAAGCTGCCGTCGACGATCGGAGAGAATCCCCTCGATCAGCTGATCCCAGCGGCGCCGGTGAAGCTCGTAGCCCGCACCAAGCGGTCGGCCCCAGCGGCGCCGGTCTTCGACAAGCGCACCACCGTGCTCACCATCACGGTTCCCCAGGCCCTCGCCGATCAGGTCCAGCACATGCTGACGATGAGCCGCGAGCTCAGCTTCGACGAGCTCATGACCACCTCGCTCGCCGATGTCCTGCGCGCGCTCAAAGGCCGGGCGCGCAGCACCAAGGATGCGAACGGATCGATCAAGAAGATCGCCGCGTCGGTCTTCCGTCGGAAATCCTGAAACAGGAAGACCCGGCGCCGATCGGCACCGGGTCTTCGGGATCAGTGGTGTCTCAGGTGCTGGGAGTGATCAGCGCCACTCGGTCGTGGTCACAGTCTTCAGCTCGACCTTCTGCGCGGCGGTGATGGTGCCGTCCCAGTTCAGATCGGTCGATTCCGTGGTCTTCTTGTCGCCCGCATCCTTCACCTTGGTGGGGACGGCATGCAAGGCGATGTGCACCACGTCTCCCTCGCTGAGCTTCATGATCTTCGGGCCGGTGAGACGGATGAAGGTGGTGCCGTCCTTGGGTACGTCGCTGGCGCTGAGGCCTTCGCTCGACTGGTAGAAATCAGCGGGCTTGCCATTGATCAGGTATTCGACCTTGATCGAGCCGTAGCTGATCGGCGTCGCGCCGGTGTTCTTCAGCGCCAGCAGCAGGTTCAGCTTGTCCGGCTCGAAGGCGGCGACGTCCTTGGTCACGACCTCGTACCGGGTCTTGCCGCCGACCGACGATCCCATGCCGGTGGCGCGGTTGGCATCCTTCTCCTGGGTCACGGTGAGTTTCGACGGCTCGACCGTGAGGATGGCCAGGGTGTCGCCAGCCTGGTGCTTGAATTCGCTGCCCGCTTTCGCCGTGAGCGTCGGCACGAAGACCACGGGATTGCCGCTGGGCGCTGCCGAGCCGGTGGTGGAGGAGGCCGACGAGCGCGAATCGCTGCCGCATCCCGCGAGCGACAGGAGACCGGCGGCGGCGATGGCGAGGAGCACGTAAGATGGACGCATAGTTTTCCCAGGTGGGGTTGGTAGGGCGGTCAGTAGGCGGATGCCGGCGACGAGTCAACTGGCGCAGGGGGCAGGGTTCCGCGCGCCGTTCACCGACCTCGGGTCGGTGCTGGCGAACGACGGCAGACCCTGGGATCAGTGGCGGAAGTGCCGGACCCCGGTGACGATCATCGCCAGGCCGTGCTTGTCCGCAGCGGCGATGACCTCGGGATCGGCCTTCGACCCGCCGGGCTGGACGATGGCGGTGACGCCGGCGGCTGCCGCGGTCTCGACGCCGTCGGGGAAGGGGAAGAACGCGTCGCTGCCGAGGACCGAGCCGATGGCGCGCTTTCCCGCCAGTTGCGTGGCGATGGTGCTGGAATTCACCCGACTCATCTGCCCGGCTCCCGCGCCGACCAGTTCGCGATCCTTGACCAGGCAGATGGCATTGGATTTCAAGTGCTTCACCACCAGCCACGCGAACGCCAGGTCCTTCATCTCGCGCGCGTCGGGCTGACGCTTGGAGACGACCTTCACGGTGGCCGCATCCCAGCCGAGCGCGTCGTAATCCTGGATCAGCAATCCGCCGAGGACGTTCTTGAGGTAGTTCGCGGTGCGCGGCGTCGGGCCAGGCTTCCCAGCCGCGATCAGGCGCACGTTCGCCTTCCATTTCGGCTTGGTGGTGATGATCGCCAAGGCCTCGGCCGAGAACGATGGCGCGACGATGACCTCGACGAAGCGCCCCGGATCGGCGATGCGTTCGGCGGTGGCGGCATCGAGCTCGCGATTCACCGCGATGATCGATCCGAACGCCGCCTGCGGATCGCCTTCGTAGGCGCGCAGGAAGGCCTGCTCGAGCGCGTCGGCAGACGCGCAGCCGCAGGGATTGGTGTGCTTGATGATGGCGCATGCCGGATCGGCGAACTCCTTCACCAGCTCCCAGGCCGCATCGGCGTCCATCAGGTTGTTGTAGCTGAGCTCCTTGCCGTGCAGCTGCTTCGCGCGCACCACGCTCGCCGCGCCGGGAAGCCGCAGGTCGTAGAGCGCGGCGCGTTGGTGCGGGTTCTCGCCGTAGCGCAGGTCCTGGACCTTCTTCAACGGGATCGCGCACTCGCTGGGGAAGCGCTCGGCATCCCAGGCGCCGGGCTTCTCGATCTCGGCGATGCGAGTCAGCTCGTCGGCGATCAGCGCGTCGTAGCGGCTGGTCGTGCGGAAGACCTTGCGTGCACACTGCGCGCGGAACGCGGGGGTGGTGTCCCCGGCATTGGCTTCGAGCTCGAAGAGGAAGCGCGCATAGTCGGCCGGGTCGACCAGCACCGTGACCGCCGCATGGTTCTTGGCCGCGGAACGCAGCATGCTCGGGCCGCCGATGTCGATCTTCTCGATCTTGTCGGCGACGGTGGCGTCGTGGCGGGCACAGGTCGCCTCGAACGGGTAGAGGTTCACCACCACCAGGTCGATCAGGCCGATGCCATGCTTGTGAGCCGCGTCCAGGTGCGCCGGGTCATCTCGGCGTGCGAGCAGGCCTCCGTGGATCTTCGGATGCAGGGTCTTCACGCGCCCGTCCATCATCTCGGGGAAGGCGGTGTACTCGGCGACCTCGACGACCGGGATGCCCGCTTCGCGCAGGGCCTTGTAGGTGCCGCCGGTGGACAGCAGCTCGACCGACAGCTCGTGCAGGGCCTTCGCCAATTCGACCACACCGGTCTTGTCGTAGACGGACAGCAGCGCGCGGCAGATGGGCATGGAATCGCTCCGGGACGGCTACGTTCCCCGCCGGCGGCTGATGGGTCAAGGACCAGTGGACTGTCCGGTGTCGGGTGTTATCCAACAGGCATGGGTATCGCCGCGGCGCGGACGTCGTGGCCGAGGCGGGTGATGATGTCCTTCCTCTGGATCGCTCTGGTTGTCATGCTCGCCGTGGTCGTGCCGTTGTGGGCGTTCCAGGCGCGCATGATCTATTTCCCCTCGCGCTACGAGGCGGGCTTCGCGGCTGCGCTGACGGATCCGGTGTCGCTCCTGACCTACCGCTGCGATGCGGGCGAGCAGTCGGCGTTCTACATCCGACCGAGCGGCGGATCGCCTCCGCGCCGCGTGTGGCTGGTCTGGGGCGGCAACGGCATGATCGCCTCGCAGTGGATCCACCACTTCGTCCGACCCGACATCGATCCCGAGGACGGGTTCCTGCTCATCGATTATCCGGGCTATGGCGCGAATGGTGGTTCGCCGTCGCCGCGGTCGATCCTGGCTGCGAGCGAGGCCGCGGCGGATGCGATCGCAGCCAAGTTCGGCTGGAGCCCGAGCGAGCGATCCGCGCGCCTGGCGGTCTTCGCGCACTCGCTCGGGTGCGCAGCGGCGCTGCAGTTCATGGCCAAGCACCCGGTGGAGAGCGCCGTCTTGGTCTCTCCGTTCACCGATTTGATGTCCATGGCGCGCATGACGGTCGGCTGGCCCCTCTGCCACCTGCTCACGCATCGGTTCGACAATCGCGCTCGTCTGGCTGAGATCTACACTCGACCCGATGCGCCTCCGATCACGATCGTCCATGGCACGCAGGACGAGGTCATTCCGATCGCCATGGGCCGCGCGCTGGCCGCCGAGTTCCCCGGGGTGCGTTTCGACGAAGTGGCCGATGCCGGCCATAACGACATCATCGATGACGCCCGCGACCGCCTGCTGGCGGCCATGGCACGTCCGCGCTGAGCGCCCCCAGCAGGCTGTTGAAAAACAGTCTGCTGGGGGTTGAAGGGGGCATCTTGC
>JACCZE010000423.1 GCA_013696105.1 Planctomycetota bacterium | reverse complement strand
GGTGGCGACGGATTCCGCCGGCAGGGCCGCGACCCGGCGCGCGAGCAGCGCCTCGACGTCGGCGACCTCCATGCGTTCGCGGAAGCCGCGCATGCGCGCGTCCCAGCGACCGTCAGCCACGCTCGATGGCTTCCGGGAAATTCGCGAGGATCGATAGCAGCGGTCCGAGCGCCACCTGTCCCAGCCCGCAGATGCTGGTGAGGTACATGGTGTCGTTGAGTTCGCGCAGCAGCGCGTCGGCTCCGGGCGGGAGCGATGCACGGCCTTCGAGCAGCGCCACGGCCTTGGCGCTGCCGACGCGGCAGGGCACGCACTTCCCGCACGATTCGTTGCGGAAGAAGCGCGCCACGTTCAGGCCGACCTGCAGCAGATCCGCGCCGGTGCCGATGAACACCGCGGCGCCGGAGCCGAGCATCGATCCGGCATCGGCGAGGGTCTTGAAGTCGAGGGCGACATCGAGCTTGGTCGGCGGCAGGAAGTTGCTCGATGCGCCGCCGGGGGCGATCGCGATCAGCTCCTTGCCGGCCTTCATGCCGCCGCAGAGTGCGAGCAGTTCGCGCAGAGTCGTCCCCATCGCCACCAGGTGGACTCCGGGAGACGCGACATCGCCGCTGACGCTGATGAATTTGTGTCCGGAGAAACCGGGCCTGCCCAGCGATGTCCACCAATCGACACCCTTGGCGATGATGCCGGTGGCGTGGGCGAACGTCTCGACGTTGTTGATCAACGTGGGTTTTCCCCACAGGCCCTGCTGTCCGGGAAACGGCGGCTTGTTGCGCGGTTCGCCGCGTTTGTCCTCCATGCACTCGAGCAACGCGGTCTCCTCGCCGAGGATGTAGCCGCCCGGGGAGACGAAGACCTCAAGGTCGAAATTCGTGGCGCTGCCGAATATGCCGCGTCCGAGGGCGCCGCGGGCATAAGCGTCGTCGATCGCTGCCTGCAGCGCGCGGCGTTCGGATTCGTACTCGTGACGGATGAAGACGTACCCGCGTTCGGCGCCGACGGTGAGCGCCGCCAGGGCCATGCCTTCGATCACCAGGTGGGGCAGATCGGCGAGCACCGCGCGGTCCTTGAAGGTGCCGGGCTCGCTCTCGTCCGCGTTGCAGATCACGTACTTGGTCGGGCCCGGCTCCTTGCGCACCATCTCCCATTTCATGCCGGTGGGGAATCCCGCGCCGCCCATGCCACGCAGGTTCGCGGCCTTGAGCGCGGCGATGATGCGATCCGCTTCGTCAGCGCCCGCCGTGACGGCCCGGCGGAGCACGCCGTAGCGGTCGTCCGCCGAGGCGTGGATGTCGGCCGCCCACCGATTGGGCTCGGCGGTCGGCGTCGGGTGCTCAGAGGAGACCTCGGAGATTGCGGCGACGGCGTCGTCGACCCGCATCACGCGGTGTCCGACCGCGCAGGCGGGAGCCGAGTCGCAGCGGCCGATGCACGAGACCTCGGTGACCTCGACGTCGTCGCGGCCGGCGAGGTCGCGCCTGAGCGCCGCGCAGGCGGCCGGGCCCCCGGCGAGCATGCACGACAGGTCGCGGCAGACCGCGACCTGGACGCGCTTGGGCGGGGTGCGACGAAAATGGGTATAGAAGGTGGAGACGCTCTCGACCCGGTGCAGCGGCACCTGCAGGCGCACCGCGAGCTCGCGCAAGGCGGGCTCGCTGAGCCAGCCGTCGCGCTCCTGCAGCAGGGTCAATTCGTGGATGATCGCGGACACGAGGGGAAGCTACCTGCAGCGACCCTGAGTCCACGGGCAACTCCGGTATCGTGGCCAAAAAAAAGCGCCGCGGCCAGATGGCCGCGGCGCTTCGAGGTCCGCTGGGCGATGCCTAGGCGACCGACTTGTGCGGATCGATGACGAACTTCGTGGCGGCGCCCTTGTCGAAGTCGACGTAGCCCTTGGGGGCGTCGTCCAGGCTGATGGTCTTGACGTTCACCGCCTTGGCGATCTGGATCTTGTCGTGCAGGATCGCCATCATCAGGCTGCGGTTGTACTTCATCACCGGGCACTGGCCCGTGGCGAAGGTATGGCTCTTGGCCCAGCCCAGGCCGATGCGGATCGAGAGGCTGCCGATCTTGGCAGCGTCGTTCACCGCGCCCGGATCGCCGGTGACGTAGAGACCGGGGATGCCGATGCCGCCACCGGCCTTGCACACGGTCATGACGTCGTTGAGGACCTGAGCGGGAACCTCCTTGCTGTGGTCGTGGCCGCAGCCGCGGGCTTCGAAGCCCACGCAGTCGACGGCGGCGTCGACCTCGGGGACGCCGAGGATCTGCTCGATCTGCTCGGCGATCGATGCCTTCTTGGAGACGTCGACGACTTCGCAGCCGAACTTCTTGGCCTGCTTCAGACGCTCGGGATTCAGATCACCGACGATGACCACCGCCGCACCGAGGAGGTGGCACGATGCCGCGCACGCCAGACCGACCGGGCCCGCGCCCGCGACGTACACCGTGCTGCCAGGGCCGACGCCCGCGGTGACCGCGCCGTGATAGCCGGTGGGGAAGATGTCCGAGAGCAGGGTCAGGTCCTTGATCTTGTTCATCGCCTGGTCGCGATCGGGGAACTTGAGCAGGTTGAAGTCCGCGTACGGGATCATCACGTACTCGGCCTGGCCGCCGACCCAGCCGCCCATGTCGACGTAGCCGTAGGCGGCGCCGGGACGTGCGGGATTGACGCTCAGGCAGATGCCGGTCTTGCCGGACTTGCAGTTCGTGCAACGGCCGCAGGCGATGTTGAAAGGGACGCTGCAGAGGTCGCCCTTCTTGATGAACTCGACGTCGCGGCCGGCTTCGATCACTTCGCCGGTGATCTCATGCCCGAGCACGAGGCCGGTCTGGGCGGTGGTGCGTCCGCGCACCATGTGCTGGTCCGATCCGCAGATGTTGGTGCACACCACCTTGAGGATGACGCCGTGCTCGCACTTGCGCTTCTGCTCCTTGAGCTCGAGCTTGGGGAAGTCGATCTTCTCGACGACGACTTTGCCTGGACCCTTGTAGACGACTCCGCGATTGCCGGCCATGCGTACTCCTGAAACGGTGGTGGTGATAAAAAGGTAAAGCGTTCGGCCGGATGCAGGCCGGGGCGGGCAGTGTCGGCGGGAGTGATTGAAACGAATCGAATGTGATGCGTTCCGATCGCGCCGTGTCACACCACGACTGTCCGACTTCAGTGAGAAGCGCTTGCGACCAGGAGCGACCCGGTGCGTTGAGGGTGCGCCATCATCCTGGCGGCAGCCACCAGCCAGGTGCTGATCAGCGAGGGGGTCGATCCAACCCGCCCCGCTACGGCCCACCGTCGCCGCGCTACCGGCCCCGCCAGTCGCCGTCGGGTCGCCTCCCGGGGAAAGGAGGCCGGCGTACCGACCGGTACGACGCCTCGGCGGAGGCATGGCGTCGCTGCTGATCTTCTGCGTCCTGGGCTGGACGAGTCGTCGCGGTGGTCGTCCCCTCGTCTGAGGGAGGACGACACTCCGCGGCTACCCCGGTCCGTGCGCCACGTGCAGCCGCTTCACCAGATCGTTCGGTGTGGTCGCCGGCTGCAGGCACGAGCTCTGCAGGCAGACCAGGGCCTGCGCGTCGACGAGGTCGGCGCGCCCGGCGAGCGACGGCCAGCTCTCCGCGCGGCAGGACGCCACCGGGATGATGGTCAGCGCGGGCTCGGTGTCGCGGCGCGCGGTGCGCAGCAGATCGTGCGTCGCGGACGAGGAGAGCTCTCCAGAAACGACCACGCTGAGATGTCCGAGGCGTGCGTTGCGCCACGCCATGAGCATGGTCGCAACCGCGGTGGGCGCGCGCTCGGCGGTCGAGGCGCTGACCGCGAAGACCTCCTCGGCGAGCGCCTTCCAGCGTCCGATACCGGTGATGTTCCACAGGCGGATCATGCCCACCGCGAGCGCATTCTGGCCCGACGGCCAGGCGTTGTCGGTGTGCTCGCGTCCGCGGCGGACGAGGTCGGCGCGGCCGACGGGGGTGGTGTAGAAGCCGCCGTCCTCGGCGCGCAGGCGATCGACCGCCTCGGCCG
>JACCZE010000378.1 GCA_013696105.1 Planctomycetota bacterium | reverse complement strand
CGGCGGCGAGCGCGGCGGCGACGGTGTCGCCTGCGCCCACCGGATCCACCGCGCCGTGCGCGAGGATGCCCGGCAGTTCGTGCACATCCTGGCCATCGGCGACGAGCATGCCCCGCTCGCCGCGGGTGATCACCACCGGCGCGGCCGTGCGCGCGGTGAGGACGCGGGCGTGGCGCAGCGACTCCGCCAGCGACGGAGCCTCGGCGGCGCGATCGCCGTCGACCAGGCGGGCGGCCTCACGCACGTTGAGCTTCAGCACCACGCCGGACGCGGGAATGGAACCAGCGCGCGCATCGACCAGGAACACCGTGCGCGGGTGGCGCGCGACGATGGCCGCCAGGCGCGCGGCGACGTCCGGACCTTCGAGGCCGGCCGCCACCTGCTGATTCAGGATCACCGCAGAGCTGTCGCCCGCCGCGAGATCCACCGCAGCGAGCAGTCGGTCGACCAGGTCCGGGGTGAGGCGGCCGCCGAAATCGATGCGCGGCTGCTCATGCTCCGCGCGATAAGGCTTGGCGTACACCAGGGTCTGGAACTCCTCGCCGGCGGCGACGATGCCGCTGCCGTCGATGTCACGGCGTTCGAGCAGCCGGCGCAGATGCAGACCGAAGCCATCGTCGCCGACCACTCCGACCACCCGCACGTGCTCGGCGCCGAGGTCGCGGGCGTTGGCAGCGACGTTGGCGGCGCCGCCGAGGCTGAAGACCTGGCGCTCGACGCGCTGCACCGGAAGCCCGGTTTCGACCGAGCGTTCCGCTTCGCCATCGGCCAGGTGCCAGTACGCGTCCAGGCACAGATCGCCGAAGACCGTGACGCGCGCGCGCGCCGCCGCGGCCAGCGCGTTCTCGAGCCAGGGGGTGTCATCGCACGACGCGCTGGATGGCGCGGTCGATCGCACAGCGGATCGGGCGAGCGGCTTCATGGCGCATCCTGTCGCAGCGTAGGCCCGGCGATGACGTGCACCGTCAGGCCGTGATCCGGGTCGGGGTGGTAGTCGACGCGTGCAATCCCTGACGGGACGAGGAACGCGTCGCCGCGCACCAGCGGCGTGGTACGGCCGGCGATGGCAACGCAGCCGCTGCCGTCGGTGACGATGCCGATATGGCGCGGCACGTCGGGAACGAAGCTGAATGCCGCGCGCATGCGCAGCCGATCGATGCGGAAGGCGTCGGTGGTGGCAGTCGCTTGCAGCCGCTCGTGCGTGCACGCCACGGTGCGCGCGATCTCCCGCGGCCGCATCGCCAGGCGCTCCCTGAGCACCGCCATCGGCTCGCTGCCGTAGTCGAAGCAGGCCATCGCGGTCGCGGGATCCAGCGGTCCCCAGCGGTCGCGGTCGCTCAGCGGCGTACCGGCGCACGAGCGCTCGACCTGCACCACCCAGTCGCTCGGCTCCTGCACCTCGAGCATCAGCACGCCCGGACCGATGGCGTGCGGGATGCGGCCCGGGATCAGGAAGGCGTCGCCCGGCTTCACCGGGATGCGGTGGAGCATCGCCACCATGGCCTCGATGTCCTGGCTCTCGACCGCGCGCGCGAAATCGGCGGCGGCGACGCCGGGCTGGAAACCGATGAGGACGTACGGCTCCTCGCCGTCGATGATGCGGGTGTCGAGGATCAGCCAGCTCTCGGTCTTGCCGTGCTCGGAACCGTAGTGCGCGCGCGCGAACGCGCGGTCGGGGTGGCACTGGATCGGCAGGCGCACCGCCGAGTCGAGGAACTTGCACAACACCGCGATGCGCTCGTCACCGAGTGCATCGCGCAGCAGGGGGCCGGCGGTGCCGTCGGCCAGGCGGATGCGCGAGAGCCCCTCGTGGGGACCGAGCGAGCGCTCGCCGTTCTCGGCCGCGGTGGTCGAGGCCAGCCACTCCTCGGGCAGGTGTCCGTCCACGTCCGACTCGCGTCCCAGGAAGCGGTCGAGCAGCAGCCCGCCGCGGTAGCAGCGCCACACCCGGTTCGGGGCGAAGAAGGCGGGAGCCGGTAGGGCCGGGCCAGGGGCCATGCGGTCGGGGGCGATGGCAATTGAGGGCAGGGACGTGGTCATGGCGGGCTCATGGCTTGTGCGTTATCGAACAACACCGTTCTAATATAAACCTAGCCAAGTCCAGCGACTTTTCTAAACCATTTCGTCATCAATGGTTGACGGATTTGACCGATGGACGGAGGCGTCAGCGCTCACCTGGCGGGTGGGCTCCGGTCCGAGCGCACGGCGATCGTTCACGGGCTGCCCAGGCACCAGCGAGGCCTGGGCCCCGGTTTTCCTCAGCGCGCCGGCGGACGTCCGGCGGATGCGGCCGGCACCAGTTCCTCGACCCCGTCGGCGGTATCGGTGATCACCAGGTCGATCTCCGACGCGGGCAGGAAGTACATCGCGCCGCTGCGTCCGATCTTGTCCCGCGTGGCGAGTACGAGCACGCGGTCGGCCTGGCGTGCAGCCTGGCGCTTGAGCGGGATCTCCTCGACGGTGGAGCGGCA
>JACCZE010000377.1 GCA_013696105.1 Planctomycetota bacterium | reverse complement strand
GGATGCGGCAGGGGGCGGTAGGATCAGAAGTTCAGCTGATGCTGCAGGCGGAAGATGCTCGCCCGGGCATCGCCATCGTTCGCCTTCCAATTGCTGTACTGGAGCGACAGCTTGTTGCCGTGGCCGTTCATGTACAGATTGAGACCGACCTCGAATTCGCTGCCCGATTGGCCATGTTCAGCGAACGCCGCGGTGCTGAAGTTCTGAGGCGCATCCTTCGCGGCGGTGCTGGTGTCGGTGTCGATCTTGGCGTAGCGGAACGCCGGTTCGATCGCCATGCCGCCTTCAAGCGGAATCGCGTAACCGATCTGGGCGGTGAACACCTGGGCCTTGACCTCGGGGGCGACGGTTCCCGCAGGCAGGGTGGTGGTTTCGGCCTTCTGCCACTTGAGATCGGCGATCGCCGTGATGCTGTTCCACCAGAACAGGATGTCGCCGCCGTAGGCGGAGGTCGTGCGCTGGGCGTTGATGGCGGTGAAGCGATCACGCTCGGTGCCGTACTCCAGGCCGAGAACCGCGGCATGGCCTTCCTTGCCGCAGTACGATTCGGCGCGCTTGGCGACGAACCATTCCGGGCTGAAGCTGAATTCGCCGCGGGCGCTGTAGAAGAACCCTTCCGATTCGTTGTCGGCGACGTTGTTGGCGGTGGGCTGAACGCGGCCGCCCACGTTCTGGATGTCGGCGCCGAGGGCGAACATCGGGTGCCACAGGCGGTAGCCCAGACCGACCGAGCGGTTCTTCAGGATGTGGGCTTCCGTCGCGCGCTTGGTCGGCATGAGCATGGCGCTGGAACTGATGATGTCGGCGTCGTTGAAGAACGGCTTGTCGAGACCGAAGTGGATGACGTGGGTGAGGCTCTCACCCATCTTCAGCTGCCGTTCGACCCAGGCGTAACGAACGGAGGCGGCGCCGCTGTTCGCCTGGCGTTCGATATCGTCGCCCTGGATGGCGAACTGGAACTTCCAGTTCTCTTGATAGGTGCCCTTGGCGTACAGGCGGGTGCGGCGCATCATGAAGTTGACGGGGTCGTTCTTGCCGCGCACGCCGCGTTCGATGTTGAATTCGTTTCCGGCCGAGTCGTCGCCGCGTTCCATCGAGGCGCGGGTCTGCAGGCGGACGCCGAACTCGAGCTTGAGGGTGTCATCGGACAGCGAAACCGCTGCGTTCGCCGCAGGTACGCACATTCCTGCGCACGCGATGAGGGCGAGGGTTTTGTTCAGTGTCATGGGGAAGAAGCTCCTGCGGATGGCGCCGGTTGTGTGGACGCGCGGTTGGGTGATGGGCGGATGGTCGGGGTAGTCGTGAAGGAATTGTGAAGATCCCATGCGCAAGGCCTTAACGCGGCAAGGTGCGACATCAAATTCCTTCACGGGAAATTCACTGGCAGACATGACTGATGGGCAACCATGCATGGTCCGACCAAGGATGGGACCATGGTTAAAAAACCGAAGACCGACCACCCCGAGCATCCAGGCCGCGTCGTCAAGCGACGGCTCAAGCTGCTAGGCATATCGACCAAGACACTGGCCGCCGCCGTGCACTTGTCGCAGCGGCGGATCGCCAAGATCCTCAAAGGGAGACGGAGCCTGTCCGCGGATTATGCACTCCGGCTCGCGCGCTACCTCGGGACCGCCCCGAGGGAGTGGCTGTCGGCGCAGCTGGACTGGGACCTGGCGCAGGCGCAGGTTGGCAAGCGGGCCAAGGTGGTCGCCCGCATCGTTCCCCATGGTTCCGAACAGGCCGTGACCAAGGAGAAGCAGGAGAAGGCGGAGAAGGCGAAGAAGAAAAAAGAGAAGAAGGGAAAGAAGGGGGATGGAAGCGGGAAGGCGAAAAAGGGCAAGAACGGCAAAAAGGGCAAAAAGGGCAAGAAGACCGATCAGGCAGCGTCGACACGGGTGATCCCCAGCTCCGCGATGGCGAAGCCATCAGAGAAGCGGACGGAGCGGAAGTCCGAGCACCGACCCCACAAGGCCGCAGCCGCCTCCGTTCCCGATGCCGCTCCGGCGCGGCCGGATGATGGCGTCCACGGGAACTCCTCGGCTCACTGAATACTCCTCGGCGCTTCATGCGATCTTCTTTCGCATCTCGTACGCTCAGGCATGGGGACAGGCTCATCGAAACGGAATTGCAAGCCGCGGCCGGAGGGTAAGCGCCCCGAGGCCACGGTGGCGACCCCTCCGGACGGAGGGTGAGCCGATGGTCAGTCTCGCCAGTCTGTATCGCTGGGATGCTGCCACCTGCCATCGGATCAACGCGATCAACCGCCAACGGCCGTTCGACCGCATCTTCGCCCTGGCCAGCCGATTGGGCGATGGCGCCTTCTGGTATGGGATGATGGCGCTGATGCCGGTCCTCTACGGACTGGATGGCCTCGCCCAGTCGATCGTGCTCGCCCTCAACGGCGTCCTGTGCACCGCGACCTATCGCTGGATCAAGCAGAGCACCTCCCGGCCGCGGCCCAGCGCCGTCTACGAGACGCTCACGCTCACCGTTGCTCCCTTGGATCGATTCAGCTTTCCCTCGGGGCACACGCTGCATGCGGTCTCCTTCACCATCCTGATTTGCCAGGCGCATCCGCTCCTGATGTGGCTGCTGGTGCCGTTCACGGCGCTGGTCGCGATGTCGCGAATGGTGCTCGGTCTGCATTATCCCAGCGATGTGCTCGCGGGAGCCGCCATCGGTACGATGTGGGCTCTTGCCGCGATCGCGATAGCCCCCTGGCTGGTCATCCCATGAGCACGACGACGGATCCCCAGGACGATCGCGGCAGGGCGAAGCGCCGTGTCGATCTCGCCATCATCTCCGATGTCCATCTCGGCGCGAAGTCGTGCCGCGCCGATGAGCTGCGCCGCTACCTGAAGAGCATCGAACCGCGCGAGCTGATCCTCAACGGCGACATCATCGACATGTGGGAATTCAAGAAGGGCTACTGGCCCGACGCGCACGTCAAGGTGGTGCGGCGCATCCTCAAGCTCGCTGCGTCGGGTGTGCCGGTCCACTTCGTCACTGGAAACCACGACGAGGCGCTGCGCGCGTACTCGGGCATGCACTTCGGAAATCTCCACCTGGTCGATCAGCTGGAGCGCGTGATCGATGGCCAGCGCGCCTGGATCATCCACGGCGATGCGCTCGAGGCAGCGATGGCCGTCCCTCGCTGGCTGTCCGCGCTCGGCACGTGGAGCTACGACGCGGCGGTGGTGGTCGATACCTGGCTCAATCGCGCGCGCAGCGCGTTCGGCTGGAACCGCGTCTCGTTCGCGCAGCAGCTGAAGCATCGGCTCAAGGGCGCGCGCGAGCACATCGTGCGTTACGAGGATAGCCTAGCGAGCGGATCGCCTGCGATGAGGCGGGGTCGGCCCGGTCACGCAGGCGACCGACACGCGACGGCGTGGTCTGCTGATCAGGCGACTTTCAGCTGTGGCCGCGCGCTCCGGGCCATCCTCGGCTGTTTCGCACGCGCCGTGTTGGTCCGTTGGTGGATATCCGCCCGGGAAGCCATCGCGAAGAGCGCCGCTCGGGCAAGCAGCGCGCCGGCCCGGCTGGCAGACGAACGGCCGGATGCGGTGACCGCTCCGTAGAAATACCGCGTTCCCAGGCACAGATCCTCGATCACCAGCCCAGCAGGCGTTGCAACCGGGGCCAGGCCGAGACACGCCAGCCGGTCTGCCAGGCGTTCCATCGCCCGCTTGTCGCGCGTATAGCGCGGCGTGTCCGCCCGCGGCTGGCGTGAGAAGATCCGTTCCTCGACCAGCATCTCGAGGGCTTCGAGGGTCGATGGGTCGGCGGTGGGGCTGGTACGGCACATGGCGTGGCTCCGGAACAGCAGCGTAGCCAGGAGCGTGAAGACGGGGTGAAGACGGGGAGAATGATGGGTGCGGGATGGAGGACGATCTGCCGGATAGTCGACGAGATCGCCGTCTGGCTGAGGTGGTTCCGATCTTGGACCGCCTGGTCGATGTGCCGCGATCACGAGTCTGTTTCAAGCCTCCCGTTGGACTGGGTACCTATCTCTGACTGACCGGATCGCCATGATTCTCGAAATGCCCGAAGCCGCGAGCGCCCGAGCATTGGAGCCATGACCATTCCAGCCTCATCACCCTTCCCGTCGCTGCACCGCATCCTGGTCGCCGAGGACAACAACGTCGATGCCCGGTATCTGGAGGCCATGCTCGCTGCCGTTGCCGGCGAGGCGTTCCAGATCCAGCACGTCCGCTCCATGCGCGAACTGGACGCGGCCGTCGTCCCAGGAGAACCCCTTCCCGATGCGCTGATTCTCGACCTCGGACTTCCTGATAGCGATGGACTGCAGACCTTCGAGCATGCCGCACAGGCGTTGCCTGGGGTGGCGATCCTGATCCTGACGGCGAACGCTGACAGCGGCGTCGCGCTCGCCGCCGTGGCCGCCGGAGCCCAAGACTACTTGGTAAAGGGCCAGGTAGATGGGAATGCCATCGCAAAAGCCCTCACATTCGCTATCGAGCGCGCGGGTCTCGACCGACGGGCCAGAGCCGGCGAGTCGGCATTGGCGACGCATCGGCGCGTGTCATCCGTCGCGCAATTGGCGGCGAGTACCGCGCACGAGCTGCAGACTGCCATCGAGATGGCACTCACGAGCAATCTGACGGTGGCGACCGCGATCTCGAAAATACGCGAGACGATGATCATGGCCGAGCGGCCTCTCGACCCGGGAACCAAGGCGGCGGTGATGGCGTCGAG
>JACCZE010000375.1 GCA_013696105.1 Planctomycetota bacterium | reverse complement strand
ATGATCTTGCGGGCACGGTCGGTGAACTTGTCGAACATGGCAGGTGGCCTAACGTAGGGGCTTCATAGCCCAGTATACGGAACTGTACCCGACCGCCAAGGCGTTGGCGAGCAGGAATGAGCAGGCTCTCAATTCATCGAGAGCCACGTGCGCACAAGATTTGCCCGCAAGGGATCGCGCTCGGTGGGGTCTTCGGCGTGGGAGTGGAGCAGCTGGAGGTGGGCCGGCTGGCACTGCAGGAGGATCTTGTCCAGAACGGCCCATTTGGGGATGTCGAGCACATGCAGTGCCACTCCCAGACGCAGCCAGCTCATCTGTTCGTTCAGTTCGGCGGTGTCGATGGATCGGGCATTGGTCAGGACGCCCCAGGCTCGATGCACCCGGTCCTCGAGGCGGACGCGGCCCTTGTCCAGGAGCGCCTGCCGCGCGAGCTGCTCGGCGGACACGATCTTCTGCGCGCATTCGGTGATCGATTCGACCACCGTCGCCTCATCGACCCCGAGCGAGCGCATGTTGCTCACCTGGTAGTAATGTCCGTTCGCTTCGCTGCCCTCGCCATGCTGGCCGCGCACCGTCATGTGCAGCTTGGTCAGTGCGCGCAGGACCTGCTTCAGCTCTCCGGTCTCGGCGAGCGCCGGCAGGTGCAGCATGATCGAGGCGCGCATGCCGGTGCCGACATTGGTGTGGCAGGCCGTGAGGTAGCCGAGCGTCGGATGGTACGACCATTCGAGCTCGCGCTCGAGCGCCCGATCGAGCGCCACGGCGCGCGCGAGGTTGTGGTGCAGCGAGAATCCGGACTGGATCACCTGCAGGCGCACGTGGTCTTCTTCGTTGAGCATCAGCGAATGGATCTCGTCGCGGCTGACGTAGACCCCCGCCGGCGATTTGCCGCCCGCGAGATCGCGCGAGATGAGCTGGCGCTCGACCAGCGCCTGGCGCTCGGCGTCGCTCAGCCGCGGCACCTGCGCGACCAGGGGGTCCTTCCAGTCGGTGGCGCGGGCGATGGCGGCGATCAGTTCGTCGACCAGTTCCTGCTGCCGCTGCCGTGACAGCTTGCGGTGGAACGCGTAGCCAGCGACGTTGCGCGCGAGCCTGATGCGGCTCGAAACCACGATGCCGTCATGGTCTCCTGGGCTCTGCAGCCATGCGCACGGCTGGCCGACGATATCGCCGACGGTCGTCACGTCGGGGGCCTGTCGCCGAGCTTCTGCAGCTGGTCGCGCAGCGCGGCGGCGTCCTCGTAGCGTTCTTGCGCCACCGCCTGCTTGAGCGATTTCTCGAGCGCCGCGCGTTTCGATTGACGTCCGGTCGGCGGTCGCGCGGTGGTCGGGGCAACGCGCTCGGGAGCACGGCCGATGTGCCGGGTCGCGCCGTGGTAGCGCTTGAGCAGCACGTCGAGCTGCTCATGGAATGCGGCGTAGTCCTCGCTGCATCCGAAGAGGTTGTTGGTCACGTATTCGCTGAATTCCAGGCCGCACGACTGGCATTGGCCGCCCGCGTCGTCGACGTCCTTCTGCCCGGTTTCCGCAGCGACCTCGATGTCGAGGGCGGCGGGCGCCGGCTTGTCGAGCAGCGAGGCGATCGACGGCGGACCGTCCTCGAGGCGTACTCCAGTGGCCTGCAGGCATTGGCCGCAGAGATGGAGCTCCTTGCGCGCGCCGGATGCATCCATCTCTGTGAGGTGGGTGGTCGCAGGGCGCTTGCTGCACAGCTGGCACAACGTGTGCATGCGTCCGTTCTATCCCGAGCGGGATGCGGACAAGGAGCAGCTACCGATCATGCAACCGAACGGTAAAAACCGCGCCTTTCGCACAGGCTACGGATCACGGCTCCGGGCGGTCTCAGTAGCCGCAATCGTCCGCCGTCTCGGCGGGCTGCGCCCAGGTGGCCGTCCAGCCGACCGCCGCCGCGCTGCAGCAGATCACCGCCAGGACCACGAGGGCAGTCGAGAGCCGGGGCCAGCGCACGCACATGCCCGCATGGCCAACGAGGCAGGCGAGCGGACCGATGCCGATCAGGCAGGCTGCGGGCCACCACGCCGGACCCTCGACATACATCAGCAGCAGCCAAGTGATCGCGATCATCGCAGCGGCGGCAGCGGGAAGCGCGCCCAATGCGGGGCTGCGCCACCACAGGAGCGCGAGGGGTGCGGCTATCGCAGCGAGTTCCACTCCGGCGAGGCTGCCGATGCGCGCGCTTCCCAGCAGCACGAGGCACGCGCAGCTGCCGGCGGCACCGATCGCGAGCACGATACGACCCGTGCCCGCGTTCACCGCCGCCAGGGAGCGCTGCCAACTCCAGGCGAGGAGGGCGGCGACCACCGCCGCACCGCCGATCCATGGAATCAGGTGAGCGCTCAGTTCCTGGAGCGGCCGCAGCAGGAGGAACGCCGCGCCGCCTCCGATGGTGAAAGCCGAGATCGCCCAGCGCAATCGCTCACCAACGGTTGCTGATTCGACGACGATGAGCACGGCGAAGACGAGCGCCGAGATCGGCAGCCATCCCTGGACGTCACGGGGAGGCATCCCATGCCAGCCGATCAGGATGAACAGCCCGACCGCCATCGACGCCAGCGAGACCGCCGCCGGGAATGAATCAGAACGGGCAGATGCCGTCCGTCCTGCGATCGCATGGCCCCCCAGTGAGATCAGTGCAGACGCAGCGGTGGCGACGCAACAGAGGATGAAGAAATGCGAATCGAGCATGGCGAACAGGACCTCGCCCCGCTCCCCCAGCTGTGCAGCCGGAGGAGCGGGTCGGGTACCGAGTTACTTCTTCACGCCTTCCGCGGCGATGATGACGTGGACGTCGTCACCCAGCTTGTCGGACATGAAGGTCATGCCGTGGGCGGTGCGCTTGAGGTCGAAGGTCGCCTCGAAGCCGATGCGCGGCTCGCCTGCGGGACCCTTGCCCTCGCCGACCAGGACGACCTTGGCGGTGACGGGCTTGGTCACTCCATGCACGGTCAGATCGCCGGTGACCTCCATGTTCTTGGCGTCGACCGCCTTGATGGACGTGCTCGTGAAGGTCGCGGTCTCGAACTGCTTGGCGTCGAAGAAGTCGGGACCTTTCAGGTGTTGGTCGCGCTTGGCGTTGTTGGTGTCGATGCTGTCGGCTTTGATGGTGAACGAGACCGTGCTCTTGGTGACGTCCGCCGCGTTCCAGACGATCGTGCCGCCGACATCGTTGAAGCGGCCGTAGAAGTTGCCGATGTTGAAATGATTGATGCGGAACAGCGCGGCCGAATGGACGCCGTCGACCACGAAGGTGTCCTCGGCGTATGCCGAGACTCCGATGGCGGTGGACAGGATGAGCGCGAGCGGGAGGGAACGGACGAGAGACATGGAGACTCCTTGATGGCGGATGCACCGCAGGTGGTGATGTTGGAATGGGTCAGGGTCGGTGACGGGCGGCCTCGAGCAGATCGATCAGGATGGCCAGCTGGTCGGACGTCAGGTGCTGGAATTGTTCGCGGTGGAACGCCTCGAGCCGATCCGGCCCGATGGCGGCGAGCAGCTCCACGCCGGCCTGGGCGATGCAGACCACGACCACCCGCCGGTCCTCTCCGCTGCGCACGCGAGTCGCCAACTGGCGTTTCTCCAGCCGGTCGAGCAACCGGGTGATGTCCGGGTCATGAGTGACCATGCGCGCGCCGATTTCGCCACAGGGCAGGCCATCGGTACCGGCCCCCTGGAGGATGCGCAGGACATTGTATTGCGCGGGTGTCAGGTCGTAGGGCTTGAGGAGGGCCCCGGTCTCACGGTGCGCGTGGTCGGCGGTGCGCAGGAGGTTGAGGAACGCCTCGACGTGCGCACTGGCGAAGGGCTTGCCCTGCTTGAGTTCGCGTTGGAGGGCTCCGGCCATGAGCACATATAATCGTTTAAACAAATAACGTCAAGACGCATGTCGTCCGGATGGCGGGTGACCCGCCGTCTGCCTCTCTGTGCCATCGTTGGTCAGATTTCTGACGACACGCCGGCGTTTCCGGACATCCGTCTGTAACGACACCACAGCGATGGTATTTCCAGATTGACGTCCCCGGGTCGAGTCCAGGAGAAGAGCGTGCCTCCAGCGAATCAGACACCCACCCCCAAGCCCTTGTTCGGCGAATTGCGCCGCCCTGACGCCGTTCATACCGTCTATGGCTCTCCGGCCCCGCCCCCCATCCATTTGCCGCTAAGTCGAGGCGAACACTCGATGTGCGCGCTGCGCTCGACAACCCCGGCTCCAAAGGCCACGACCATGCCCACCGCCCGCTTCGCCTCCCTCCGCTCCGGAGCCATCATCGCCGCCATCTGCTCGGCAGCTCTGCTGCAATCGTGCGGTGCTCCTGCGGGGACTCCGGCGGTCGCTTCGCTCGGCCCTGGCAGCAACGCTTCCCAAGAGAGTGTTCGTCGCGAACGCGCGCCGAATGCCCGCACCCAAGCGATGGTCGCTAAACTCAATGCATTTCGTTTGCAGGCATTCGGTGCCCCTCGGGATGTGATTCCGAGTGATGAGCTGTACACCGCCGCCTACCGACACGCGGTCTACACCAACACGCGAAACTCTCGCAGCTACAATCCGAATCCACGGCCCAACCCGGTCACCGGTTTGCCGGGTTCGATCGGCTCGGACAGCCAGAATTTCGTGCCTCGCACGGACTGGAAGGATCAGGTCGTCAATGCATTCCAGATCCGGATCCTACCGGCGGTCGTACATGACGAAGCGCTCTTCGCCGACCTCGCCAATGGCGGGATCTATCCTGCCCTGAGGACACATACGGATCCCATGGGTCGCCTTCTCGCAGTGGTCGGCGGTCCTGGAATCATGAGCGCTTCAGGTGCGACTGAATCCGAGTTGACGGAAGACTTCGTCTTCAACGGCGATGTCTGGCGGGATGATGGCGCGGTCACCCCCTATCGCGGCTACGATCTGCGATCGGGAAACTACGACGAAACGGACTCGATCTGGTACAGCCGGCATGGGCACAGCTTCCTGATGCGCAGCTCATTGCGATACATCGGGTATGGAGCCGTTCTCGATAGCCCGCAATACAATCCCCCATGGCCAGTGCTCAATGGCCAGTTTGCGGGAGTCTTCCTGGGCCTCTCGTCCCGCCCCCTGGTGAACGAGTTGTCGTCCTGGCCGAAGAACACGGCGAACGTCCACCGCGTCGGGACGTCGACCGACGTCCAGGGGCCGAACCAGTATTGTGGCCCGCCGATCCATATAACCCTGCCGTCGAGCCTCCCGTTCCTCAAGGATGTCGGAGTCGTTTCCTTCACATTCGACAAGGTCGGATCCGTGCCATTCTTAGGCACGCAGAATCAGTACCGCTTCCTCCAGTTCTACAGCAACGTGAATAGCCTGGTCGTCGGCATGCAGGGTGGCGCGACCTTTACTGGCAATGAGTACCATGGCGTCGGTGGTCCGGTCGCCGTCGTTTCCAATCTGCAGGTCCTGGATTGGACGGCGGCAGTGAACCTGCCGGGCTGTAACATCCAATACAACATCACGCTCGATCCCTCGACCGACTTCACCAAATTCAACGTCGGCGATCGCATCGTGATCCGATATCCCGGGCAGACCCAATTCCCGGTATCGTACACCATCACCGGGAAGGCGTCTCCGATCATCCAGGTGATCGTCCCCTGTCAGCTCGACCCATTCGCTCCGCCGACGCCCAAGCCGGATCAAACCACGAAGTTCGATATCTTCCTGGCATCATCCGTCGGAGTGACGGCGCTGTTCGATCGCAACATGGCGAATGCCGAGCTGATCGCGGTCCCGATCGCTCCCTTGGAGCCCAATTCCACCTACACTTGGTCGTGCAGCGTGCGCACGGCCGACTTCCCGGTGGGTGGGATTGCGCTGCCGATGACCGGCACGTTTACCACGAACAGCAACTGACGCGGGCATGATTCGCCGCTTGTCGCTCATAATCGGCATCGTCGCGATCTCGATCGCAGCGACGACGATCGTGCGGACCACCGTCGGTCAACTCGGCGTGGACGGCGCCGAAGTGAAGGACCCAGGGGTCGTCGTGGATTCCATAGGCGTGGTGGCCGTTCACAGCACGCGCGACGTGATGGCACTGAGCCCCACCGCAGAGGACCTACAAGCGACTCCTTTGACTGCCGAGGTAGCGATCACCGCCGCGGTTCCCCGCGCAGTCGGGGAGGCTTCTTCACCTGCCAATGACTCCGGACGATCCGAGGTGCTCCTGGATGATCGGATTCATGTCCATGCACTTGAGAGTGTACCGCCGGTGGAATCACGTCGCCAGAAAGGCGAATCTGAGGACATCCGAGCCGCAGGCGTCGCACGGCCATTCGTCAAGAGATCGGTCGAATTCGCTCCAGGCGCGATGACGGTACTGACGGGTTCGATTCCTGTGGGATTCACGTTCTCGCCCATGGAAAACCCGAATGGCTCCCTGCGTGTTGCCGTGCAGCCGAAGCAGACTGCTGTGATTTCGTTTCATGGACCGGCGGTCGCTGGCACGCGGATCGATGGCGAATTGGTCCAAGAGGACAAACAGTATCCCGTTCGCGATGGCATGCTCATCACTGCGGAAGAACCTGTCGCCGTCCATCTAGCGCCTACCGGCACTGATCCGGTAGCGCCGCCGGCTCCCGATGGTTTTGGCTGACGTGGAGGGCGAATCCACGGTTCCGACGATGCGATCCTCCGGATATCGTCATGTGCGGACACTCTCGATCGCGATCATCGGCATCGCCATGGTGACTGTCACCGGCTGCGTCGGCAGAGCCGAGAGCGCGAACGGCAACATTCGCAGCTGTACGCCATCGATGACCGACGTGCGCGGAGGCGGCATGCTCACCGTGGAGAGCCCGCTCTACCATTGGGCGGACATGCAGTAGCTATTTGCTCAGGGGCTGTCGCCCCTACGGCCTGCGGCCTACCCCCGGGCTTTGTCGCGGCTCGTTTTCAGCGGTAGGCCGCTGAAAACGTGGCGGCATCGGCTGCGCCGATTGTATGCCGCCAGCGCCGACTCGGCGCCCGTTTGTGCAGGGGCTATCGCCCCTACGGCCCGTGAACGGGCCTACCCCCGGGCTTTGTCGCGGCTCGTTTTCAGCGGTAAGCCGCTGAAAACGTGGCGGCATCGGCTGCGCCGATTGTATGCCGCCAGCGCCGACTCGGCGCCCGAAGGGAGAAAGCATCGCAATCGTAAGCCGCCATTAGCCGCGCTGGGCGGATCTAGAGCGGGCGTTCGACTTCGGTCGGGGTCTGGTAGTCGATGCCGGGCATTTCGAAGCCGAAGAGGCTGCGGAATTCGCGTTTGAAGCCGGCGTAGTCGCTGACCGCCATCAGGTTCTCGCTGGTCACGTCGGTCCACACCTTGGCGACCGCGTCCTGTACGTCCTTCGCCATCTCGCGGTCGTCGATGCGGATGCGTCCGTCGGCATCGAGCGTGGGCTGCTTGCCGGGGCCGATGTGCGTCCGGAACAGGCGCAGCATCTGTTCGACGGTGCCCTCGTGCGTGCCTTTGGCCTTCATCACTTTGTAGAGGAGGCTGATGTAGAGCGGCACCACGGGGATCGCGCTCGAGGCCTGCGTGACCAGCGCCTTGTTCACGCTCACCCAAGCGTGGCCGCCGAGCGACTTCGATAGTTCCTGATCCATCGCGCGCGCGGTCGACTCGAGGTGGTCTTTCGCCCGGCCGATGGTGCCGGCGCGGTAGATCGCGTGGGTCAGCTGGGGGCCGATATAGCTGTAGGCGACGGTGCGGAACCCGGGTGCGAGCAGATCGGCCGCGCGCAGCGCCTCGACCCACATGCGCCAGTCGTCGCCGCCCATCACCTTCACCGTGTTCTCGATGTCGACGTCGGTCGCGGGCTGGATGGTGATCGGTGCGATCTGATCGGTGTCCAGGTTGATCGTCTTCGATTCGTACGGCGGCCCGATCGGCTTCAGCACGCTGGAATGGGTCGTTCCGGTCGCCGGATCGGTGCGTTTGGGACTCGCCAGACTGTAGATCAGCAGGTCGATCTTTCCGAAGCGAGCCTTCAAGGCAGCGACCGCCTGCTCCTTGATCGGGATCGAGAACGCGTCGCCGTTGATGGTCTCCAGCTGGCGCCCCGCCGCTTTCGCGAGGCGGTGCGCCTCGGCGAGATTGTACCATCCGGCCGATGCGGTCTTCTCGCCGTTGCCCGGTCGCTCGAAGCAGACGCTCAACGCCTTGGCGCCGTAGCCGAAGACCGCCGTGATCAGCGACGACAGTCCGTACCCCGCGCTCGATCCGACGACCAGTGCGGTCCCGATGCCGCTGCCGGGCCCATCTTTCTTCGCGAGCTCGACCTGTCGTTGCACGTTCGCGGCGCATCCCTCGGGATGCGCTGACAGGCAGATGAAACCACGGATGCGCGGATTGATGGTGACGGCGGACATGGGACTCCTCGTGGGGAGCCGCGTTGTAGCGGCTTTTTGTGCAGGGGCTATCGCCCCTACGGCTCGCAAGCGAGCCTACCCCCGGGCTTTGTCGCGGCTCGATGTCGTCGGGAACCTCCGACATCGTGGCGGCATCGCTTCGCGATTGTATGCCGCCACCGCCGCTCGGCGCCCGCTGTTTGTGCAGGGGCTATCGCCCCTACGGCTCGCAAGCGAGCCTACCCCCGGGCTTTGTCGCGGCACGATGTCGTCGGGAACCTCCGGCATCGTGGCAGCATCGCTTCGCGATTGTATGCCGCCACCGCCGCTCGGCGCCCGAGGAGAAGCGAAAGATCAACCATCAACCACCAACCATCAACCACCAACCATCCGCCATCCGCCATCCGCGCTCCGCCATCCCTCTGCGTCTGTCGCTCTACTGCTTCCCCATCGGCAATGCCGGTGCCGCGACGCGTCCTTCTATTGCGGGCGTCACGCACACGTCGCCGCGCAGGCTCTGCACCGGTTCGGCGATGACTCCTCCGGGTATCGGCACCATCACATCGCCCTCGATGGCGCGCATGCCGGGATCTTCGGTCGGGAGAGCCGGAGATTCCTGCTGGTGGCGGGCTTGCTGGGTCGCAGCCGGGCCGACATGCGGCCCGGATCCGGTGCAGCCGGCGAGGGTGACGGCGAGTACGGTCGCCAGTCCGTTGGTGAGCAGTCGGCGCCGGACGGGCGACAACAGTCGCCCTCGCGCGTCCGCATGCGCGTGGACGCAGACTTTGGCGCCGGCCGCCAGATCGCTGGGGAGGCGACGCAGATACTGCGCTCCCGCCTGTGGCCCCATGCGGGTCACATCCACCACCGTCTTGTCGCAGACCGCGCAATGGCGCCCGCGCTGGTTGGGGGTCATCACGTTCCAATCCTCGTGGCAGGGCGATGGGATGCGCACGGTCATGGCTGGCTCCTCACCGGTTGGACGGGCGAGGGGGCGAAAGGTTCATCGGATGGTTCGCCCTGCTCTCCATCCATCCGGGCCATTCCCCCTAGTTTCCCCGTGGTGGGGCTCACGATCCGGCGCCATGACGGTCCGCGACCACCTCCTCGCTATCTGGTCGGCAGCGCTCACCGCGGTGGATCCGCGGGCAGCGGTGCTCGGGCAGTGCCGGTTGGAGGGCACGCTCCTGACCCTCGCAGGAACCCGGATCGACCTCGCCGCCATCGGCCGGGTGGTGGTGGTGGGGGCCGGGAAAGCCGCCGCGACCATGGGCCAGGGCATCGAAGCGGTGTTCGCTGGGCTCGACGAACGACTCGTCGGTGGCGTGGTGGTGACCAAGCACGGACATGCGCTCCCGCTTCGCTGTCTGCGCCTGATCGAGGCTGGGC
>JACCZE010000342.1 GCA_013696105.1 Planctomycetota bacterium | reverse complement strand
GCGCACGCCCGCGGTGTCCTGCCAGGGGGCCAGCAGGCGGCGGTTGCGGTCGACCAGCAGCAGGGGGTGTCCCTGATCGCGCAGCGCCTCGACCACGGTATTGCCCACCGGTCCGAGGCCGGCGATGACGATGGTGTCGCCCGTGCTGTCGATGTTCTCGAGCGCGGAGCGCGGCAGGAAGCGCACCGCGACGGTGATCAGCAGGGGCGTCGCCGCCAGGCTCAGGCAGGTCACCGCGACCACCAGCTGATAGAGCCCGTGCAGGCCGCTGCCGGGTTCGCCGTGGCCGAAGGCGGTGGCTGCGAGCACGAAGCTGAATTCGCCCATCTGCGCGGTCATGATGCCGCCGCCGATCGCCGATCGCTTCGACAGTCCGGCGATGCGCAGCGCGAACGCCGCGATCACGGCCTTGACCGCGACGCTCACCACCAGCGCCACCGTCACCAGCAGGAAGTGGTCGCGCACATAGATGGGATCGAACAGCACGCCCATCGCCGAGAAGAAGATGATCGCCATCAGGCCCTGCAGCGGCCGCGTGCTGGTCTCGACCGCGTGCCGGTGCTCGTCGCCGCCCAGGGCCAGGCCCGCGCAGAACGCGCCCACCGCCGGTCCCAGGCCCGCGGCTTCGGTCGTCCACGCCGCGCCGAGCGCGAAGATCACCGCGAACGCCACTTCGAGTTCGGGCAGCGACAGCGCGCGCACGCGCGCCAGGAGCGCGCTCGCCAGCACCCGCCGGGTGAAGATGGTGCCGCCCAGGCAGCCGATCAGCGCCACCAGCATGACCCCGCCGCCGGCGCGGTTGCTGTCCTGCAGCACCAGCGCGAGCACCGCCAGCAAGGGCGCCAGGCACAGGTCCTGCGCCAGGAGCAGGCCGATGACCGTCTGGCCCTCCTCGCGATTGCGCAGCCGGCGCTCGTCGAGCGCGCGCAGCACGAGCAAGGTCGAGGACATGGTCAGGCAGCAGCCCACCGCGAAGGCGAACTTGAACGGCAGCCCGATCGCCATCACCGCGAGCGTGCCCACCGCCAGGGTCAGTCCCATCTGCACCGACACGCTGACCAGCACTTGCCGCAGCCGCATGCGCATGCCCGGCAGGTCGAGTTCCAGACCGAGCGAGAACAGCAGCAGCGACGCGCCGACCTCGGCCAGGGGAGCGAGGTTCTCGTGGTTCACCGACGAGAAGAATTCCCAGTTCTGCCCCAGCCAGCCGGCGAAGGCCCCGGTCACCAGATACGCGGCGAGCGCCCCGACCTTCAGCCGGCTGGTGAGCAGCACGAGCGGAAGACCGATGGTCAGCAGGATGAGGATCGCGCCGACGGCGCCGTGGCCCATGACCGCACGCTACGACCGCGCGGCACGGGCGCCACGCGCTATCACCGTGACGTGCCCGTGCTAAGGTTCCGCGCCATGGCGCTGCCGCTGCTCCTGGAACTGGTGAAGAAGAGCGCCGATTACCTCGCGACCCATGGTATCGCCAATGCGCGGCGAGAATCCGAGTGGATATTCGCCGAGAGCCTCGGCCTGACCCGGATGGACCTCTACACCCGCTTCGACATGCCTTTGGACGAGGTCGACGTGGCGCGTCTGCGTGCGCTGATCACCCGCCGCGGCAAGCGCGAGCCCCTGGCCTACGTGCTGGGCAACCTCGAGTTCCACGGACTGCGCCTATCGGTCGGCCCCGGGGTGCTGGTCCCGCGCCCCGAGACCGAGGAGCTCGTCGACCACCTGCTGAAGGAGCTGCCGGTCGCGCCCGCGCGCGTGCTCGATATCGGCACCGGATCGGGCGCCATCGCTTTGGCGATCAAGTCCGCCCGGCCGGATTGCACGGTCGAGGCGGGCGAGCGCTCGGAGGCTGCGCTCGCGATCGCTCGCGCCAACGCCCAGACGCTGGGCTGCGACGTGCGCTTCCACCTCGGCGACCTGGCGTTCGCGCTCTCGGGTCCCTACGACGCGATCGCAGCGAACCTTCCCTACGTGGGCGAGAGCGAGCGCGGCGCATGCGATCCCGAGCTCGCCTTCGAGCCCGCCGAGGCGCTGTTCGCCGGAGACGCGGGCCTGGATCAGATCGCCCGCCTGGTCCCCGACCTCGCGCGTCTGCTCGCGCCCGCAGGCGTGGCCTGGCTGGAGCACGGCTGGCAGCAGGGAGCCGGGGTGCGCGCCCTGTGCGCGTCCGCGGGCCTGGCCTGCACGACGATCGCGGATGGAGCCGCCAAGGAGCGCTTCGCGCGCGTCGCGCGCTGTGCGCGAGAAGCGCCGGGCGATCCGCTGGCGCAGCCGGTGACGCCCTGATGCTGATCCTGATGCAGATGGAGCGCGACCGTCTCACCGCACTGGCGATGGTCGCGCTGATGGCCGGGCTCGGGATCCTGGCCCACCTGCGACCGGTGCCGGCC
>JACCZE010000295.1 GCA_013696105.1 Planctomycetota bacterium | reverse complement strand
GACCAGGACCACGTCGCACTGCGCCTGCGCGGCGACCTGGGCGATGCCGCAGCCCATGCGCCCGGCCCCGACCACCCCGACCCGTCGGATCCCGTCCATCAGCGCTCCACGATCATGGCCACGGCTTCGCCGCCGCCGATGCACAGGGATACGCAGCCACGGCGCAGATTCCGCGCCTCGAGCGCATACAGGAGCGTGGTCAGCAGGCGTGCTCCCGAGGCGCCGATGGGATGGCCGAGCGCGACTGCGCCGCCGACGGTGTTGACCTTGGCGGGATCGAGGCCGAGCAGGCGGTTGTTGGCGATGGCGACCACGGCGAAGGCCTCATTGATCTCGAAGAGGTCGATGTCCGCGGACGCGAGCTGAGCGCGCTCGAGCGCGCGTGCGATCGCAGCCGCCGGCGCGGTGGTGAAGCGCTCGGGTGCCTGCGCGGATTGCGCGGATGCGACGATGCGCGCGAGCGGCTTCAGGCCGCGTTGGTCAGCCGCTTCCGCGGACATGATCACCACGGCGGCGGCGCCGTCGCTCAGCGACGAGGCGTTCCCAGCGGTGACGGTACCGTCGGCTTCAAACGCCGGCCGCAGCGACGGCAGCTTGGCGATGTCGCCGCGCGCGGGACCCTCGTCGACCTCGACGCGTACGGTCGTTCCCGTCTTCTGGCGTTTGTCCTGAACCTCGACCGGGACGATCTCGGCGAGGAAGCGGCGCTCGTGCTGCGCGAGCAGTGCACGGCGGTATGACTCGGCGGCATAGGCGTCTTGTTCGGCGCGGGTGATCCCGTGTTCGCGGGCGCACAGCTCGGCAGCCGACCCCATGTGGAACGAGTTGTAGACGTCCCACAGGCCGTCATGGATCAGCCCATCGACGACCGTCGAGTTCCCCAGGCGCATGCCCGAGCGCGCCGTCGGCAGGTAGTAGGGCACGTTGGACATCGATTCCATGCCGCCCGCGACCACCACGTCGACGTCGCCGGTCATGATCGCCATGGCGCCGATCATCACCGATTTCAGGCCCGAGCCGCAGACCTTGTTGATGGTGGTGCACGGTGTCGCGTGCGGCAGCCCCGCGAACACGGCCGCCTGCCGTGCGGGAGCCTGCCCCAGGCCGGCTTGGAGCACGCATCCCATCAGCACCTCGCCGATGTCAGCGGGATCGATGCGTGAGCGTCGGATCGCCTCGGCGATGGCCACGCGACCGAGCTGGGGCGCCGGGAGCGACGACAACGCGCCTTGGAAACTCCCGATCGGAGTCCGAGCCGCACCAACGATCACCACGTCGCGCACCATGTGCTTATAGCCGATTCGTCGGCGATTTCCATCGCCGGGCGCCAGGCATCGGACGTCGGTCGATCATGCGCCGATGAACAGGTCCATGAAGGCATCGACCGGGGTCTGCGCGAGCCGCTGCGGATCGCCATACAGATCGAGGATGCTCTGGGATCGCGATTCTGGGAAACGTGTGCGCAGGCTGGCGGCGAACTTCGCGACCAGGAGCGGGATGCCCTCCGTCCGGCGGCGGCGGTGGCCGATCGGATACTCCACGGCGATGCGGTCGGTGGTCGATCCATCCGTGAACGCCACCTGGATGGCATTGGCGATCGAGCGCTTGGCCGGATCGAGGTAGTCCCGGGTATAAGACGGATCCTCGACGATCGTCATCTGCGCGCGCATACGGTCGATGGCCGGATGCGCACGGTGGAACGTGTCCTCGTAGTGCTCGGCGGTCAGGGTCCCTTCGAGCAGCCCGATCGCGATCATATATTGCAGGCAGTGGTCGCGATCCGCGGGATTGGCGAGGGGACCATCCTTGGAGATGATGCGGATGGCGGATTCGTGCGTCCACACCCGGATCGAACTGATGTCCTGCAGGCGTCCGGTGATCACAGAGCGCAGCGTGATCGCAGCCTCGACCGCGGTCTGCGCATGGAATTCGGCGGGGAACGAGATCTTGAACAGCACGTGCTCCATCACGTACGAGGCGAAGGGACGCTCCTGCCGCAGCGGTTGTCCGCGGAAGAGGACATCCTGGAACCCCCACTGCGGGGCGGTCAGCGCGGACGGCAGTCCCATCTCGCCGCGCAGCGTCATCAGCGCCAGGCGCACCGCGCGCGCGGTCGCGTCACCGGCGGCCCAGCTCTTTCGTGATCCGGTGTTGGGTGCGTGGCGGTACGTGCGCAGCGGATGCCCGTCGACCCAGGCCTGCGACAGCGCATCGATGATCTGCTCGCGTGTCCCGCCGAGAAGGCGCGTAACCACCGCGGTCGAGGCGACCTTGACCAGGATCACGTGATCGAGCCCGACACGATTGAAGGCGTTGCCCAGCGCGAGCACGCCCTGGATCTCGTGGGCCTGGATCATCGCCGCGAGCACATCGCGCACGGTGAACCGGCCCTGGCCGTTCCGGCACATCCAGTCCGCCACCGCGAGGATGCCGCCGAGATTGTCGGACGGATGACCCCACTCGGCCGCCAGCCAGGTGTCGTTGAAATCCAGCCAGCGGATCATGCAGCCGATGTTGAAGGCGGCGTGGACCGGATCGAGCTGGTGCGCGGTTCCAGGCACCCGGGCCCCGTTCGGCAGGGTCGCTCCCGGGACGATTGGCCCGAGATGCCTGGTGCATGCGGGGAATCGCAGGGCGAGCAGGCCACAGCCGAGGGTATCCATCAGGCAGTGCCGCGCGGTGTCGTAGGCCTCGGCGCTGAACTCCACTGGCCCGAGCACGTAGTCGGCGATGTCGACGAGCAGGCGGTCGGGCGGCGGACGCGTGGTGTTCGATGGAGACGACATGGCTCGGTCCGTTAGGTCCCGGACGCGCTGGGCGCATCGCTGCGCTCGGCGATCGGGACGAACGCGCGATCGTCGGGGCCGGTATAGGCGGCGCTGGGTCGGATGATCTTCCCATCGATGCGCTGTTCGATGACGTGCGCCGCCCAGCCGGTGGTGCGCGCGATCACGAACAGGGGGGTGAACATCGCGGTGGGCACGCCCAACGCGTGGTACGACACCGCGGAATACCAGTCGAGGTTCGGGAACATCTTCTTCGCGTCCCACATCGTCCGCTCGATGCGTTCGGCGATGGCGAACAGCCGGCTGTCGTTGCGCTCCGCCGACAGGGTGCGCGCGACGTCCTTGATCACCTCGCTGCGCGGATCCGAGATGGTGTAGACCGGATGCCCGAAGCCGAGGATGACCTCCTTGGCGGCGACGCGCCGGGCGATGTCCTCACCGCCGTGGTCGGGATCCCGGTAACGCGAGATCACCTCGAAGGCCGCCTCGTTGGCGCCGCCGTGCTTGAAACCGCGCAGGGCGCCGATCGCCCCGGTGATCGCCGAATACATATCCGAACCGGTTCCCGCGATCACCCGCCCAGTGAAGGTCGAGGCGTTGAACTCGTGCTCGGCGTAGAGGATCAGCGAGGTGTGCATCGCCCGCACCCACGACGCGGACGGGGCCCTGCCGTGCAGCAGGCGCAGGAAGTGACCGCCGATGGAGTCGTCCTCGGTCATGACCTCGATGCGCACCCCAGTCTGCGAGAAATGGTGCCAATAGAGCAGCGCCGAACCGAGCGAGGCGAGCAGCCGGTCGGCGAGGTCCCGCGCTCTTGCCGCGGCGTGTCCGGCATTCTCCGGCTCCAGGCAGCCGAGCACCGAGACGGCGGTGCGCATCACGTCCATGGGGTGGCTCGATGCGGGCAGGTGCTCGAGCACCGCCTTCAGATCGTCGGGCAGGCGCCGCAGACCGCGCAGCTTGCGCTGGTACGCCGCGAGTCCGGCCGCGGTCGGCAGGGTGCCGTGGATCAGCAGGTGGGCGACCTCCTCGAACTGGCAGCCGGTGGCGAGGTCGTGGATGTCGTAGCCGCGGTAGCGCAGGTCGTTGCCCGTGCGGCCGACCGTGCACAGCGCGGTGTTGCCGGCGGTAACGCCCGAGAGGGCGACCGACTTCTTCGGCTTGAACGCCGGTGGAGGAATCGCGGCATCGGTCATGGCTGGTCTGGATCCTGCTTGGTGCGGGCGAAGAGCCGATCGAGCTTCTGTTCGTAGGCGTGGTAGTCGAGGAACCGGTACAGCTCCTCGCGGGTCTGCATCGCAGCGATGGCGTTGGCCTGGGTCCCTTCGCTGCGGATGGTCTCGTAGACCGCGAGCGCGGCGGCGTTCATCGCCCGATACGCGGCACAGCAGAACAGCACGATGTCGACCCCGGCCTGTCCCAACTCCGTGGCGGTGAACAGCGGGGTGCGTCCGAACTCGGTGATGTTGGCGAGGATCGGCACCGTGACGCCGCGTTTGAACGCGGTGTACGTCGGCAGATCGGTGACCGCTTCCGGAAAGATCATGTCCGCGCCGGCAGCGACGTAGGCCTGGGCGCGCGCGATCGCCGCGTCCAGGCCTTCGGATGCGAGCGCGTCGGTGCGGGCCATGATGACGAAGCTCGGGTCCGTGCGCGCATCCACCGCGGCCTTGATGCGGTCGCACATCTCGGCGGTGGAGACCAGCTCCTTCCCCGGCCGGTGGCCGCAGCGCTTGGCCCCGACCTGGTCCTCGATGTGGACCGCAGCGGCGCCCGCCTGGGCCATCGAGCGGATGGTGCGCGCGATGTTGAAGGCGCCGCCCCAACCGGTGTCGATGTCGACCAGGACGGGCAGCGTGGTGGCGTCGGTGATGCGTCTGACGTCGACGAGCACGTCCTCCATGGTGCTGATCCCCAGATCGGGCAGCCCCAGGGAATTCGCCGCGACCCCGCCGCCAGAGACGTACAGAGCGCGAAAACCGGTGGCTTCCGCCATACGCGCCGCGAGGGCGTTGATCGCTCCGACGACCTGCAGCGGTCGCTCGGCGCTGACGGCTGCGCGGAACCGTGCTCCAGGTGTCGCGGCTGAAGCTGAAGGAGGTGTCGCCATGCGGTCTTCCTGGTCCTGACGCCACCGTCTCTTGAGGCTCCGCATCTGCAACTGTCGAGGCCGGAAACCTGGTCTGGCGGTTGTCGACCAGGATCACGCCGAATTCGGGGTAAGTGCTCGGTCCTCTGTCCACCGTCGACGGCCAGACAACTGGAGCAGGTAGCTACGGTCCCTGCCTCGTGCCGTCGGTTGTCGACGGAGGACTCAGGACGGAGGACGGAGCACGCGGACAGTCAGCGCCGATCCCACCAGGTCAGCATCGCGGCCCCCAAGCACAGGCAGGGCACGACCACGACCAGGATGGCGAGCAGCCATGCGATCGCGCTGTCGCTGGCGGCGACCTGGTAGGCCGTGAACTCGTTCTCCGGGATCTCGGTCGGCGCGGTGCGATGCGACAGCCAATCGACACAGGAGCGCAGCAGATCGACATTGGCGAATTGCGGTTGCGAGAGCACCGCGTTGCTGGCTCCCTGCCGGCTGCCCCAGACGATGATGCGCGCGCCGATGCCTGAGCGCACGCTGCGCTCGTCCGGTGGGTATTCCAGGGCCGAGGCCAGCACGCGTGCATCTGCCTGCTCGACCCCCGCGGGCGCTTCGAGCGCCGGCTTGAACGGCTGCATCCACGCATCTCCCCGCGCGGTCACCAACAAGCTCGCCGTAGCGGAGGGCGCGAGACCGGACGCGCTGAATGCCTGCGCCACCTGCGGATCCACGCCGGCGACCCAGGCGGGCGTGAATGATTCGACGCTGGTGGTGCGCGGGCTCACGACGTTGGTCCCGGAGGCGTGCGTCGCGGCGGTCGCCGGATGCCGGGCATCCATCGATTGATGACCGAGCAGCAGGTTGTGGTTCGCGAATCCCGGCTCTCCGCTCTCGGCGTAGAAGCGACGGCTATACACCACCAGCGGTGGAAGCGTCGGGGCCTGGGCGTCCAGCAGCGCTGCGACATTGCCACTGTCCGAGGGGACGCCGGATGCGACCAGGATGCCGCGTTGACGCAGGAAGACGCAGAGATCGCGGGGGGCGCGATCGTCGGCCAAGAGCAGCAGGCTGCCGCCATCGCGCACGTGCTGACTGATCGCTGCCAACGTGGCCTCGCCCATCGGCTTGGTCGGTCCTGGAATCACCAGCGTCGCTTCGGCGGGAATGGCCGAACGCCGCGAGCCATCATCGAGCGTCACGTCGTAACCCGAGACCGTCAACGTGTGCGCCAGCACCTCGCAGCCGTCGGTCATGCCGCCTTCCGGCCGCAGCTCGCCGTGACCCTGCATGATCACCGCTCGCGGCGGATGCGGGTCGGCCAATGACACCAGCGCTCCGCCCACTTCGCGCTGCAGGACCAGGCGCGAGAAATCACCGAGGGGAATGCGGTAAGCGCGCGTACCCCTGGTCACGTACACCGCTGGCCACGTCGGTTGCTGATGCAGGGATGCGAATTGCGCCAGTGCCGCCTTGTGCAGATCGGGATCGATGCGCCGCCACGCGATCTTCGGATTGCGCGCCGCCATCAGGCCCAGATGGGTGGCGATGGTCTCGAAGCGCCCCTGATCGTCGGCCGACCAGATGCCCACGAGCTCCACCGGTTCGGTCTGCTGGACCAGGATGGCACCCAGGCGATCGCTGAGAGTGAAGCGTCGGTCGGCGCTGCAGTCGAACACGGCTCGCGAGCGGTCGGCTGCCGCCACGACGATCACCGCCAGGAGCAGCCAGAGCACGGTGCGTCCACCCAGACCGCCCAAGCGGCCGAGGCGAGCCGTTGCGGTGCGCGGCGAGGGGACCTCAGCCATGGATCCTCCGCGCCGACAGCACGCTGTGGGACAGGACCAGGAACGCCGCGGCCGAGGCCAGGAAATATGCGAGGTTGCCCAGGCGGATCTCACCGCGGAAGAATGGCAGCGCCCGCTGATGCAGACCCACCGATGTGCTCAGGCGTCCGAGCACGCCATCGTTGCCGACGAAGCCGACCAGCATCAGCACCGCGATCACCGCGAAGGTGATGACGTAGGCCGCCACCGGACTATCGACCAGGAGGCTGATCCACACTCCCAGCGCTGCCAGCATCGCGCAGACCGACAGCAGACCGAGGTAGCCCGACGCCAGTTGCGGCCCGGGCACCGCGCTGACGAAGCCCAGGACCAGCGGCTGGATCACCGTCGCGGCGATCATCGTCGCGAGCATCAGGAAGGCGCTGAGGAACTTGCCCGCGACCAGCTGGTGCTCGCGGATGGGGATGGTCATCAGGAGCTGCATGGTGCCCTGGACGCGCTCGAGCGAGAAGCTGTTCATGGTGATGGCGGGCGCGAGCAGGATCAGGAAGAACACCCCGCTCGAGAGCGATTGGACGAACAGTGGCGTGTCCGATCCCGGTGTGCCGTGCACGCTCGACAGGGTCAGCCAGAAGGTCAGGTCGACCAGCACCAGCCACATCGCGAGGACCAGCCAGGCGAGCGGAGTGGTGAAGGCCGACACCAGGTCGCGCCGGCAGATCGCCCAGATGACGGACATGGCGCCACGCTACGCAGGGAGGCGGTTTCCGGAAGGCGGGAAGCGATACGAGGGATATGGGGGAGCGGGCTCAGTCCTCGGAATGTAACGTGCTCCGTGCTCCGTGCTCGGTCCTCCGTTCTCCGTCGACGGCCGGACGGGCATGCAACGTGCTCCGTCCTCCGTCCTCCGTGCTCTGTGCTCCGTCGACGGCCGCACAACGGATTCAGGTAGCTACGGTCCTTGCCGATCGGTTGTCGTTGGATGCCGTCAGTTGTCGACGGAGGACTCAGGACCGAGCACGGAGCACGGTGGTTCAGATAGCTTCAGTCTTACCCATCTCTTGCCGTCCGCTGTCGACGGAGCACAGAGGACAGAGAACGGAGCACCGGGGCCTTCGCCGGGCCTTCTCGCCCCAATCACCTCGCCGCAGTATCCCGCTCGGTCGGCCAGATGCCGTCCTGGACCTTGATGTGCCGCAGCTCGGCGGTGTCGCCGTCGATGTCGTGGATGGCCGGGAAGAAGGTGAGGCCGGTCTTCTCCTCGATCTCACCCACCGACACCAGGTAGTCGGCGAGGTCGGCCTTCTGCTGCTGGGCGTTTCCGCTCGGCTGCGGGACGATGAAGGACTGGATGCGCGAACGACCCTTGCGCACGGTGATGTGGATCTTCCAGAAGCCTTCGGGGACCGCCGATCCGGAGGGCAGCGCCTTGACGTCGCCCGAGAAGAGCGGCCCGCAGATGACCCAGAGCTCGTCATAGGCCTGGGCATAGGCCCATTCCAGGCCGGTGATCTGGTCCCAGACGTCGTTCCGTCCGGCAGCGACCGGCAGGACGTTCGATGACAGGAGGGTCTCGTGCGCCGCGTCCTCGCCGTAGTCGGCGCCGATCAGCCCTGTCGGAGCCAGCAGCCGGCGCGAGTAACCACCCTTGCCTGCATAATCGTCGACCCGGCCGGACTTCGACTTCGAATCGGCTTCCGCCTCGGCCTCGGCGGTGCCGCGAGTGCGTGCATCGGTGGCGAACGCCGCGTTCTTCGCAGCCGGGGTGGGGTTCGCGCTCGACGCGAACAGACGGTAGCATGCCCACAGGGGTGTCTTGGCCGGCACATCGTAGCCGACCACGTAACCATTATTGAACAGCACGGCCGGCATGGGGTCGAGCGGGCGGCCCTGCGGCAATCCGTAATACACCGAGCGCAAGGGATCGCTCAACGGTCTGGTGGTATCAGGACGTCCACCGACACCGGTGTCGATGGAATACACCCACTCGTCCTGTGGATTCTGGATGCGTTGGGTGACCGGACGTTTGGACTCGGCGCAACCCCATTGGACCGTGGCCGCGGCAGCCAGTGCGATGAGGCCGACGGCCGAGAACGGATGGCGGAGGACGGGTGTGGTCGACCAGGTCATGTGGGCCTCGTAGCGCGACGGTAGTCCGCCACACGCCGTTCACCAGCCCGGCTGTGAGGCCCGCGGGAAGGCGTATCCCACGCCTGGGGCTGGGCTCACGTCGGTGGGGCGGAGGGATCGGAGGTGCGGTTCACGTGTCAGGGACGGCCAAGCGCTCGTCGCCACCGCTCAGCGGGCGACCATCGCCTCGACCCAGCGACCGATGAGATCCTGTTCGAGGTTCACCGGCGATCCGGCGCGCAGGCTGCCCAGCGTGGTGTGGGCGAGGGTATGGGGGATGACCGCGATCGCGCAGCGGGCGCCCCGGCAGTCCCAGGTGGTCAGGCTCACGCCATCGACCGCGAGCGAACCCTTCTCGACTACCCGCACGGCGTTGCCGTCGGGCAGGATGATGGTGAAACGCTCGCTGCCGCCCTCGGGACGCCGCTCGGCAAGCCGGCCTACCGCATCGACGTGGCCCGACACCAGGTGCCCGCCCAGGCGCTGCCCGAAGGCGAGCGCGCGTTCGAGATTCACCGGGCGGCCGTCCTGCCAGCCACCGATGGTGGTCTTCCGCCGCGTCTCCTCGCTGACATCGAAGGTAGTGATCTCGCCCGCGAGCTGTGCGATGGTCAGGCAGGCTCCCGACACAGCGATGCTGTCGCCGAGCTTGGCATCGGCAGCGAGTGGGCCGAGGTCGACCACGAGCCGCGTCGCCTGCGCTGCGTGGACGACCGAGACGACGCGACCCACGTGCTCGATGATGCCGGTGAACATCCCGATGGCCTCCCTGCCTGGCCGGTCCGCTCACGGGCCGTGGACCCAGTCTGCCGGCGGCGGTCGGGCGGCAAGGCGGTCGGCGTGTCGGAGGCGTCCCGCGCTTGGCAACCTCCGCCACCGGGCACGCTCTGGGCGTGGGCGACATCGACGATTGGCGTGCTTCCCTGATCTCGCTGCATGGCGATCCGGCCCGGCACGTCCTCGCGCGCGTGGCTGCAGTCGCCGCGGATCTGCCTGACGAGGGCCGCGCCGTGACCGACCTGCGGCAGTTCCTCGAGGCCGGAGGTGTGGACGACGTGGCCCAGCGGCTGCGCCGATTCCAGGACGATCCATTGGCGATCGAACTCCTCCTGCGACTCGCCGGGTCCAGCCGCTACGCCTTCGAGGTGGCCCTGCAGTATCCGGAGATGTTCTGGAGCGTCGCGGCCGATCGCCTGCACCGCCAGGTGTGGGGTCGTCGCACCATGCTCGAGCAACTCGAGCGCGACATGGCCGCCGTCGATGGCGAAGACGCGCGCATCGCGCAGCTGGGATTGTTCAAGCACCACCAGTCGTTGCGCGTCATCCTCGGCGATCTCACCGGGCAGATCAGCTTCGAAGCGGCGGTGCGCGAGTTGTCGGATCTGGTAGACGTCATCGCGCAGGCGGCCTACACCTGCGCATACGCGAAGCTGCTCCCACGTCTGCCCGCCGACCACGTGGCCCTCGAGCTGCGCTTCTCGGCGATGGCCATGGGCAAGCTGGGAGCACGCGAGCTGAACTACAGCTCGGACATCGACCTCATCTTCCTGTACGATGCGAAGGCGGTCGACACGATCGATTTCGACCACCACGCCTGGTTCCAACGGCTGGGAACCACGCTCATCCGCATCCTCGAGGAACCGGGACCGAGCGGTCGGATGTTCCGCGTCGACATGCGCCTGCGTCCAGAGGGGGACCGCGGGGAGTTGGCACTCAGCTACCGGGAGACGATCGACTATTATTACAGCGTCGGTCGTCCGTGGGAGCGTCAGGCGCTGATCAAAGCGCGGCCGATCGCCGGAGACCTCGCGCTTGGCACCCGGCTGTTGGATGAGCTGCGGCCGTGGGTGTATCCGCAGGATCCCCAGTGGGAGGACCTCGAGGAAGCGCGATCGATGCGTCGCCGCATCGAGGAGCGCGCGGAAGCGGCCAACGTCAAGACCGGCGCGGGCGGCATCCGCGACATCGAATTCCTGGTACAGTACTTCCAGCTGGTTCACGGCGGACGCATGGCCGAGCTGCGCGATCCGTCGACGCTGCCGACGCTGCGCATCCTCGCCGACCGTGGCATCATCCCGCGCCCCGACGCGGCCGAGCTGGAACGCCATTACCTGTGGTTGCGGACCGTCGAGCACCGCCTGCAGATGTGGCAGGATCGCCAAGAGCACGAACTGCCGAAGGCGGCGGATGAACGCGCGAACCTCGCGCGGCGGTCGTCGTTCCGCGGAGTCGATGCGCTGACGCGCTTCGATGATTACCACGCGCGCACTCGCGCGCGCGTGCGCGAACTGGTGGGGCGCCATTTCCTCGGCGTGACCGTGGACTCGGAAGCGCTGCTCGCGCTGTTGGTGCAAGGCGAGGCGGATGTGCGGCTGGCAGGGAAGGTGCTGGGCACCCACGGTTTCCGCGACGTGGCGAAGGCATGCGCGGATGTGCGCAGCCTGGCGGTCGAGCCGTTCTTCGTGCTCAGCCGCAACCGAACCGAGCGCAAGCTGGTCGAGATCCTGCCGCTGCTCCTGCACCACATCGCCGGAACGCCCGACCCCGGTCAGACGCTGAGCAATTTCAGTCGCATCGTCTCGGCGGTCGGCGGCCGCGCGACCTTCTATGAGCTGCTGGGCACCAGGCCGGCGGTGCTGCGCATGTTCGTCGATCTGGCTGGGTGGTCGAATTTCCTCGTCACCCTGTTCCAGGATTTCGCCGGCCTACCCGACGAGGTGATCGATTCGCTCAACCAGCCGCTGCGCAAGAAGCATGCGCTGTTCGCCGAGGCGCGTTCCCTTGCCCAGGGTCTGCAAAACCTCGCTGAGCCATTGGCTTATATGCAGGCGCGCGAGACCGCGGTCGTCGCCATCCGCGACCTGGAAGGGCTGGATCCGCGCGACGTCGGCCACCACCTGTCGTCGGTCGCCGAGACCATCCTCGAGGTCACGCTCATCCGCGTGATCCAGGAGCGCGCACGGCAGTACGGCATTCCACAGGAAAACGGTCGCCCGACGCGTTTCGCGGTGCTCGGCCTGGGCAAGCTCGGCGCGCGCGAGCTGTCGTACGCATCGGACATGGACATCATCTTCGTCTGCGATCCGGGAGGCATCTGCAAACGCGGCCGTTCCGGTGGTGAGAACCTCGCCGGTGACGATTTCTGGACCAAGGTCGCGCAGGACCTGATGCGCACCATGACCGATGGGCGTCTGTACGAGCTCGATCCGCGCCTGCGCCCATACGGCACCCAGGGCGAGCTGGTGTCGAACACCGCCGCGCTCGGGCATTATTGGTCGCAGCCGCGCGACTTGTGGGAGCGCATGGCGATGCTGCGGGTCGCGCATCTCGCGGGCGATCCGCGCCTGGGCGAGGAGGCGGTGCAGCTGATCCAGCGCGAGGCGCTGATGCAGCCGCTGCCGCGGGATTCCGCCGGCGAGGTGAAGGCCATGCGCCGGCGGCTGGAGGAGAGCGTGGCCGGACGCGACCACCTCAAGCGCGGGTGGGGCGGATACAACGATCACGAGTTCATCGCGCAGTACTGCTCTCTCGGCCTGGCGCCATCCGAGCTTCCGCGTCCGCCTGCGACCGACGCGATGCTGGTGCGCCTGGGCGAATCGGGGCGCATCCCCGAGGAGGCGGCCGACCAGCTCGCCAGCGGGGTCCGCCGTCTGCGCTTCATCGAGTCGAGGATGCGCCTGTCCGCGGGCAAGGCGGTCAGCAGCATCCCCACCGAGCGTGGTCCGCGTGACGAATTGGCGAAGCGCTGCGATTTCCGCGGCATCGACGCCCTGGACGCCGAACTGCACCACCTGCGCGAAACCGCCCGGCGGTGGTTCGAACAGCTGATCTGCTGAACCGGCACATCCGTTCAAGCGTCACCTGTACCTAGGAATGGGTTGCGGGATGCCGGACGGGTGCATTAATCCGCCCCATGAACGATGCATCGATTCCGCGCCGGCAGACCCTCCTCCTCGCCCTGTGCGCGGTCTTCGTCGGGTTCTATGTCGTCGCGAATCTGATCGGCGCCAAGCTCTGGCCGTTCACCATCTTCGGGCTCATGCCCCAGCACCTCGGCCTGAGCGACCAGGCCGGGCCCTTCGTCGCCACCACGGGCATCCTCGCCTTTCCCCTGACTTTCATCCTCACCGACATCATCAACGAATATTACGGCCAGCGCGTGGTGCGCACCTTCACCATCCTCGCCATCGCCGTGAGCCTGTTGCTGCAGCCGGTGATCCAGGCCGCGATCGCGGTCCAGGCCGTGAGCTTCAGCCCGGAGTATACCGGAGAGGAGATGCGGCGCGGTTTCGAGATCGCCTTCGGGCAATCGTGGGCGATCCTCGCCGGCAGCCTGACCGCGTTCGCCCTCGGGCAGCTGCTCGACATCAAGGTCTTCCAGATCCTGCGCAGGAAGACCGGAGGCAAGCTGCTGTGGTTGCGGGCGCAGATCAGCACCCTGATCAGCCAGGTGATCGACAGCTTCGTCGTCATCTTCCTCGCCTTCGTGATCATCCCCTGGGCACTGCCATTCTTGGTCGGCACGAACGACAAGCCGTGGCCGATATCAGCCGCTGCCAACGTCAGCGTCACCAACTACGCGGTGAAATTCCTGATCGCGATCGCGATCACGCCCGCGCTGTACCTGGTGCACTACCTGATCAAGGCCTGGCTGGGCAAGGCGGAGGCCGAGGCGCTGGTCCTCGAGGCGCATCCATCCGATCCCGCCTAGTTTTTTCAGGGCTGTCGCCCCTACGGCCCTGCCGGGCCTACCCTCGCGGCTTTGTCGCGGCTCGTTTTCAGTGGCAAGCCGCTGAAAACGTGGCGGCATCGCCTGCGGCGATTGTATGCCGCCACCGCCGCTCGGCGCCCGTGGAGAATGACATCGCAAGCCACAGCTACAGCCAAAGCCAATCGGCAGTCACGGATGGATTGAAATCCGGGAGAGGCGAGAGGGTGACGAAAAATTGGCGCGGGGATTTGACTTTAGCTGTGGCCGATGGCCGATGGCTGATGGCTGATGGATCTCTCTTTCGGGCGCCGAGCGGCGGTGGCGGCATACAATCGCGAAGCGATGCCGCCACGATCAGGACTGCTCCGCAATCCTGATCGAGCCGCGACAAAGCCCGGGGGTAGGCGCGACCGCGCCGTAGGGGCGAAGCCCCTGCACAAAAAGTCCGTAGGGGCGAAGCCCTTGAATAGACAGCTCAGTTGGATTCCAGTACGACCACCGCGGCGGCGATGCCATCGCTATGGCTGAGCGTGAGCAGCTGGCGGACGACGCCGAGTGATTCGGCGCGTTGCCCAGCCCCGCCCGTCAGCAGCAATCCGGGAGCTCCGGAGCCATCGGTGGTGACCGCGATGTCAGTGAACGATACGCCCTGCGCCCAGCCAGTCCCGAGCGCCTTCATGCATGCTTCCTTCGCCGCCCAGCGCGCGGCGAGGCGCTCGGCGGGATCGCGGAATCCCAGGCAGTAGCGCTGCTCATCGGCGGTGTAGACGCGATCGAGGAAGCGCCGTCCCTGGCGGGCATGGACGCCGCGGATGCGTTCGACACCGATGAGATCCAGGCCGAGGCCGACGATCACCGCTTGTCCCGCGGGCGACCCTTGTCGGCATCGGGGCTCACGGTTCGCCACACCGCGCTGAACCACCAGGGCGCTTCAGGTCCATCGGATACGGCTCCCACTTTCACGCGCACAGCTAGCGGCTGACCGGCCGCTCGATCGGCGGGGGGTTCCAGTCGCGCGACGAGGATGGGTGACTGGTCCGACGCGAGCACCACGTGATCGCCCAGTCGCCACGAGCCCGCCGGCGCGTCGAGGGTGACGATGCCGCCGTCCTGCGGCGACAGCTGCAGCGACACGCTCTGGCGATCGATCGGCCGACCCGCATCGCCGATGCGCACCACCATGTCCGCGTGCGGGCGAGCGAACACCAGTAGGGCGGACTTCACCCGTGCGAGCGCGTACGACGACTCTCCGCAGCGTTGCCAGACGAGGCCGGGAATCGCTGCCTTGGCCACCGCCGAGAGATCCGCCGCATCAGCTACCGTGGGCGCTGGCACCGCTGGCGGAGGTGCGATCGCTTGCGAGACGATGGCGCGCAGGCCATCGGCGCTCGCGTCGAGCAGTCCGTTCGCAAGGGGGATCACGGCATGGTCCGGCTGAATCACGGTCGCTCGCGGTGAGCCGGTCTTCGCGTCGAGCAGGAGCGCCGCGGTTCCATCATCGTCGCGGATGATGGAGAACAGGCCCATGACGGTGGGACGAAATTCCCGCACCTCGACCTTGGCGGGCAGCCATTGCTCCCAGGCCAGGGAGCCGGCGGCGATGTCGACGGCGATGAAGCCATCGCCGCCGTCCTTGCTGCGCGCGTAGAGGTACAACCGGTCGCCGATCACGGCGTGTTCGCTGATGGTGTGCCATTCGCCGAAGGTGCGTCGCAGCTTGCCGCTGAAGCGATCGACCACCGCGAGCTGTTCCTGCTCGCTCAGGATGAAGACGCTGTCTCCGCGCGCGGCGATGACCTTCGAGACCACCACCTCGGACCGCCAGCGCAGGCGCCCAGTGCCCAGGTCCCAACAGGCGAGGCAGGAGTCGGCTTGACGTGCGATGCAGTCGAAACCATCGACCAGCGGCGTGTCGTCGCTGTCGACCGGTACCTGCGCCAGCACGAGGCCGGTCGCCAGTTCGATGAAGCGCCCGTAGCCGCGTTCGCTGTCGGGCAGCCAGAGCAGCCGACCACGCACCTGCCGCGACCGGGTGAAACTCGACGACAGTCCAGGCAGGCGCCACAGCTCGCGTCCGGCGGGCGAGGCGCCATCGGCATGCGCTGCGAGCGCGACGATGTCCTGCCCATCGATGAGCACGAGCACATCGTCGGGAGTCAGCAATGGCGGCGGGGCGTCCTGCTCGGTGGTGCTCGGCGGGATCGCCCGGCGGGGGAACAGCTCGACCCCGGTGACCAGATCGTGGGCCGCGACCCACATGCCGCTGGGGCCTCCCATGGGAAGCGTCGGCCACACCAGGACCGTGCGCGTGTTGGCGGCGATCGGCTCGACCAGGTCGCCGCCGAGAATGCCGGTGAGCGACACCTTGGTGTCGCCGCGCATCACCACCGCGGTGAACGGCGTGCGGATGCCGGCGCCCATCACGGTCGGGACGAGGTCGTGCTGGAAGTCGCGGATCTCCTTGCCCGAGAACTCGATGAGGATGTCGCCGGTGCGCAGACCAGCGGTGTCGGCGCTGGTTCCGGGGATGACCTTGATGGACACGCCTTGGCCGGCGTTGTCCTGGACCGCCTGGACGCCCAACAGTGGACGCTCGGGTTTGCGCCACCAGGCTTCGGTGCCGTCGGCGATGCGGTTGGCCACCAGGTATCCGTCGGAGTATCCGATCGCCAGGCCCGCGGCGACCTGGGTATTACGGGCGCGGTGCGAAGCGATCGTCCAGTCGGCACGTATCGCCGGCAGTGGCGGCTCGTCGGTCGGCTTGCCGGCGAGCCCGGGATCCTTTCCGTCGATACGCGCCAGGCCGGCGCGTGCCAGCGCGTGCAGGTGGACCTCGACGCGTTCGCGATCGCGCACCGCGATCGGGCGGCCGGGCAGACTCAGCACCGCGCGATAATCGTTCGCGGCGGAGTTTTTGTCGCCTGCAGCCTCGGCATTGCGTGCGCGCCAGTACCCGGCTTCGGCTGCGAGCGAGCGGTCGTATGTGCCCAGCAGCTCGAGCTTAGCGAGGGCCGGAGAGAACTGTTTGGCGTCGCCGACGGTGAGATCGAGGCGCTGACGCGCGATGCGCGCGGCCTTCTCTGCGTACTCGGGCGGAGCGCCGCGCTCGAGAGCCTCGGCGTAGCGGGCGAAGGCCTGGTCGAGGTCGCCATGGACCTGGAGCAGCGAGGCGAGACGCGCGCGCGGGCGGAAATCCTGGGGGTTCTGCGCGGCGGCCTGGACCAGCCGATCGAGCGTGGACGTCGTTCCGCCGTATGCGGTCACCTGGGCGGGTCGGCCGAGGACCAGCGTCTGATCGACCACCGCCAGCCCGTACGATGCATCGAACGCGCCGAAGGTGCGCTGTCCGACCGGCTTGCCGGTGGACAGGTCGAGCAGCACCATGCTCTCCTTGCCGGCGGCGAGCGCGCGGCCGTTGCCGATGCAGCCCTGCGCATCGGTGAGCCGTACGGGAAGATTCCACCGCGCCTTGCGGGCGGCGATGTCGAGGCAGCTGACGATATTGCCTGCGAACAGCGCGACCCCGCCGCCCACCGCGAGCACGTCGCCCTTGGCGCCGTCTCCGCGGTAGACCTGCGGCGCCTGATTGCCGTCGGACAGGATCAGCGCGATACCCATGTTATCCGATGGCGTCGCGATGGCGATGCGGCCGTCGCTGGCGGTGAGTCCGCGGCGGGTGGTGCGCACGAGATTGGGCATGCCCATGAGGTTCTCGTCGGTGAGGCTCGGATAGCTCCACACGCGACGCACGTCGCCAGCCGGTCCCACGCGCGCGATCACCCCGCAATTCGACAGGACGAGCAGCGAGCCTTCATGCATGCACATCGACGGCGTCAGGCCATTGTCGCCCGGATTGAAGGCGCGACGCGCACCCGGCACCCGGGCGACCAGGGCATCCCAGGCTGGTATGCCGGTGCGCGCATCGAATGCCTGGACGTGCAGATCGGCATTCTCGTCCGACAGCACGATGACGGCGTGGGCCACCAGCTGATCGAAGGCGATCAACGGCGACAGACCGTAGATCGCTCCGGTCTGCTGGGTCGTTCCCTGCCACTTCCGACCACCCAGGCGGTCGAGGCAGAAGAGGTCGATCTTCTGATTATCGGTAAGGCCCTGCGCGACGAATCCGTGCTGCGTGACCACGGGCTTGGCCTGCAGCTGGCTCAACGGGATGTTGCCGATGAACTGCGTCGATCCCTGCTGCCGTCCGACCAGATGGTCGAAGACGAAGAAGCGAACGCCATCGCTGGCCGCGGTCGCTTCGCCGCTGGCGCCGCTCAGGCTCAGCACGGGAAGCGCTGGGCGCTCCTGGCTCGCTCGGCGTACGCGGTGCTCGTCGACTTCGAAGGTCCAGATCTCGGCCAGGCCGTCGAGCGATGTGGGCAGATCCGGCGCCTCGCCCAGGAGCACCATCGACAGCGCGGCCGCCTCGCGCTCCTTCGCCGTGGGCGACTCGCGTTCGGACGAGCGCCGCACGCATTCGAGGTATTGTCCGAGTCGGCCGGTGTCCCACGCGCGATTCGCGAGCGCGGTCCACGCGCGGCCGGCGGCATTGGTGCCGGGATAGCCGCGCGCGACGGCGATCAGCTCGGCTTCGGTGGCGGCATCGGCGAGGCGCAGTGTTGCGGTCCCTTCATAGGCGCGGACGAATGCTGCTTCCATGCCGAGGTCCTTGAGTCGCCCCTGCAGCACGTCGGCGATGGGCGCGCTGCCGTCCTTGCACGCGATGAGCTGGTCGCCGTGGGCCGCGATCAGGGCCTGGACCCGTTCGAGCAGCGATGCTTCCTCGCCGCGTTTGGCGTCGAGGTCGTCGATCAGCTCCTGCGATTCCTTGCGCACATCCCACGAGGTCGCGACCACCGGCTCGACCGCGGCCAGCGGTGCGGCGGCGAGCATGCTGAGGAGGAGGATGCGCCGCACCCCGGCTTTATAGCCGCCTGGAGGGGACGGCAACGCATGTCCCGGATCGGGTCACCGTTTCGTCGTGTCCCGGATCGGGTCACCGTTTCGTCGCACGATTCGCCGCGCGGTTCCTGCGATGCCGCTACTCGTTCAGCGGCTGATCGGCGCGCGGGTAGCTGCCGAGGATCTCGAGCGTCGAGGTGTGCTTGCGCAGTTCGGTCAGCGCGGCCTGGATCGGCGCATCGAGCTGATGGCCCGTGAGGTCGATGAAGAACAGGTATTCCCACGGCTTCCGGCGGCTGGGCCGGCTCTCGATGCGCGTGAGGTTGATGCCGGCCTTGTGGAACGGCAGCAGGCAGTCGTAGAGCGCGCCCGGACGATCCTGGACGCCGAACATCAGGCTGGTCTTGTCGGTGCCGGTCGGGCTAGCGGCGCGGTTGGGACGGCCGATGACCACGAAGCGCGTGACGTTGTTGGGATTGTCCTGGATGTCGGAGGCGACGATCGGCAGGCCGAAAGCCTTGGCGGCGTCGCGGTGTCCGATCGCCGCCGATCCGGTCTCCTTGGCGGCGCGCTCGGCGGCCTTGGTGGTCGAGACGATCTCGATCAGCTCGACGCCCGGCATGTTCGCCGCGAGCCATCCGCGGCATTGGCGGAAAACGGTGTGGCGCGAGTAGACGCGCTTGATGTCGGCGCGTGCGCTCATGCTCATCAGGTGGTGTCGGATGCGCAGGTGCAGCTCGTTGACGATGCGCAGATTGGTCGCCAGGAAGGCGTCGATGGTGTCCGTGATCGAGCCGTCGGTGGAATTCTCGATCGGCACGACGCCGTAATCGGCGTGGTCCTTCTCCACTTCGGTGAACACTGTCATGATGTCCTCGACCGCCGTGTAGTTCACGCTCTCGCCGAACTTCAGCTTGGCGGCGAGGTGGGTGAACGCGCCCGGTTGGCCGAAATGGCAGATCATCAGCGGCTGCTCGAGCGCGAACGACGCCGACATCACTTCGCGCCAGATGGCGCGCAGCGCGTTCTCGGGCAGGGGGCCGGCGTTGAGCGCGGCGATCTTGCGGAACACCTCCTGCTCGCGGTGCGGCACGAAGATCGATTCGCCGCGCTCGCGCTTGGATTCGCCGATCGTCCGCGCCACCGCGGCACGCTCGTTCAAAAGCCTGACCAGTTCCTGGTCGAGCGCGTCGATGCGTTTGCGGTGATCGCCGAGGTCCTCGGTCTTCTGCTTCGGTTCGTCCATGGCGGGGCTCAGTACGAGATCGCCTGGACCTTGAACTTCAGCTCACCGGCGGGTGCCTTGACCACGACGGTCTCGCCCAGGGATTTGCCGACCAATGCCGCGCCCATCGGGCTCGAGGTGAGGATCTTGTTCTCCAGCGGATCGTCCTCGCCGTCGCCGACCAGCTGCCATTCCTCAACGCTCTTGTCCGACAGGTCCTGGAGCTTCACCTTCGCGCCGAAGGCGATGCGGCTGGTGTCGATTTGGCTCTCGTCGACGACGACCGCGCGCGAGAGCTTGCCTTTGAGCTCTTGGACGCGGGCGTTGATCATCGACATCTCCTCGCGGGCGGCGTGGTATTCGCCGTTCTCGCGCAGGTCGCCCTTTTCGCGGGCATCCTCGATGGCCTTGGCGATCACCGGCACGCGGGCCTGGAGCTCGTCCAGCTCGTGCTGCATCTTCCGCTTGCCTTCGATGGTCACTGGGATGCTGCTCATGGCCTGCCTCGCTTGGTGCAAAACAAAACGCAGGCCGCGGAGGAATGCTCCCGAGGGGCCTGCGTACGCTTGGTTCTGTATCAGTTGGGCTGCAGGTGACGCTCTGCCACCGCCTCAGCCAACGCTCGGAGCATCGCCGCGGTGGCGGGGAAGTCAACGCAGGCATCGGTGATGCTTTGACCATATGCCAGTTGAGACAGGTCCTTGGGAATGCTCTGGCGGCCGGCGACGAGATGGCTCTCGATCATCACGCCCATCAGGTGGGGCGAGCCTGCGGCCAGCTGCGCCGAGATGTCAGCCAGCACCGCGCCCTGGCGGGTGTGGTCCTTGGCCGCGTTGTCGTGGCTGCAGTCGACCATCATGCGTGGGTTGAGACCGTGCTTGGTGAGCTCCGCCGCGGCCTTCGACACCTGGACGGCGTCGTAGTTGGGACCGTGCTTTCCACCGCGCAGCACCACGTGACCATCGGGATTGCCGGTGGTGGTGACGATGCTCGCCAAGCCCTGGGCGTTGATGCCCAGGAAACGGTGCGGTTCCTTCGCCGAGAGCATGGCGTTGATGGCCGCGGTGAGCGTTCCGTCCGTACCGTTCTTGAAGCCGACCGGCATCGATAGGCCCGAGGCCATCTCGCGGTGGGTCTGGCTTTCGGTGGTGCGTGCGCCGATCGCCGTCCATGACACCACGTCGGCGATGTACTGCGGGATGATCGGATCCAAGAGTTCGGTCGCCGCGGGCAGACCCTGGCTGGCAAGATCCAGGAGCAGGCCGCGCGCCGAGCGTAATCCCGTGTTGATGTCGTAGGTGCCATCCAGGTGCGGGTCGTTGATCAGGCCCTTCCATCCGGTGGTGGTGCGAGGCTTCTCGAAGTACACGCGCATGATGATCTCAAGACGCTCGCCGAGCTCGTCTCGCAGGGCCTTGAGCTTGCTGCCGTATTCATGCGCGGCGCGCACGTCGTGGATCGAGCACGGCCCCACCACCACCAGCAGGCGGCGGTCGCGTCCCTGGAGGATGGCGCGCACGCGGTCGCGCGTCACAGCGACCAGATCGGCGGTCGCGGGAGTGATCGGCAGTTCGCTCTGGATCGTCGCGGGCGTCAGCAGCGGCCGCGTCTCGACGACGTGCAGGTCATGGGTCTTGCGCATGGTGATCGGGACATTCCGAGGATGGGAGCGGACAACGAAAAACCCCTGGCCGGGACCAGGGGCACGACAGCGGCGACGGCGCGCTTCGACCCTAGTCCGGTGCGGAGCCGGGATACGACGAGGTAAATCGGAACCAGGCGAGCATGAGCGGTTTTTAGCCGGAATCGCTGGAAACGCCAGCAGATTGCGACTCCGGCCGTGGGGATATCGGCGCCGTCGCATCCTTGCGGGTGCGGCGGGACCACCAGACGCACCCGATGAAGGCCAGTGGAATCGCTGCACCCGCGGCGATCAGCGCGATGCGCAGGATCGGCGATCCCGGCCGATAGCGTAGGCGCGCCAGGCCGTGATCGAAGGACACGCTGTCGGAATCCATCGCGCGACCGAAGGATTCCGAGCGATCGATGGTGCCGGGCACGTGCGCGATCAGTGACATGCCGGGGTCGAGCGATCCGAAATCGAGCACGACGCCATCGTCGGTCACGGTGCGACGACGGAACGGCGTGCGGAAATCATCCCAGCGGATGGTCGCGTGGAACGCCTCCGGAGGGGTCCGCAGGCGCGGATCATCCGAGACCGCGGCGCCATCCGCCGCGCGCTGCTCGCTCGCAGCGGTCACCGTGAACCCGGCTTTTTCGAGCTGCCGCCGGACGTCGTCGAGCGTGATCCCGCTGGTCGGCCGGGAGACGAGGATGGTCCCCCGACCCGATCCGTCGGCCTCGATCCAGACCTCGGCGACGGTGTGGCATCCGAGTTGGAGGGCGAGCACGAACGCCAGAGCGGTCGCTGCAGCGGCGCGCACGTCAGGCCGTATTGGCCACGGGATCGCTGCCTGCGTTCTGGTTCCGGTACAGGTCGCGCAGGCGTTCCACCGTCTTGCCCTCGACACAGCGTTCGGCCTGGATGAGCGCGTGGTACACCGCGACGCGATTCGAGCGACCGTGTCCGATGATGGTCACTCCGTCGACGCCGATGAGCGGACACCCGCCGACCAGGCTCCAGTGCGTACGTCGGCGGAGGCTGTCGAAAGCAGGACGCAGCAGGTGGGCACCGACCTTGGTGCGCAGGCTGCGGTAGATCTCCTCCTTCATGATCTTCATGAAGGCATCGAGCACGCCTTCGCTGGCCTTGAGTACGACGTTGCCGGTGAACCCGTCGCACACCACGACGTCGACATCGCCCGTATACAGATCGTGGCCTTCGACATTGCCGACGACGTTCAGCGACGTCTTGCGCAGCATCTCGAGCGTCTGATGGGTGAGGTCGTCGCCCTTGTCGTCCTCCTCGCCGATCGACAGGACGCCGACCTTCGGGCGCTTCTTGCCGTACGCGCTCTCGAGGAAGGACGCGGACATCTCGGCGAACTGCACCAGGTGCTCGGGCCTGCAGACGGCATTGGCGCCCGAATCGCAGACCCAGGTATGGCCGCGCGGATTCGGCAGCGGGGTCAGGATGCCGGCCCGCTTCACGCCAGGCACGCGCCGCAGGTGCAGCTGCGCCGCCGCCACGCTGCAGCCGGTGTTTCCGCACAGCACCATGGCGTCGGCCTTGCCCTGCTTCACCAGCAGCGCCGAGCGGTTCATGCTGTCGTTCGGACGATCCTTGAGCGCGCTGATCTTCTCGGCCATGCCGATGACCTCGGGCGCGTCCTCGATCACGATGTTCGTGGGCGCGTCGCCTTCCTTGGCCAGGCACGAGCGGATGTCGTGCTCACGGCCGACCAGGATGACCGTCTTGTCGGGGTTGGCGCGGCCGTAATCGATGGCGCCCTGCACCATCGCCATCGGGGCGTCGTCACCCCCCATGGCATCCACCACGAGCTTCATCGCATTCCGTCCGGCAGGACCGAGGTCGGGAGCAGTTCAGAGGCGCCGACGCGACGCGTCGTGGTCTGCGCTGCTGGGGTGCGGAATCGGGAAGCGGAGGGCTTCACCGTGATCCGCATCACGTCGTCTTCGTCGAGTCCCCGCCGTCCGGCTTGTCGCCCGTCGGGCCGGCGGTCTCTTCCTCGCGGAAGAGCACTTGGCGACCACGATAGAGGCCGGTGCGCAGATCCACATGGTGCGGACGATGGACGCTCTTGGTCTGCCGGTCGATCGACATGGCCGGGACCTTCAGGGCCTGGTGGCTCTGACGCATCTTCTTACGGCTATGGCAGACGCGGCGTTTGGGAACGGCCATGGAAACCTCGCGGGAGACAGGGAAACTGAAGGGTTCGGAAGGGTAGGGAGCCCGACCATCCTGTCAAGGAATCCACAAGCCGATTCGCCGCCTGGCATTGCCTCCGATTCCACCTGAGGATGGCTGGCCGCGGTCGATGAACCAAATGGCATATCAGCCGTCCAAGGTGTACCGACCTCCCCAAAGGATCCTCCATGCGCCTCCCGTTGACCTCCTCCTTGTGCGCGCTCGCGTTGGGCAGCGCCCTCGTCCTGTCACCTGCGGTGTTCGCTGTCGATGGGGGGGAGTCCCAGGTGCAGGTGCGCAAGGTGGTGCTGTTCTCCAGCGGCGTGGGCTACTTCGAGCACGAAGGGACGGTGACGGGGAACACGGCGACGGAGCTGCGGTTCAAGACCGGCCAGATCAACGACATCCTGAAG